>NZ_JAMYTD010000009.1:0-188897 GCF_040322255.1 Mesorhizobium sp. M0166 | reverse complement strand
GCTTCCCTGATCACGAAGCAGCACCCTAACAAATCCGCGACCAGCGCGAATCCCCTTGCAGCCGCGACTTTCTGACTCAGTAAGATTAGCCTCCTGAGGATGACCTTCGCCGGGTTCATCGCTGCTCACGGCCTGCTCATGCTGCGGGGCCAAGGTTCTGCCTCTCGCCTCTTCGGCATCCCGCTTTCGTAGCCGGCCGCGAATGCCGCGCTGCTCGCAGTCACGACACCATCAGCCGCCTCTTGGCGCAGCCCGATGCCGGCTTCCGCGTCATCGGCGTGCTCTATCAGGAGTTCGTCGTCCGCTGCCGCATCGAGGGCCTCGCCTCGGTCGTGCCGGACCTGCCCGGGTTCCGCCGCATGCTGACCCGCGCCCGCGCCGGCCTCGGCTCCGACATGGCCGGCGACGACGCCTGGCAGGACATCTCGGCGCGCGCCTCGCTGCTGCCCGAGGATATGCAAGGCGTGTTCATGATGATCGCCCGCGCCGCCAAGGAGGGCTGGCCCTGCCCGAGCGACGCGGCGATCGCCCGTGCCTACGGCTCGCACTCGCTACGCCGCGCCCGGCGCCTGCTGACCTATATCGAGGAGCAGGGCCTGATCGTCTGCCAGCTCGACGGCGTCGGACGGCGGACGGTGACGCTGGTGGAGCTGGCCTGGGCGACGGCGCCGGGCGATCCTAATGCCGAGGAGGTGGAGCAGGGGAGGTTGGTGGTGTGAGGGCTGATGCGGTTTGGGCGAAAGCTGACGTCGCTCAACATCAGCAAAGCGCCGTTATCGCCGAACCACTGCTCAGACGTTGGGTTTGGGCCGTCTGCCGACAGTCTGCGTTGGATCGGACTAAGGAGCGGTCGTTCGGCTTTCATGGCACCGCAGGGCGCAATCACCCCCTCTACGAGAAGCAAACGCTCGATTCCATATCAGCGACTGTATCCCTCGCTATAGCTTTCAGATGTAATGTGTTGCCTTACACATTACGGAAATGCTATGCCTGAGCCATGGTAGACGAATCGCCCCCCTTTCATCCGGGCCCTTGGGTCCGGGAAAACATCCTGAGGCCTCGCAACGTGTCGGTTACGGACGCAGCCAAGCTCGTCGGTATTAGCCGTCCGGGTGTTTCGAATTTTCTCAATGCAAAGGTCTCCGCGACGCCCGACATGGCCGCGCGGCTAGAGCGTGCCTTTGGTGTGCCCACCAGAGAAATCCTCGATCTTCAGAGCGCGTATGATAGGCATGTGGTCAAGGCTGGAGGCGCTGCCGCAAGCGCGCGTGCCTACGTGACACCCTTCCTCGGCATCCAAGCGAACGACATTGTTAATTGGTTTTCGACGACGATCTTGGCGCGCACTCGGCTGTCGGTGTTGCTTCGTACGCTCGTCAACTCTACCGGGCACGACCTGCAGAAGGTTGACTTCCCGGGCAACGACGACGCAGAGCGCCCCGGTTGGGACGGCTACGTTGAAGCTAGTTCCGGAACGCCATGGATTCCTGCCGGGACGTCAGGCTGGGAGTTCGGCGTCAATGCGGACATCAAGACGAAGGCGGACGGCGATTTCTCGAAAAGCGTGAAGGCCACGAAGCAAGCCGACCGTCTGAACATCACCTTCGTGTTTGTTACACCGAGGCGCTGGCCCGGAAAGGCTGGTTGGGTAGCCGAGATGAAGGCGAAGAAGCTCTGGAAGGACGTTCGCGGCTACGACGCCAGCGATCTCGAACAATGGATGGAAACTTCCATCGCTGCGCAGACTTGGTTTGCCAACCAGACCGCGCGGCCGTCGAGTGGCGTGCGCACTCTCGAAAAGTGCTGGGCTGACTGGGCCAACGTTGCGACCCCCCCTCTCCATTCTTCGCTTTTCAGCACAGCGAACGATGTCTGGCGCAGCCGGATGAAGTCGTTTTTGTCGAAGGGTAGCTCCGAGCCCCTGATTATCACGGCTGACTCGGTTGAGGAAGCAGTCGCGTTTCTGAGCCAGATCTTGAATGAGCCTGATTTCGCCCACCACAAGGACCAGGTGCTCGTGTTCGACGAACCGGGCGTGCTTCCTCAACTCGCCCAAGGCACGATCAATTTCATCGCCGTGGCGCACACGCGTGAAGTCGAGCGGGAGTTTGGTCCCTATAGCGGCTCATTGCGCGCGATAGTCGTCTATCCGCGTAATGCCGCGAACGCCGATCCCGACATCGTTCTGGAACCCCTCGGCTACGAGCCTTTCACCAAGGCGCTTGAGGCGATGGACAAGACGCGCGACGAAATACTATCGCTTACCAACGCCTCGGGCCGGTCACTCACAATTCTCCGGCGACGGCTTGCGACGATACCGGCCATTCAAACACCAGTCTGGGCTGCCAATCACCAAGCCTCTTCTAACCTTGTTCCGTTTGTGCTTGTGGGCACGTGGGATGCGCGCAACGAGGCTGACCAGACGGCTTTATCGCTGCTTGGTGGTGACGTCCCCTTCGATGCGCTGGAGAAGCGTGTGCAGGAACTCTTGCTGCTGAACGATGCCCCCGTCTGGTCCATCGGCAACTATCGCGGTGTGATCTCGAAAATCGACTCGCTCTTCGCGATTGCGGGCGCAATCACCCAAGGCGACCTCAACCACTTCTTCGACATAGCAAAGATCGTTTTGGATGAGGATGACCCCGCTCTCGACCTCCCTGACAACGAGCGGTGGGCTGCGGACATGCACGGCAAGAGGCGCGAGTTCTCTTCGGCACTGCGCGAGGGCATTTCTGAGACATTGGTTCTGCTCTCAGTTCACGGGAATCATCTGTTCGGGAAGCGCTTTGGTTTTGATGGCGAGCGTGCCGCTGCCAAGCTAGTACGGGAGTTGCTCGAGCCGCTCGATACCCGCAGGCTGGAAGCGAATGATCGTGACCTCCCCCTCTATGCTGAAGCTGCCCCTGAGGAATTTCTGACTATTATTGAACGCGACCTCCGGTCAGAGCATCCCGCTACGCTAGGCCTACTGCGCCCTGTCGACACAGGACTCTTTGGCTCCCCTGCGCGCACTGGTCTTCTCTGGGCGCTTGAGGGATTGGCATGGAACTCCGCCACCTTCCCACGGGTCGTCAAAATTCTCGGGCAGCTCTCTGACGTCAAAATAGACGACAACTGGGCGAATAAGCCGATCGGATCGTTGGGCTCGATCTTCAGAGCTTGGATGCCGCAGACGGCGGCGGATCACGACAGCCGACTGAAAGCCATGCGAATGCTGCTGGAAAAGCATCCGGCCGTGGGCTGGGAGATTTGCCTCCAGCAGTTTGGCGACTACGGCAACCGCGTCGGGGACTACGCTCACAAGCCCAAATGGCGGCCCGATGGATATGGCTTTGGTGAACCCTTCGGCACTTGGGGTCCCATCAACAGCTTCGTCCGCGAGATGGTCGAGATTGCACTAACTATGCCATCCTATACGGTCGACATGCTGTGCGACCTCATCGCGCGGCTGCACGTGTTGCGGTTGGAGGATCAGGAACGCGTTTGGAAAATCGTCGACGACTGGCGGAAGACTGGAGCCAGCGACAACGACATCGCCCGCCTACGCGATAAAATCCGCGTCGCGGTACTTTCCCGGCGCGGCCGCAAGAAGGCGAACGAAGAGGGACAGGTCACGCTTTCGAAAACCGCGAAAGCTGTCTATGCCTCGATGGAGCCGACCGACGTCGTCAACAAGCACGAATGGCTGTTTCGGCAGAGCTGGGTCGAGGAATCGGCTGATGAGGTCGCGAACGTCGAGCTTGATTTTCGGGCCCGCGAACGCCGCATAGAAGAGCTCCGGATCGGCGCCTTAGTGGAAATTGTTGCAACGAACGGTCTGCCGGGGGTTTTCAGACTCGCCGAGAAGGGCAATTCGCAGCGGCAGATCGGCTGGTATTTGGCGCGTGGAATCCTGCAGCCCGAACAGCTCGGAGACCTGATGCTCCAATGCGTTCGCCCCAATGATGAAGATACTGGTCGAAGCGGCATCGCAGCCGGTGCTTTGCGCGGACTCGACGGCGAACAGCACAAGGCGTTGTTTGCGAGCCTCCGTGGAAAGCTGTCCGAACAGGAGGCGCTTCGCGTGCTGCTCTTCTCGCCCTACCGCACGGCGACATGGGAGCTCGTGGATCAGCAATCAGATGAAGCTCGGGCGACCTACTGGCGCGACGTCGTGCCGGAGTACGTATTCGATGCGCCGAATGAAAACAACGAAAGCATCAGGCGTCTGCTTAATGCAAGGAGGCCACGTGCCGCCTTCGCCGCGGTTCACTTCAAGCTTGATGAGGTGCGCCCCGAACTTTTGGTCCAGATGCTTTCCGAAATGACGAAAGAGGGCGATGACAAGGGAGGCGAGTACCAGCTGCACGATTATGACATCCAGCGCGCCTTCAAACTGCTTGATCGGAATCCCGACGTGCCGCTCGAAGACAAGGCGGGGCTGGAGTTTGCGTATCTCGATGTGCTGGCCCGCTCGTTCCGTGGTGGTGATGGACACCAGATTCCGAACCTTGAACGCTATATCGAGCACCATCCGGAGATGTTCGTGCAGGCGATCGTCTGGACCTACAAGCGCAAGACTCCTGGTGAAGACCCTCCGGAGATCCGTATGGCCGAAGGACGGGAACACCTCGCGAAAAGGAGCTATCGCTTGCTTGAAGCTCTGGAACGTATACCGGGACAAGATGAAGCTAGCGATGACGAGTACCTGAAAAAGCTGACTGAGTGGGTCGGCAAGGTCCGGGAGCAATGCGACGAGCTTGGCCGCGCGGATGTTGCCGACATCTGCCTCGGCAAACTTTTGGCCAGCGTTCCTGAAGGCAAGGACGGGGTATGGCCCAACGAAGCTGTTCGCGACTTGATGGAAGACTTGCAGTCTGAAAAAATATCGCGAGGCGCTCATACCGGACTCTACAACGCCCGTGGTGTGCATTGGCGCGGCGAAGGCGGGGGTCAGGAAAGAGAGCTTGCAGCTAAGTATCGCAGATGGTCGGAAGCACTTCACTTTTCCCATCCGTTTGTTTCATCGTCTCTTCTGATGTCCATGGTGAAGACTTACGAATATGAGGCCGAGCAGCAAGATACGGAGGCAGGCATCCGGCGGCGCCTTCGGCACTGAACCTGTCGTAGCTGTGCCGACAGTCACTATCGGTCTACGCGACGTCTGCATTCGGACGGTAGCAACAGAGATCTCGACGGCCCGCAAGAGGGCGGAAATGCGACATCCAGCGTGGTCGGCGGCAGGGTCTGCTTTAGGCGCCGGCGAAGCTGACCCCTATAACCGAGATTAGCCGCGGAAGCTGTCATGCACGGCTCCGTGCGGGACTCTGCTTCGGGTGAAAAACAGCCCCCACCTCAGCCTCCCTCTACCTCTCCTCCACAATCCGCAAATAAGCCGCCGTCACGAACAGTCCGAGCAATAGCCGCTGCGCGCCTTCGGGCATCTGCAGGATGGTCAGCAGCGTCGTCAGCACGGTTTAGGATCAGGCGCCGGAGGCGATCACCGTGCGCTGATAGACCTGCAGACAGCCGGTGCCGATCAAGCTGTGCCGAGCCCGCCCCCCTCAAGTTAGTCGCCGCGGCCGCCGCTCCCAATGCCTCAGGCGGCGCGCCGGCTTTGTTTCCGTGAATCTCGCCATGCCGCATTGCACAATCGTCTCGCCTGCGCAAAATGCGGCATGATCCGCAAATCCCTCACTGTCCTGGTGATCGATGAAAACCACATCCGCGCTTCGATAATCGAAGCGGGACTGCGGGAGGCCGGGCATCAGCAGGTCACGGTCATCCATGACGTCGCCGGCATAGCGCGGCGGATCGCCGAGATCGAACCCGATGTGATCGTCATCGATCTCGAAAATCCCAACCGCGACATGCTCGAAAACATGTTCCAGCTGTCGCGCGTGGTGAAGCGGCCGATTGCCATGTTCGTCGACCGCTCGGACCAGGCGTCGATCGAAGCTGCGGTGGAAGCCGGGGTGTCGGCCTATGTCGTCGACGGCTTGCGCCAGGAGCGCGTCAAGCCGATCCTCGACATGGCGATCAGCCGCTTCAACGCGTTTTCGCGCATGGCGCGCGAACTGGAAGAGGCCCGCAGCGAACTGGAAAGCCGCAAGGTGATCGATCGCGCCAAGGGCATATTGATGAAGTCGCGCGGCCTGTCGGAGGACGCGGCCTATACGCTGCTGCGCAAGACCGCCATGAACCAGAACCGCAAGATCGCCGAAATTGCCCAGAGCCTGGTGACGGCGGCAGGCCTTCTGGATCCCGAGGAGAGTTGAGAATGGCGGCCGAGCACCGGATCAATGCTGGCTTCATGCCGCTCTTCGACAGCGCTGTCCTTGTCGCGGCGAAGGAAATCGGCTTCGCCCTGCGCGAAGGCATCGACCTGACGCTCAACCGGGAAACGTCCTGGGCCAACATCCGCGACCGCATCGCCATCGGCCATTTCGATCTCGCGCATATGCTGGGGCCGATGCCGATCGCCTGCAATCTGGGGCTGACGCCGCTCGCCTCCGACACGGTCGTGCCGTTCTCGCTCGGCCTCGGCGGCAATTGCGTGACGGTTTCGAACGCGGTCTGGGCGGGCGTGGCCGCGCACGGCGCCTTACCCGACCTCGATCCGGCACGGGCCGGCCGGGCGTTGGGCGCGCTGATCCGCGAACGGGCAAATGCCGGCGGCGATCCGCTTCGCTTCGCCGTCGTCCATCCGCACTCCGGGCACAACTACGAACTGCGCTACTGGCTCGCCGCCTGCGGCATCGACCCATCGCACGAGATAGAAATCGTCATCGTGCCGCCTCCCTTCATGGCGGACGCGCTCGCCGCCGGCAGGATCGACGGCTACTGCGTCGGCGAACCCTGGAACAGCGCCGCTGTCGTTGCCGGCACCGGCCGCATCGCCACCGTCAAGGCGGCCATCTGGAAGACCAGCCCGGAGAAAGTCCTCGGCGTGCGCAAGGCATGGGCGGAAAAACAGCCGGACGCGCTTTCGGCCCTGCTGCGCGCACTGCATCATGCGGCGCGCTGGTGCCAGGATCCGGCAAACCGCGGCGAACTTGCGGCCCTGATGGCGCAGCCGGCCTTCCTTGGCCTGGCGCCGGCGCTGCAGATGCCGATCCTCAGCGGCCATCTTGCGCTCGGCGGCGGCGCCGAACTCAGCGTCGGCGACTTCTTTCTGCCCTTCGACAAGGCGGCGAACTTCCCGTGGAAGAGCCATGCGCTGTGGTTCTACACGCAGATGGTGCGCTGGGGGCAGGTCAAGCACAGCGCCGCCAATATGGCGCTGGCCCGCGACACCTATAGGCCCGACCTCTATCGCGCGGCGCTGAAGCCGCTCGGCGTCGCTCTGCCGGGCGCCAATTCCAAGGTCGAGGGGGCGCTTACGGTTGCCACGCCGGTCGGCTCGGCCGGTGCCAGCCTGGTTCTTGGTCCCGACGGTTTCTTCGATGGCCAGATCTTCGATCCCGACGAGATCGACGCCTACATTGCCGGCCAGAAATTGGCGCGCGCCGAAGCCTGATCATTTCCGCGCCATTCTTGTGCACTGCACAAAAAATGTGCGTGCAACTGCGCTAATGAACAATCTTTGGCTTGCTCGCCCAGCGGGCCGGCGCGCCGACGATTTTAGCATGCCGTTGACATCATTGATGTTTGTCATCCATTCCGAAACTGGCACGGTTCCTGCTTCGTAATAGGCAGACTCTTCTCGGAGTCACGGAATACGCGTCCAATGGCGGGCGCTACAGGCAAAGCTGCCGCTCAGGTCAACACGCGATCCCGGATGGACGGACGCGCGAGGCCTGGCCGGCGGCTTTTTTGTTTTGGTCGAACACGCAATCGACGGCGCCGATCCCAAGCCGCGCCCAACCGGAGATGACGATGACGAAACGCATCAAGAGCCATTCCGCCCAAACGGCGATCAGCCGCCGCGATTTCCTGAGGATCAGCGCGGCCACCGCGGCAACGCTGGCGGCGGCGCGTGCGCTGCTGCCCTCCGGCGCCTATGCGGCTGCCGCCGTACCGGAAGTCACCGGCGCCAAGCTCGGCTTCATTGCGCTGACCGATGCCGCACCGCTGATGATTGCCAAGGAAAAAGGCCTGTTCGAGAAATTCGGCATGCCCGATGTCGAGGTGCTCAAGCAGGCCTCCTGGGGGGCGACGCGCGACAATCTGGTGCTCGGCGGCGAAGCCAACGGCATTGACGGCGCCCATATCCTGACGCCGATGCCTTATCTGATGCACACCGGCAAGGTGACGCAGAACAAGCAGCCGCTGCCGATGGCGATCGTGGCGCGGCTCAACTACGACTGCCAGGGCATTTCCGTCGCCCAGGAATATGCCGCCACCGGCGTCGGCCTCGATGCCTCAAAGCTGAAGGAAGCCTTCGCCGCCAAGAAGGCCGCAGGCAAGGAGGTCAAGGCCGCCATGACCTTCCCGGGCGGAACGCACGATCTCTGGCTGCGCTACTGGCTGGCCGCCGGCGGCATCGATCCCGACAAGGACGTCTCGACCATCGTCGTGCCGCCGCCGCAGATGGTCGCCAACATGAAGGTCGGCAACATGGACGTGTTCTGCGTCGGCGAGCCATGGAACGAGCAGCTCGTCCACCAGGGCGTCGGCTTCACCGCCGCCACCACGGGCGAACTGTGGAAGGGCCATCCGGAAAAGGCGCTCGGCCTGCGCGCCGCCTTCATCGATAAATATCCGAACGCCACCAAGGCGATCCTGATGGCCGTCATGGAGGCCCAGCAATGGTGCGAGGCAAAGGAAAACAAGGACGAGATGGCCGCCATCATCGGCAAACGGCAATGGATGAACGTGCCGACCGCCGACATCATCGGCCGCCTCAAGGGCGACATCAACTACGGCAATGGCCGCGTCGCCACCGGCACCGATCTCTACATGAAGTTCTGGCAGGGCGGCGTGTCCTATCCCTTCAAGAGCCACGACAGCTGGTTCCTCGCCGAGAATATCCGCTGGGGCAAGTTCGCGCCGACCACCGACATCAAGGCGCTGGTCGCGCAGGTCAACCGTGAGGATCTGTGGCGCGAGGCGGCCAAGGATCTTGGTGTCGCCGCGGCCGATATTCCGGCGTCTTCGTCGCGCGGCCCCGAAACCTTCTTCGACGGCAAGATCTTCGATCCGGAGAACCCGTCGGCCTATCTCGACAGCCTGAAGATCAAGGTGTCGGCCTGAGCCCGACATAGACGCGCGGCAGGCGGTGGCAACGCCGCCTGCCTTGCACGTGCCGCCATGGAGTTTTTCGA
This sequence comes from Mesorhizobium sp. M0166, assembly GCF_040322255.1. NCBI lineage: Bacteria > Pseudomonadati > Pseudomonadota > Alphaproteobacteria > Hyphomicrobiales > Phyllobacteriaceae > Mesorhizobium > Mesorhizobium sp. M0166. Next base: position 179,652 of record NZ_JAMYTD010000009.1, on the reverse strand, counting down.
AAAAATGTGTATCCAAGCCATCGAGGACAGCAAGGTGAAGCCGTTCCCCGCGCCGGCCAAGCCCGCCGAAATCATCGCTTTCACAGCCAGGGCGCGGCGCCGCTTCGACCCGGCCGCTATCGCCGCCAAGCTGGTCAGCACGCTGGTGCCGCCGGTCATTGTCATCACCATCATGCTCGTCGTCTGGCAGGTCGCCTGTTCGTCGCCCACAGCCAGCCTGCCACCGCCAAGCCAGGTGTGGAACGAGGCCTATGACCTGATCGCCCACCCGTTCTTCGACAATGGCCCGCAGGACATTGGGCTCGCCTGGCGGGTGCTGATGTCGCTGCAGCGCGTCGCCATGGGCTTCGGCCTTGCGGCAATCGTCGGCGTCGCGCTCGGCGCACTCGTCGGCCAGTCGATCTGGGCGATGCGCGGCCTCGATCCAGTCTTCCAGATCCTGCGTACGGTGCCGCCGCTCGCCTGGCTGCCGCTGTCGCTGGCGGCGTTCCGCGATTCCAGCCCGTCGGCGATCTTCGTCATCTTCATCACCTCGATCTGGCCCATCATCATCAACACCGCGGTCGGTGTCCGCAACATCCCCGAGGACTACCGCAACGTCGCCCGTATCCTCCGGCTCAACCAGCTCGAGTTCTTCGTGAAGATCATGGTGCCGGCGGCCGCGCCTTACATCTTCACCGGATTGCGGATCGGCATCGGCCTGTCGTGGCTGGCCATCGTCGCCGCCGAAATGCTGACCGGCGGCGTCGGCATCGGCTTCTTCATCTGGGACGCGTGGAACTCGTCGCGCCTGCCCGACATCATCGTCGCGCTCGCCTATATCGGCGTCACCGGTTTCTGCCTCGACCGCCTGGTCGCGGCGGTCGGCGTCTTCGTCACCCGCGGCACAACGGCAAAGTGAGGAGAGGGACGATGACGGCCTATCTGAAACTCGATCATATCGACAAATCCTTCGCCCGCGGCAGCCAGGTCAGCGACGTCCTGAAAGATATCCGGCTGACCATCGACAAGGGCGAATTCGTCTCGATCATCGGCCATTCCGGCTGCGGCAAGTCGACGTTGCTCAACCTGATCGCCGGCCTGACCAAGGTCTCGGCCGGCGCCGTGCTGCTCGAGGACAAGGAGGTCGACAGCCCCGGCCCGGAACGCGCCGTGGTGTTCCAGAACCACAGCCTGCTGCCATGGCTGACCGTCTACGAAAACATCAATTTGGCAGTCACGAAGGTCTTTGGCCGCAGCAAGAGCCGGGCCGAGCGGCATGACTGGATCATGCGCAATCTCGATCTCGTGCAGATGGCGCATGCCAAGGACAAACGTCCGGCCGAGATATCGGGCGGCATGAAGCAGCGCGTCGGCATCGCCCGGGCGCTGGCCATGGAGCCGAAGATCCTGCTGCTCGACGAGCCCTTCGGCGCGCTCGACGCGCTGACGCGCGCCCATCTTCAGGACGCGGTGATGGATATCCATTCCAGGCTCGGCTCGACGACGATCATGATCACCCATGATGTCGACGAGGCGGTGCTGTTGTCCGACCGCATCGTGATGATGACCAACGGCCCGGCGGCCACTATTGGCGAGGTTCTTCCCGTGCCGCTGGCCCGGCCGCGTCGGCGCATCGAGCTTTCCTCCGACCGCACCTTCCTGCGCTGCCGCGAGGCGGTGCTGAAATTCCTCTACGAACGCCACCGCTTCGTCGAAGCCGCGGAGTAAGGCAATAACCTGAAAACTCGTCATCATCATCGGCAATCTGCATCGGCAACGGGCAATCTACCGCATTGCACAAATATTATGCTGCTGTGCAAGGCATTCTGACTAATCTTTGATCCGCAGCCGAGCTTGTTCAAAAGTCGCGCGGCTGCGGTTCACATTGGTTTCATTCGATAATTCTGGGCGCTGTCGAATTGGCACGCTTCCTGCTTTTGAAAATGTAGGTCCGCAAGGGCCAAGTGACACGGCGTCCAATGGCGGGCGCCACAGGCAAAGCTGCCGCTCAGGTCCACACGCGCTCCCGGAACCCCGGACGCGAAGACCTGGCCGGCGGCTTTTTTGTTTTGACGCAATCGACGGCGCTGGTCCCAAGCGGCGCCTAACCGGAGACGACGATGATGAAACGGATCGGAACTGGCGCGTCCCTCGCGGACTTCACGCGTCGCGATTTTCTGGCCGTCATCGCGCTGACGGCGATGCCGCGCCGCTGACAGTCGCGAACGAACAGGACAAGGGCGGTGCCTCCCACGCCGCAAACCGGAGCCAGAAAATGACCGCAAATCTCCCAGCAGCGCCCAGCCAGGACAGTGCTCCCCGGCAGGCGCTTGTCATGTCCACCATCGCCTTCACCGTCTGCTTCGCGGTGTGGACGATCTTTTCAATCATCGGCGTGCGCATAAAGCAGGAGCTGGGGCTGAACGAGACGGAGTTCGGCCTGCTCGTCGGCACGCCGATCCTCACCGGCTCGCTCGTGCGTATGGTGCTCGGTGTCTGGACCGACCGTTTTGGCGGACGGCTGGTATACACCGCGACCATGCTTGCGGCGGCGATCGCGACCTTTCTGCTCGCTTTTGCGCACACCTACGGGCAGATGCTGGTCGCTGCGCTAGGCGTTGGGCTCGCAGGCGGTTCCTTCGCCGTCGGTGTCGCCTATGTCTCGCGCTTCTTCCCGGCCGGCAAGCAGGGTACGGCGCTTGGCATTTTCGGTGTCGGCAATGTCGGCGCCGCGGTCACCAAGTTCCTGGCACCGTTCGTGCTTCTCTCCTGGGGCTGGCAGACGGTCGCGCTGATCTGGGCGGCAGCACTCGTCGTCATGGCCGCGATCTTCTGGTTCACGACCGGCGACGATCCGGTCATCCGCGAGCGCCGCGCCGGCAAGGCAGCGCCCGCGAGAAGCTTCTGGCAGGAATTCGCGCCGCTCAAGAACCTGCAGGTCTGGCGCTTCGCCTTCTATTATTTCTTCGCATTCGGTGCATTCGTGGCGCTCTCGCTGTGGCTGCCCCGCTACCTGATCGGCGTCTACGGCTTCGGGCTTGCGACCGCCGGTATGATCGGCGCGGCCTATTCAATTCCGGCAAGTGTTTTCCGCGCCTATGGCGGCGTGCTTTCCGACCGGATCGGCGCCCGCACCGTGCTCTACTGGACCTTCGCTGTCAGTGCCGCCGCGACTCTCGTTCTGTCTCTCCCCTCGGCAGACTACGTCGTGCGCGGTGTCAGCGGGCCGATCGCCTTCCATTTCGAGGTCGGCCCGCTCGCCTTCATAGCCGTTGCCTGTGTGCTCGGCTTCTTCATGAGCCTTGGCAAGGCTGCCGTCTACAAGCATATCCCGGCTTACTATCCGCAGAGTGTCGGCGCGGTCGGCGGCGTTGTCGGCATGATTGGCGGGCTCGGCGGCTTTATCCTGCCAATCGTCTTCGGCGCGCTCAACGACCTCACCGGCGTCTGGTCGAGCTGCTTCATGCTGCTCTTCGTCATCGTTGCTACCTGCTTTGCCTGGATGCATTTTTCCATCCGGCGGATGGAGCGCACGGCGTCTGACGAAGCTTCAGGCCTTTCCTACGCGGCTGAGTGAGACCGGAGTGGATCAGGACATGACCGAGAAACTCGTTATCATTGGCAACGGCATGGCGCCTGGGCGCATGCTGGAGCACCTCCTGGAAAAGGCGCCTGGCCGCTACCAGGTCACCATCTTCAACGCCGAGCCGCGCGTGAACTACGACCGCATCATGCTGTCGCCGGTTCTGTCGGGCGAAAAGGCCTATGAGGAGATCATCATCCATGGCGACGGCTGGTACATCAAGCACGGCATCACCCTCTACAAGGGCCACAAGATCGTCGCCATCGACCGGCAGGCAAAGACCGTCACCTCCGATCATGGCGTGACCGAGCCCTACGACAAGCTCGTCATCGCCACCGGCTCAGTGCCGTTTATCATTCCGGTGCCAGGCCATGATCTGCCCGGCGTGCTCACGTATCGCGATCTCGACGACGTCCGGGCGATGATGCTTGCCGCCCAGTCGCGGGCCAAGGCCGTGGTCATTGGCGGCGGCCTGCTCGGGCTCGAGGCAGCCGCGGGCTTGAATGCGCAAGGCATGGACGTCACCGTGCTGCACGTCATGCCGACGCTGATGGAGCGTCAGCTCGATCCGGCCGCCGGCTATCTCCTGCAGCGCGCAGTCGAGCAGCGCGGCATCAAGGTCATCACCAAAGCCAACACCCAGGCGATCACCGGCAACGGCAAGGTCGAGCGGGTGGAGCTTGCCGACGGCACCATCATCCCGGCGACGCTTGTCGTCATGGCGGTGGGCATCAGGCCGAATGCGGCGCTGGCCAAGGAAGCCGGCATTGCCGTCAATCGCGGCATTGTCGTCGACGCCGGCATGCGCAGCAACGATCCCGATATCTACGCAATCGGCGAATGCGCCGAGGTCAACGGCCAGGTCTACGGGCTGGTCGCGCCGCTCTACGAGATGGCGCGCGTCGCCGCCAGCCATCTGGCCGGCAATGAGGCAGCGGCTTTCGTCCACATGGACACGCCGACCAAGCTCAAGGTCACCGGCATCGAGCTGTTCTCGCTCGGCGACTTCGCCGAGGGCGATGACCGCCAGGAGATCGTGCTGCGCGATGCCGCAGCCGGCGTCTACAAGCGCCTGGTGCTCAAGGATGACCGTATCATCGGCACCGTGCTCTATGGCGAGACGGCGGACGGCGCCTGGTTCAACGACCTCAAGAAGAAGCAGACCGACATATCCGAGATGCGCGACACGCTCATCTTCGGCCAGTCCTACCAGGGAGGCGCCCCCCTGGACCCTATGGCGGCCGTTGCAGCCTTGCCGGATGATGCGGAAATCTGCGGTTGCAACGGCGTATGCAAGGGAAAGATCACCGGCGCGATCACGGCCAAGGGCCTGACCTCGCTCGACGACGTGCGCGCCCACACCAAGGCGTCCGCGTCGTGCGGCTCCTGCACCGGATTGGTCGAAAAGCTGATGGTGCTGACCATCGGCGACAAATACAACCCCGCGGCGGTCCAGCCGATGTGCAGCTGCACCACGCTTGGCCACGACGAGGTCCGCCGGCTGATCAAGGCCAAGGGCCTGAAGACCATTCCCGCCGTCATGCAGGAGCTGGAATGGAAGACCTCCTGCGGCTGCGCCAAGTGCCGGCCGGCGCTCAATTATTACCTCGTCTGCGACTGGCCCGACGAATACGCCGACGATTATCAGTCGCGTTTCATCAACGAGCGCGTCCACGCCAACATCCAGAAGGACGGCACCTATTCTGTAGTGCCGCGCATGTGGGGCGGCGTCACCAACGCCGCCGAATTGCGCGCCATCGCCGACGTCGTCGACAAGTTCGAGATCCCGATGGTCAAGGTCACCGGCGGCCAGCGCATCGACATGCTCGGCATCCGCAAGGAAGACCTGCCGGCGGTATGGGCCGATCTTGGCCAGGCTGGCTTCGTCTCCGGCCACGCCTATGCCAAGGGACTGCGCACGGTGAAGACCTGCGTCGGCTCGGACTGGTGCCGCTTCGGCACGCAGGATTCGACCGGCTTGGGCATCCGTATCGAAAAATTCATGTGGGGCTCTTGGACCCCGGCCAAGGTCAAGATGGCGGTGTCGGGCTGTCCGCGAAACTGTGCCGAGGCGACCTGCAAGGATGTCGGCGTGATCTGCGTCGACAGCGGCTACGAAATCCATTTCGCCGGCGCCGCCGGCCTCGACATCAAGGGCACCGAAGTGCTCGGCCTGGTCAAGACCGAGGACGAGGCGCTGGAGCATATCGTCGCCTTGACGCAGATGTATCGCGAGCAGGGCCGCTATCTCGAGCGTATCTACAAATGGGCCAAGCGCGTCGGCATAGCCGAGATCAAGCGCCAGATCATGGACGATGGCGAGAAGCGCAAAGCCTATTTCGACCGCTTCGTCTTTTCGCAGAAATTCGCCCAGGTCGACCCGTGGTCGGAACGTGCTTCCGGCAAGGACAAGCATGAATTCCGGCCCATGGCTTCGGTCGGCTTTGCGCAGGCGGCGGAGTAGGCGCGTGTTGCCGAAAAGTGGAATGCGGTTTTCGGACAAGAACACGCGCAAAAGAGGAATAGCCACATGAACTGGGTATCGATAGGCACGCTCTCGGACATTCCGCGCCGCGGCGCCCGCTGCGTCGCCACGCCCGAAGGCAAGATCGCCGTCTTCCGCACGGCCGACGATCAGGTCTTCGCCATCGACGACCATTGCCCGCACAAGGGTGGGCCGCTCAGCCAGGGCATCGTCCATGGCACGGCGGTGACCTGTCCCTTGCACAATTGGGTGATCTCGCTGGAGACAGGCAAGGCGCTCGGCGCGGACGAGGGTGTGGTGCGCACCATTCCGGTCCGGATCGACGGCGAGCGGCTGTTCATTGCGCTGGAAGCGCTGGCCAGCCGCGCGGCGTGAACCATGCAGATTGATGAAGCGCGCGAGGTGAGGACCACCTGCCCCTATTGCGGGGTGGGTTGCGGCGTGCTGGCGAAAGTCGCTGCGGACGGTGAAATAACCGTTCGTGGCGACCCGGACCACCCGGCGAATTTCGGCCGGCTCTGCTCCAAGGGCTCGGCGTTGGCTGAGACCATCGACCTCGACGGCAGGTTGCTTCATCCGGAGATCCACGGTCGCCGCACCGACTGGGACGAAGCGCTCGATCTTGTCGCTTCGACCTTCTCGCAAACCATTGCCGAGCACGGCCCCGGTTCGGTCGCCTTTTATGTTTCCGGCCAGTTGTTGACCGAGGACTATTACGTCGCCAACAAGCTGATGAAGGGCTTCATAGGCTCGGCCAATATCGATACCAATTCGCGCCTGTGCATGGCCTCGTCGGTCGCCGGCCACCGCCGCGCCTTCGGCTCGGACACCGTTCCGGGAATTTACGAGGATCTGGAACTTGCCGACCTGATCGTGCTGGTCGGCTCCAATCTCGCCTGGTGCCATCCGGTGCTCTACCAGCGCATTGCCGCCGCCCGGGAAAAGCGGCCCGAGATGAAGGTGGTGCTGATTGACCCACGCCGCACCATGACGTCGGATATCGCCGACATGCATCTGGCGATCGCGCCCGATGGCGACGTCGCTTTGTTCACCGGCCTGCTCGCCTATCTCGGCCAGCACAACGCGCTGGACCGCACGTATATCACGGCGCACACGACCGGCTTCGGGCAAGCGCTTTTCGGTGCCTCGGCGCTCGACCTTACCGGCATCGCGGCGGCCACGGGTCTCAGCGAGGACGAACTGGCCCGCTTCTACGGCCTGTTTGCCGCGACAGCGAAGACGGTGACCGTCTACAGCCAGGGCGTGAACCAGTCGTCTTCGGGCACCGACAAGGTCAACGCCATCATCAACTGCCATCTGGCCACCGGCCGCATCGGCAAGCCCGGCGCCGGGCCGTTTTCGGTGACCGGCCAGCCCAACGCCATGGGCGGCCGCGAGGTCGGCGGCATGGCCAACATGCTGGCCGCCCACATGGAGATCGAAAACCCCGAGCACCGCAACCGTGTGCAGCGCTTCTGGAATGCCCCAACCGTCGCCGAAAAACCCGGCCTGAAAGCGGTCGAGATGTTTCAAGCGGTGGCCGACGGTCGCATCAAGGCGCTGTGGATCATGGCCACCAACCCGGTCGATTCGATGCCGGATGCCGATGCCGTCGAAGCGGCGATCAAGGCCTGCCCGTTTGTCGTGGTCTCGGACGTGCTGGGCGAGACGGACACGGTCCGCCACGCCCATGTCCGGCTGCCGGCCACCGCATGGGGCGAAAAGGATGGAACCGTCACCAATTCGGAGCGCCTCATCTCGCGCCAGCGGGCTTTCTTGGCCACGCCCGGCGAGGCAAGGCCAGATTGGTGGATCATCGCTGAGGTCGCCAAGCGGATGGGGTTTGGCGAGGCGTTTTCGCATGTGTCGCCGGCCGACATCTTCGCCGAGCATGCCGCGTTGTCGGGCTTCGAGAATGACGGGGCACGCGATTTCGACATCGGCGCTTATGGCGATATCGGTGCAGAGACCTATGAGGATATTCTGCCGTTCCAATGGCCAGCGCCGAGCCCAGCCACCCCCCTCTGGCCTGCCGGCCATCTCCCCCGCAAGGGGGGAGATTGGCTATCACCACGGCCTTCGCCAATCTCCAATGCTGCAAGGGGAGAGCCGACGCCAAAGCTGCCAATCTCCCCCCTTGCGGGGGAGATGGCCGGCAGGCCAGAGGGGGGTGCCTGGCGCCAGCCGGAGGACAAAAGCACCCGCTTCTTCGCCAACGGCAATTTCTACACGCCCGACGGCAAGGCGCGCTTCATTGCCATCCGCCCAACCGTCGAAACCCGCACTAGCCCGGACTATCCGCTGATACTCAACACCGGCCGCGTCCGCGATCACTGGCACACCATGACGCGCACGGGAAAAAGCCCGCGCTTATCGCAGCACATGGCCGAACCGTTCGTCGAAATCCATCCGGCGAATGCGCAGCACTACGGCATCGGCGATGCCGATATCGTGCGCGTCTCAACCGCGTATGGCGAGGTGCTGGTCCGCGCGCTGGTGACGGTGCGCCAACGCCAAGGCTCTGTATTCGTACCGATGCACTGGACCGATCAGTTCTCCGGCCACGCGCGCGTCGATGCATTGGTAGCGCCGACGACCGATGCGATTTCAGGCCAGCCGGCCTCGAAGAACGTTGCCGCCCGCATCGAGCGGTTCGCCGCCACGGCCTTCGGCTTCGCCGTGCTTGCCGAACGGCCCGCCTCGATCGACGCCGATTACTGGAGCCTCGCCCGCTGCCCCGCCGGCTGGCGGCTTGAAATTGCGCTGCAGGACAGCCGCGACTGGACCGCGTTTGCCGCCTCCCTGTTAGGCATGGAAGGCGAGACGCTCGCCTATCACGACATCGCCGGCGGGCACCATCGCTTCGCCCGTTTCGCGGGCAGTCGGCTGGTCGGTGCGCTCTATCTTGCGCCTACCCCGGTAGCGGTGTCGCGCGGCTGGGCGGTCGAACAACTTGGTGCCGACCATGCCGATCGGCAGGCGCGGTTGGCGATTGTCGCCGGGCGACCGAGCGGCAACAGCGTCGACCGCGGTGCCGTCGTCTGCGCCTGTTTCGGGGTCGGTGCCAACCAGATCGCGGAAGCGGTGCGCGGCGGCTGCACCAGCGTTGCGGCAATCGGCGCCGCCCTTCACGCCGGCACCAATTGCGGCTCCTGCCGCGCCGAGATCAAGACCATTATCGACGGGCGGCGTCTACAAGCTGCGGAGTGATGCGCCGAGGATTTCTGCCGCGCCGCTGCACGGTGCTTACTAGCAATTTACAAACCATGGGCTACCAACGTCCTGACGTCGATTCGCTCGGAACGGGAGCCCCATGAGCAAAGCCCTGACCTCATTCGCGCTGGCCGCCGTGCTGACGGCCTTGCTGATGGCGCTCAGCCTGGCGGTGGCCAGGCATGGCTATCCCTATGGCGCGATCGGCGCCAAGCGTCTGAGCGACGTCGCCGATGCAGGGACGTTCATTCCGCTCGCGGCGGTGTATTTTTTCAGCGCGCTGCTGATGATGGTTCTGCCGATCAGGCTCGCCGGCATCGTCCTGACACATGCCGCCGATGCGATCTTCTGGACGGTCATCGTGTTGTTTGCGGTCATCGTTGGATGTCTCGCCGCGAGATTTGCTTTCGGTCAGCGCGATGTGCTCTCGGCGCTGCCGAACTGGCGCTTCCTGTTTGTCGCAGCCGTCGTCGGATGCCATCTCTTCATCAACGAGCTGCGCCGCAACATCCTGCTGAGAAGCCTGTTCTTCGTCGTCTTTGCCGCAGCGACACTGGCCTGCCTGTTTTGGTCCTTCACCGTCTGAGCATGTGCGACCGTCGGCAGACGGCTTAATTCTTGTCGACCGGTTTTGAACGCATGCGCGAAACGGTCTCACGCTCGGCCCGCTTCGAACGCATCGGCGGCAGGCCGCGGTCGATCAGGTCCATGTCTTCCAGCACCATGTCGCCCATCCGCTTGAAGGCGATGTCGAGCGCGCCGGCCCGGTGGGCGGAGCGCAGGAATCCCGGCAATGTGCGGACCGGGTGATCCTGGGCCAGAGGCTCCTCAGGAAAAACATCGCTGGCGGCGACGAGATGGCCGCTGCGGACAGCAACCATCAGTGCCGGGAAATCGACCACGCCGGCTCGGCTGAGCAGGATGAAAGCGGCTCCCTTGCGCATCCTGGCAAACGCCTCGGCACCAAGGAAACCCTGGTTTTCACTGGTCACCGAAGCGACGACGAAGACGAAATCGCTGTTCGACAGAACGTCGTCGAGAGAGGCCGGCTCGACGCCGTTTTCGATCAGGATCGACGGCGGCAGCCACGGGTCGAAGACTTTTGTCCGCGTGCGAAAGCCCGCCAGCAGCCGGTTGAGCGCACGGCCAAGATCGCCGAAGCCGATGATGCCGACATCCGCGCCGGAAAGAAGCCGCGCCGTCCGGCTGCCGTCGCCGCCCCACAGCTCCTTGCCCTGACGAAATGCGAGATCGGCGTCGACGATGCCGCGAGCGAGGTTGAGCGCCATGGCAAGGCCGAGCTCGGCGACCGGTTCGGCAAACACCAGGCCGGTGGTGACGACATGGATGCCGCGCGAAAACAGCGTCTCGTAGGGCATGTTGTTGATGAGGTTGCTCTCGACATTGAAGATGCAGCGCAGCGCCTTCATTTTTTCCAGCGTCTCCGGCGCGATCGGCGGTTGGCCGACGATGTAGCGGGTCTGGGCAAGGATATCCGCTGGCAGCGCCGCCACCCCCTCGGGCGACGTTTCGACGATGCGGTATTTCGATCGAAATTTCGCCAGCGCAGCCGGCGTGAAGATCAGGTCGAGTGTCCGCGGTTCGGGTGCGCTGATCACCAGCGGCAAGGCGCTGTCGGACATGATACTTCCTCCCGTGCGATCCGCGTCGCACCATACTAGAATCGTCTTTTCCCGCCCCCCGACACCTATCACATGCCGGTCGAGGAGGAGAAGTTTGCCTTCTTCGGCCTTGCGGTGCGGCGGTCGGTGGTCCAGATAGACGGCGATCGAAGGACGACAAGGAAGACAGCGACATGATCCCGTTTCGAAAGAACCTCATCGATGGCGAGTGGGTAGGCGATGCCGGCTCCCGCAACATCAACCCGTCCAATCTCGACGACGTGGTCGGCGAATATGCATCGGGAGGCGCCGAGCACGCCCGGCAGGCCATCGCGGCAGCGAAAGCGGCATTTCCGGCATGGTCCCGATCGGGTCTGCTGGCGCGCCATGCGGTGCTGAGGAAGGCGTCGGACGAGATCACCGCGCGGAAAGATGAAATCGGCCGGGCGTTGGCGCGCGAGGAAGGCAAGACGCTGGTCGAGGGCATCGGCGAGACTGTCCGCGCCGCCCAGATATTCGACTTCTTCGCCGGCGAGACGCTGCGCCTGTCGGGCGAGCTGGTGCCGAGCGTGCGGCCCGGCGTCGGCGTCGAGATCACCCGCGAAGCGGTCGGCGTCGTCGGCATCATCACGCCGTGGAATTTCCCGATCGCCATCCCGGCCTGGAAAATCGCTCCGGCGCTGGCCTACGGCAACACCGTCGTCTTCAAGCCGGCGGAACTCGTTCCGGAGAGCGCCTGGACAATTGTCGACATCCTGCATCGCGCCGGCCTGCCCAAGGGCGTGCTCAACCTGGTCATGGGCAAAGGTTCGGTGGTCGGCCAGGCTATGCTCGACAGCCCTGACCTCAATGCCATCACCTTCACAGGCTCTGTCGGTACCGGCAAGCGCGTCGCCGCCGCCAGCGTCGAGCACATGCGCAAGTTCCAGCTCGAAATGGGCGGCAAGAACCCGCTTGTCGTGCTCGACGATGCTGACCTTGCCGTCGCCGTCGACTGCGCCATCAACGGTGCCTACTTCTCGACCGGCCAGCGCTGCACGGCGTCGTCCCGCCTGGTGGTGACCGACGGCATCCACGACCGCTTCGTCGGGGCGCTCAAGGACCGCATGGCCAAGCTGGTCGTCGGCGATGCTCTCGATGCCAAGACCCAGATCGGACCGGTTGTCGACCAGAGCCAGTTGAAACAGGACGAAGACTATATCGCCATCGGCCGTCAGGAAGGTGCCGATCTTGCTTTCGGCGGTGAGCGGCTCGATCGCGAAACCCGCGGCTTCTATCTGCAGCCTGCGCTGTTCACCGAAACCACCAACGCCATGCGCATCTCGCGCGAGGAGATTTTCGGACCGGTCGCCAACGTCATCCGCGTCAAGGATTATGACGAGGCGCTGGCGGTGGCCAACGACACGCCGTTCGGCCTGACCTCCGGCATCTGCACCTTGAGCCTCAAGCATGCCACGCACTTCAAGCGCAATTCGGAAGCCGGCATGGTCATGGTCAACCTGCCGACGGCCGGCGTCGACTTCCACGTGCCTTTTGGCGGACGCAAGGGATCGAGCTACGGCCCGCGCGAGCAGGGCCGCTATGCTGCGGAGTTCTACACGACGGTGAAGACCGCTTACACGTTTGCCGGCTAAGAAAAGGCGACAGACCAGCCAGGCAGGCGAGCAAATCGATGGCATCTGAGAACACAGACCTGACCTGGCTCAATCCACCGCCGCACCATGCCTTCGGCAACGATACGGTGCATGTGCGGACCGGCAAGGAGACCGACTTCTGGCGCGAGACGTTCTACGGCTTCTGGCGTGACAATGGCCATTTCCTCTATCGTGAGGTCGAGGGGGATTTCAGCGCCGAAGTCACGGTCAAGGGGCAGTATGAGGTGCTTTACGACCAAGCCGGCCTTATGGTCCGCCTGAGCGAGACGCACTGGATCAAGGCCGGCATCGAATACACCGACGGGCTGATGTATTTTTCCGTCGTCGTCACCAACGATGCCTCCGACTGGTCGCTGGCCAGCATTCCCGCCGACCCCGACGGGGTCAGAATCCGCCTGACCCGCCATGCCGAGACGATCCGCGTCCAGTATCTGGACGCGTCCGACAAGCACTGGAAACCGGTGCGGCTTGCCTATTTCCCGCCGTCGAAAACGGTCGATGTCGGCATGATGTGCTGTTCGCCGCAGCGCGAGGGTTTCGAGGTCACATTCAGCGATTTTTCGATCGGCCCGCCGATCTCGCGAGAGCTTCACGACTGAGGCGCCGCGCTCCGATCGAGCGGTTTCGCCGTCCGGCCTTAGTAGGTCGCCCGGCCGCCGGAGACGTCGAAGACGGCAGCCGTAGTGAACGAGCATTCCTCGGACGCGATCCAGCAAATCAGCGCCGCCACCTCCTCGACCTCGCCGAACCGTGCCATCGGTATTTTGGACAGCATGAAGTCGATGTGCTGCTGGCTCATCTGCTGGAAGATCGCGGTGCGCACGGCCGCCGGCGTGACGCAGTTCACCGTCACCTTGGTCTTGGCCAGTTCCTTGCCGAGCGACTTGGTCATGCCGATCACCGCCGCCTTGGAGGTGCTGTAGGCCGAGGCGTTCGGGTTACCTTCCTTGCCGGCAATCGAGGCGATGTTGACGATCCTGCCGTAATTGCGTTCGAGCATATGCGGGACCAGCGCCTTGTTGCAGAAGAAGACGCCGTTGATGTTGATGTCGATGACCCGGCGCCAATCCTCCACGGAATACTCCCAGGTCGTCATGTTCGGTCCGGTGATGGCAGCACTGGTGACAAGGACATCGACCGCGCCCAACGCTTCGATCGTCTCTCCGGCGGCGGCTTCGACCGCTAGGGGGTCGGCAACGTCGAGGGTCACGCTGTGCAGGCCTGGAACAATGGCCTTGGCCTGCTCGATCTGGGCGGCATCGCGATCCCAGACCGAAACACGCCCGCCTTCGTCGGTAATCCTTTGCGCGACGGCCAGGCCGATGCCTGAGGCGCCGCCGGTGATAACAGCAGATCGTCCGGCAAATCGTCCCGCGAAACTCATCGGCATGTCGCATTCCTCCCAATCGGCGGCGAATGTGAAGTCAACGGCGGACAAGTTCAAGCGCGGACTTGCAGCCTCCGAACAGCTTGTGATGGGCCAGCACCGGGCAATTGGACCGGTAGGCGTTCCTGGCCCAATCGTCTCGTCCGGTATTGGGAGAACGGCTGGAACGACGCGCCCGGTTGGCATCCGGGTGACAGGCGGCGCCGGATGGGTTATATTGCACTGCACAATGCGAGCGCCTGCAGGCGAGCCCCCATCGATCCAATGAATCCGCCCATGAGCGGCCCATGAAATCGGCATTGAGCTGCAAGGACGGAAAACCGCTACCGAGATGAAGATTCCAAAATCTCTGTTGATCGATCCGGACAAGAACACGGCCTATGGCAGCTTTGCCGTTGCCGTCTCGATCTGGGCGTTCTCCTACTCGACCATTTTCGGCCAGGCCATGATCCTGGCCTACTATGCGGTCTGGCTGCCGCTCATCCTGGTCGACTACCGGAAGATATTAAGGCACGCTTCCAGCGCCTGGCTTCCGCTGGCCTTTGCAACCTATGTCTGCTTCTCGGTGTTCTGGTCGGCGGCCCCTGGCACGACGGCAAGGACGGCCGTCCAATATTGCTCCCATATCGCCTGCGCCTACATTGCCGCGCGCACCGTCAGCGTCCGGACTTTGACCATAGGCGCCCTGATCGGGATTTTCGTCGTCCTGCTCTATTCGCTCAAGGTCGCGAGTTATTCCTACGACGTTCTCGATGGCACGTATAATTTCGTCGGCGCATTCAGCTCCAAGAACCAGATCGGCTTTGTCGCATCGCTTGGCATCTATTTCTGCGTTGTCTACCTCGCCTTTCTCAGGCGTGGCCGGATAAGCTTTCTGCTGATCGTACCGATTGTCCTTCTATCGGGCTATCTGCTGGTGGTGTCTCATTCGGCCACTTCCATGGCATCGACCCCGGCGGTTCTCGCTCTGGTCGCCCTGCTTTCCATAGGCAAGCTGCTTTCGCTCCGCCATCGCCGGGTGATTTTCATGATCGGTGCGGGCGGGCTGATCGCCTGCACCGTGATTGCGCTGAATCTCGGGCTGATGGACTTTGTCCTTGGCCTTTTCGGCAAGGATTCAACGCTCACCGGACGAACCTACCTCTGGCAACAGGGCTGGAATGCCGCGCAGCAATCGCCCATACTCGGCGTTGGCTACGCGGCCTATTGGGTCCAGGGCTTCTCCGAGGCCGAGCGGCTGTGGAACGAATTCTACATCGCCGCCCGAAGCGGCTTCCACTTCCACAACACCTACATCGAGACCTTGGTGGAACTCGGCTTCGTCGGGGCGACACTGCTTTCGCTGATCATCCTGCGCACGCTCTGGGGTCACGTCTCGGCGCTGATATTCAGGACATGGCAAGCCGACTCCGTGATTCTTTCCGGCATCATGGTGCTTCTGTTCATCCGCTCCTTCGTCGAGGTCGAGACCCTCAACCCCTACATCATGGGTTCGTTCCTGCTGTATTACAGCTACTTCAAGCTGGTGAGGGCGCCGGCCGTCGCTCCTTCCCGGTGGAGCGCCGTGAACCATCTCGAGGAACCGGACGCCGTGCGAGGCTAGCGCGGGCGGATCCAGGCGGTTCGTTGCCCGAAGGCCACTTTGTTTTCTGATCCACAAGATCCCAAACGCAAAAACCCCGCAGACCGCTGCCTGCGGGGTTGGTGCTTCTTCGCTCCGGTGGAAAGAAGCTACTGGATGGCCAGGGGCGCCGGTTTGACCTTGATCACGTCACCTGGCAGCACCGGTGTGTCTTCATCGGCGGTGATTTCGCTGGTCTTGCCGTCGACCACCCGCACCAGGGAAAATGACAAGGCCGCTGGTTCGTTATTGCCGTAGAATTGCGGCATGGGGCTGCCCGACAAGGCTTCGGACATCAAGGCCTTTTCCATATTCAGCTTCAGCGTCACCTCGTTGAGATCGGCTTCCGTCTGTTGCCGGTCGGTCGCGAGGCTGGAGTTCTGGGTGTTCTCGAGATCGATGGCGTCCTGGGTGGCCTTGCTGATCGACTGCTTGGCCGTGAGAATTGCCGTTTCGTAATCCAGGATCTGGCCTTCAAGGTCGGCGATGGTTTGCTGCGAGTTCAAAACCCGCGTGTTGACGACCAGGCCCTTTTGCGCCAGCGAGCCGATGCCGTTGAGCTGCTCCTTCGCCAGATCGACCTGCTTCTGCTGGTTGATGATCTTTTTCTGCAGCGAATCGATCTCGCTCTGCAGCAGCGCCTTCAAATCGTCGAGCGCCTGCAAGCGCAGCTTGAGTTTCTTCTGGTCGGCCGCCAGGATCGCCGTTTCATCGGCAACAATGCTGGGCAGCTTCGGATCGTCGGCCACCTCTTTCGGCACCGCGAATGTCGGCTTGTCCGCCAGTTCCGCTTCGACGCGGGCGCGCTTGACGGTCAGCCTGACCAATTGGTCTTGTAGTACGTCGAAATTGCCCTTGGCATTGATCAGGTCGCGGTCGAAGCGCTGCCCGCTCTCCGGGTTCCGCCGGGCTCCGCCGGCAATGCTCATCGCTTTCAGCACGGACAACCCAGGCACACAAGGGTACTGGCCGGGCGATTGTACCTCACCAGAGATGTAGAATGGCCGGTACTGCGCCATTTCGACGGAAGCCTCCGGCTTGTCGGCCAGAGCGAGCTTGCGTTGCAGCGCCTCGCCGAGCGATGCCGCGATCTCCGAAGTCGTCTTGCCGGATGCGGGCATCTCGCCGACGAAGGGAACCGACAAGGTTCCAGCGGGGCCGACCGTGTATTCTCCATTGATGGCCGACCAGTCACGGAACGTGCCTTCGACGGTCTGCCATTCCGCCACGCGGATAGTCAGCTTGTCCTGTGCTCCAAGCCGATAGTCGTCGGCGAAGGCGAACTGTGGCAGGGCTAGCGACAGCGTCAAGCCGGTCGCCATTGTGAGGCAAGTCGTCAAAAGCCGTACTCGCCGCATGTGTCTGGAGAGAATGCCGGTGCAAAAGATATCGATTATATCTGCTTTCAACTGAGCGTTTCCGATCTGGTTTGCCCCGCCCGATGAGCTGCCGATGCCTGAGTTAGGGGCCTGAGTTCTAGGCCCGAATTCTGGACAGTCGCTCCTCGATGCACGGCCAGCAAGCGGCCGTCAGTAGCAGCCTCGCGACATCCAGACCGCAGGTACGGTCTTGATGATGATGCGGATGTCTTCGAACATCGACCAGTTCTCGACATAGTGCCTGTCGAATGCGACGCGGCTGTCATACGAAACATCGTTGCGTCCGCTGACCTGCCAGAGCCCGGTCAGGCCGGGGCGCGATTTCAGGTAATAGACGGCCGAATTGCCATAGATCTCCAGCTCATCGCGCACCACGGGACGAGGCCCGACCAGGCTCATATCCCCCTGCAGGATGTTGATGATCTGCGGCAACTCATCGAGGCTGAGCTTCCTCAGCACCGCCCCGACGCGCGTGATCCGCGGGTCGTTCTTCAACTTGCGGGTCGCTATCCATTCGGCGTTGGCCTCCGGATTCGCGGCGAGATAGGCAGCAAGCACCCGCTCGCCGTCTGGAACCATGGTGCGGAACTTGAGGCACGGAAAAATCCGTCCTCCGCGGCCGATCCGGCTGTGACCATAGAAAATCGGCCCGCCATCGGAAAACCTGACAAGCAGCGCTATCATCACAAACAGCGGGCTGAGAGCGACCAGGCCGATCAGCGAACCGGCAATATCGAAGCTGCGTTTGAGCAGGCCGCCGATCGGTGGCGGAAAATCGAGGCCGGCCTGCGAAAAATCCGCATCGGCCGGCTTGGCTACGTCCCTCATGCGTAAACTCCATACGTTGAACGGATGGTTTAGCGCACGATACCAAAAAAATGTTGCAGCGCAACACACAATTTCCCAGTCGGCTGTAATAGTCGCGTCATGAACTGACTAAATAATAAACTCGTCCTGCACAAAATTTCGCCTTTATGTCGCAAAAGAGACAGATTATGGGCAAATTTGGAAAAGCTAGTCCAATTTTGGGGCTGATTTTAGGCGATTCGCTCTTTATACGCTGCTACGGAGCTTTGCCGTCATTTAGAATTTCAAAATATCGACTGATGTCATGATGAAATACTAGTCGATATCATAACTCTTACTAGAGAGAGTCGATATCCGGCAATCGGTGGTGATGCCGACGTGTGCATTGCACCATGGCAGAGTCGATCCCGAGGATTCGTCTAAAATTATTCCGCAGCTGCCCTTGCCGACTATTGCGCGGCTCAATAGAGTTGCAAATTGTTTCTGTCGGACCATGGACAGATTGGGCTAGGCCGGAAGCAACCGGCCAGAAGCGGGCAACCTAAATAAGCTCGCAGAGTTTAAGGGAGGTGCTCGGGGTGGGCTTGTCGACATTTTTTCCCGAGCCGGTTGATGGGCTATCGGGTATGTCACTGCCAAAGTTCATTATCGGAATGTGTTTTGCGCTGGCGATCGTGATCGTCTGGTCCTATTTGGGCGGCGCCTCGCTCGGCACGACGCTGTTTCGCGTCGTCGGCTGTGCCATAGTCATCCAACTCGGTTATTTTCTGCTGGTCTTTGCCATGGTCGCCAGAAATGCCCCGACCCCGGCGGACAAGATTCGCGACACAGAACGAAAGCTGAGTTCGAATGAGGCGGCCGAAGGCGAGAAACTCAGTGCCAGGAGAGGCCTTCACTGATTTCGGGCCTTGCCTCCAGCAACGCGCCGCAAGTCGGCATCCCGTTTCTTCAACTCCTCGATGCTTCCGGCCTCAATCAAGCGGCCACTCTCCATTGCCGCGACCTGCTCGGCAGTGACCGGCTGGCCAACTGAGCGCGCCATTGGGGCGCGCCATTGGGGGTTGATCCTGAGCGTGTAGGAACGGCTCTGCCAAGCGGCGCATTTCTGGAGCTATCCCGATTGAGGCTCGCCGCCTGCCGAACCGGGCCATGACACCCAGCAAAATGAAAAACTGGACGGCGCCGATGATTTTGGCGATGCTTGCTTCGCACTTGCAGCATAGGCATTTGGGCCGATGCATTTCAGATGGGCGGTGGGGCATTGAGCGGACGGGGCGAGGAAATCCGCAACGACTTCTGCAATCGAGAGGCATTGTCCATGACATCATCCCAGGTCTGCGTGATCATCGCCGCCCGCAATGCGGCGCGGACAATCCCGGCTGCCATCGCATCGGCGTTACGCGAGCCGGAGGTTGCGGAAGTCGTCGTCGTCGACGACGCGTCCACCGACGATACCGCGAAAGTCGCCCACGCGGCCGGCGACGGCACGGGCCGCCTTTCCGTCATCCGCTTCGACGTCAATCGCGGCCCATCCTTTGCCCGCAACGCCGCGATAGCGGGTTCCAGGTCGCCGTTCATCAGCATCCTGGACGCTGATGATTTCTTTTTCGAAGGCAGGTTTCACAGACTGTTCGCCAGCACCGATTGGGACTTCGCTGCAGACAACATCATGCTTGTCAGGGACGACGCGGCAACCGATGTTTCGAAAATCGTCGCTCCACCGTTCTCGCCCGAGCCGGAATTCCTCGACTTCGAGGGTTTCATCGACGCCAACATCTCCAGGCGCCGTGTGCAACGAGGGGAACTGGGCTTCCTCAAGCCCGTGATCAGCCGCGCCTTTCTCGATCGGCATGGGCTGCGCTACGACGAGAAGCTGCGCCTGGGTGAAGACTATGAACTCTATGCGCGCGCGGTTGCCCATGGCGCGCGCTTCAAGGTTATCAAATGCTGTGGCTACGGCGCGATCGTGCGCGCCGATTCGCTGAGCGGACGGCACAAGACCCAGGACCTGAAGCATCTGGCCGATGCCGACCTGGCACTGCTGGCGATCGACAGTTTGCCGGAGGCATCGAAGGCTGCGGTGAGAAGGCACGAGCGGCACATCCGCGACAAATACCGGTTGCGGAAGTTTTTAGACGTGAAGGCTGAGCGTGGGCTGGCGCCGGCCGCGGCCTACGCCTTGGCCGGCCCGTCCAACCTCACAGCCGTCGTCCGCGGCGTCGCCTCCGACAAGCTGGATGCGCTGTTTCGCCGCGCTGGCCTCACCGCGAAGCGTCAGCATGTGCCGCCGCTGCGCTTCCTCATGGCCGGAACCAGCACGGCCGGCGAAAGCTAGGCCCGTCAACGTGCGACGGCGGTAGCTACTCCCTTACCCTTCTGTCGGCTCGCACCGTTTCAACGAGATTCATGAGTTTACGATCTAGGTGGTTGCCTATCCGCGCAGGGAATGGCAATCTATGTTGCGGTGCAGCAATTTTGGACGGCCAACCGAACTGGCCCGAGACATCCCCTGTCGGAGGAGCTGGACGATGCGAGAAATGTCTTTTGAATGTGGACGGGCACCAAGGCCGTTCACCAGCTCGACGATGATGGGACGCTGAGTGCATGGCCTCGATCTTTCGCTTCCGATCGAGAGATCCGGCGCGCGACACGCAGACCGACACCTCGCGCCTCGATCGGTTGGCAAAGCTGCTGGACCAGATCGCGGCCGAAGTCGAGGCGGAGAAGAGCGGCCTTGAGAACCGCTACAGGACAACGGCTACCAATGCCGCCTTTCTCGTCGAGGCCATGGAGAACGGAGCAGTCTCCTCTCGCAGGTCTTCCGAAGTCGGCGAACTGACGAGGTCGATCCTGAATTGCGAGCGGCGCATCGCAGCGCTGTCGCGCCAGATGCAGATGATGAAGGATCTCCGTCATTCGCTGGATGAAATCTTCGAGGAGAAGCGGCAGAACCGTCCCGACATAAGGACCGATTTTGTGAAGCCCGCCGATTCCGGCACAGGCTGAGCGAACACCCCGGTTCGGCGCAATGGTTTTAGGCACAACACGGAGCTTGGGAGCGACAGAGGTCAAGATCAGGTTGTTTCGTCACGGTTCGAACGATCGCTTTGGGGGCGCACAGCACAAGGTGAGTTTGATATGAATGCAGATCCTAAAAGCACGTCCGCCCCGGCGACCCGCGGCACCCCGTCCACGCGCCCGATCCCAGGCGAGCTGCGGCGGCTCCGTTCAGACGGCGCGTTTCTGCTGCTCGTTCTCGTCAGCATGGTTGCGGGCCTGGTGCCCGTCCGCGCCCAAGATCTCCCAACCGCGCCGTCCTTTGTCGATGATTTCAACAGCCTCAGTCGCGCGCGCTGGTACATTTCCGACGGCTGGACGAACGGCAAGCATCAGAACTGCACCTGGTCCAAAAGCCTGATCGGGCTTTCCGACGGCATGCTGACGCTCGGTTTCGAGAAGCGCAAGCTGAAGGATCGCGAATTCGCCTGCGCCGAGATCCAGACCAAGCAGCGCTTCGGCTACGGCACCTACGAGGCGCGAATGAAGACCGACACGGGCTCCGGCGTCAACGCGGCATTCTTCAGCTTCGTCGGCGATGCCGACAAGCAGCCGCATGATGAAATCGACTTCGAGGTGCTGACCAAGGACACGTCCAAAGTTCAGGTCAACGCCTACATAGCCGGCAAAGGCAAGAACGAGAAACTGGTCGACGTCGCCGGCGGCACCGACAAGGCCTTCAACGACTACGCCTTCGTCTGGGAAAAGGACCGGCTGCGCTGGTACGTCAACGGCAAGCTTGTCCACGAGATCACCGATCCGGCGAAGCTGCCCACCCATTCGCAAAGGATCTATTTCAGCCTGTGGGGCAGCGATACGATGAAGGGCTGGATGGGGCCGTTCTCCGATCCCGGCCGCAAGCTCACCATGCAGGTGGATCGCGTTGCATTCACCGCACTCGGCCAGCCCTGCCAATTCCCGGAATCGCTGGCATGCAAGACAAACTAGACGCGCATCTAAACCGGCCGGGCCGAAGATGGTCCGAAGCCCGAAGCTCGAACAGGCCCGAAGCCTTGAACAGGAATGAAACCGAATGAATTTGACTGTCTTTGGAATCGGCTATGTCGGTCTTGTACAGGCGGCGGTGCTTGCCGAAGTCGGCCATCAGGTGGTGTGTGTCGACATCGATGCAAAAAAGGTCGAGCGGCTCAACCAGGGTCATGTCCCGATCTTCGAGCCGGGGCTCGAAAACATGGTCAAGGAGAACCATGCCGCCGGCCGCATCAAGTTCACCACCGACGCCGCCGCGGCGATCAAGCATGGCCAGATCCAGATGATCGCCGTCGGCACGCCGCCGGGCGAGGATGGTTCGGCCGACCTCAAATATGTGCTGGCCGTCGCCGAGGCCATCGGTCGTGAGATGGACGAGCCCAAGATCGTCGTCGGCAAGTCGACCGTGCCCGTCGGCACCTGCGAAAGGATAAAGGCCAGGATCGCCGCAACGCTGAAGGCGCGCGGGCGCGAGGATCTGGCTTTCGACGTCGCCTCCAATCCGGAATTCCTCAAGGAAGGGTCCGCTGTGAGCGACTGCATGAAACCCGACCGCATCATCGTCGGCACCAGCAACGAGGAGACCGAGGCGGTGATGCGCGAGCTCTACGCGCCGTTCAACCGCAACCACGAAAAGATGATCGTGATGGATGTGCGCAGTGCCGAGTTCACCAAATACGCGGCCAATTGCATGCTGGCGACCAAGATCAGCTTCATGAATGAAATGGCCAACCTGGCCGAGCAACTGGGCGCCGACATCGAGGAGGTCCGCAAGGGCATCGGCAGCGACCCGCGGATCGGCTACCACTTCATCTATCCGGGCCTCGGCTATGGCGGCTCGTGCTTCCCGAAGGATGTGCGTGCCCTGATCAAGACCGCCGAGGCCGTCAAGTTCGACGCCAAGCTGCTGCGTGCCGTCGAGGAGCGCAACAACCAGCAGAAGTCGGTCCTGTTCGAGAAGGTGGACCGCTATTTCAAGGGCAATCTCAAGGGCAAGACATTTGCTCTGTGGGGCCTGGCCTTCAAACCCAATACCGACGACATGCGCGAGGCCCCGGCCCGCACGCTGATGGAAGCGCTCTGGGCCGCCGGTGCCAATGTCCAGGCCTATGATCCGGAGGCGATGCAGGAATGCCAGGCGATCTACGGGCTGCGGGACGACCTGCAACTGTGCGGCACCAAGGAGGCCGCGTTGCGAGGCGCCGACGCGCTCTTGATCGTGACCGAGTGGAAGAGCTTCAGCGCGCCGTCCTTCGATGCGCTGAAGAACGCGCTGACCACGCCCGTCATCTTCGACGGACGCAACCTCTACGACCCCAAGGTCATCGCCCGCCACGGCATCGAATACCACAGCATCGGCAGAATGGCGGCGTGACGCCAGGGCGGTCCAGCAAGGAGCCAGGTTCATGAAAGTTCTGTTTGCAGGCGGCAACGGCTACACGCCCCAGTTCAGCGGTGGCGTTCAGTCGAGCACGCACCATCTGGTCGAGCAGCTGCGCGAGCACGGTCATGACGCCTCGGTTCTGGCGGCGCTGTTCGGTGACGGCATGTTCGGTTTCAAGGCGCGCGCCAAGATGAAACTGCTTCGCCAGCGTGCGGTCATCGACAGCTATCCCGGCTATCCGGTCGTGCGGGCATGGTTTCCCTGGGAGGCGGCCCGCTTCGCGGTCGAACGGCTCGATCCCGATGTCGCCGTCGTGCAGTGCCACAAATCGGTGCCGATCGGAAAGGCGCTGCAGGCGCTCGGCGTGCCCCTGGTGGTCTATCTGCGGAACGTCGAATTCCACGAATTGGCCGGCGACCTGCGCGAATTGCATTCGGCGCTTTATATCGCCAATTCCGAATTCACAGCGCGCACCTATAAGGAAAAGTTCGGCATCGACTCGACCGTGATCCCGCCGACCATCAATCCCGGGCTCTACAGCACGCCGACCACCGCCGAATTCGTCACGCTGATCAATCCTTACAATGAAAAAGGGTTCGAACTCGCCGTGCGCATCGCCGGCCAATGCCCCGAAATCCCGTTTCTGTTCGTCGAAAGCTGGAAGCTCGACGACGACCACCGGGCGCAGATCGAACAGATCATCGCGCCGCTGCGCAACGTCCGGCTGGAAAGCCGCACCAGCGACATGAAGACCGTCTATGGCCGCACCAAGATCCTGCTGGCGCCCAGCAAATGGGAAGAGGCGTGGGGGCGGGTGGCGTCCGAGGCCCATTGCAGCGGTATTCCGGTCGTCGGATCCCGCCGCGGCGGCCTGCCGGAAGCGATTGGCGCCGGCGGCGTGGTGCTCGACTACGACGCACCGCTCGACGACTGGGTCGCTGCGGTCAGGCGGCTATGGACCGACAAGGCCGAGTACGACCGTCTGTCGGCGGCGGCGCAGCTGTTTTCGGAGCGGCCGCAAATGAACCCCGACAGCCAGTTCGCGACTTTTCTCGGCGTTCTCGACCGCGCCAGGCAAGGCGCGTTGGAGCGTGCCGCCTGATGCATTTCGTCCAAAACCATGTACGTCGCCCAAAAGCCGGCTCTCGCGCCTGACCGGGGTGGGAGCTGCTTTGGGACAACGACACGCGCAACACCAGACGCTTGAAGCGCCTCGCATGGCGGCGACGGGCATCAGCCCTCATCCGCGCGAGCAGATCGCCGACCGGCCTCGAAAGATCGTCCATTCGATGAAGATTTGCTTCGTAGTTGATAAGTTCCCCTCATTGTCGGAGACCTTCGTCCTCGACCAGATTGAAGGGTGCCTCGAGCGCGGCATGCAAGTCGGCGTCGTCTGCAACGAGACGTCCTTCGGCAAGGACAGCAACATCGACGATCGCCGCTGGCAGGCTCTCCCTGGCAAGGTCGTCTGCTGGTGGGGGGGGCTAGGGCGCTTTCGCCCGACGCTCAGGAGATGGTCGGGCAGGTTCTGGGATAAGCTCTCGACCGCTGTCGACATCGCTTTTGCGCGCAAATTGCAGAACGCCGATGTGATCGTCGCGCATTTCGGCAATAACGGCATGCGTGTCGCCCGGGCCATGAAACGAGGCCGGATTTCCGCTCCGCTGGTGACCATATTCCACGGCCGCGATGTTGGTGAACCGCTGCATGACGACACGCTCACGCGCTACAAGGTTGTCTTCGACAAGGGCGTACTCCAGCTGCCGGTGAACGCGTTTTTCCGCGACGCCCTGATCGGCGTCGGCGCACCCTCCGCGCAAGTCATGGTTCACCATATGGGCGTGCGGCCTGGTGAGATCGGCTACCATTGGCGTTCCTGGGACAGGGACACGCTGTCCTTCATCTCGGTCTGCCGGCTGACCGAAAAGAAGGGCATCGAATTCGCCCTTCGCGCCCTCGCCAGCCTGCCGCGGCGCGACTGGGTCTATTCGGTGATTGGCGGCGGCGAATTGCTGGAAGAGTTGAAAAAGCTCGCCGCAAATCTCGGCATTGTCGACCGGGTGACTTTCCTCGGGCCGCGTCCGCACGCCGAGGTCAAGCAGCGCCTGCGCAATGCCCACGTATTCCTCCTGCCCAGCGTTGCCGCGCGAGACGGCGATCTCGAGGGTATTCCGGTGGCGCTGATGGAGGCTATGGCCGCCGGGCTGATCGTGGTCAGCACCTATCACTCGGGCATTCCCGAGCTGATCGAGGATCAGGAGACAGGCTTCCTCGCACCGGAGCGAGATGTCGCGGCGTTGGCCCGCAAGCTTGTCTGGGTGGCCGAGAACCCGGACAAATGCGAGCGCATCGCACGTGCGGCGCGCCGCAAGATAGAGCAGGATTTCAACGCGGACGTACTCAACGAACGTTTTGCGCAGATCGTTGCCCAACTGGCCGAAGCCAGGCGCCCGGCATGAACGCCAACCCGCCCCCCCAGTTCGCTCGCGTCGCCCTGCGCGGCGGCGTGGTGACGATCGGCGCGCAAGGCTTCAAGATGGCGATCCAGTTTCTCTCCGTCATCGTGCTTGCGCGTCTGCTCGTGCCCGAGGATTTCGGCCTGGTGGCTTCCGTCGGGCCGATCGTGGCCTTTGTCGGGCTGCTTCAAAACCTTGGCCTGCAGCAGGCCGTGGTCCAGCGCAAGGAGATCAGCACCGAGCAGCTCAACCAGGTATTCTGGATCAGTGCGCTGGTGGGGCTGGGCAGTGCCGTGATGGTGGCATGCCTGGCGCCCGCCATCGCTGCCTTCTATGGCGATCAACGCATGGTCGGGATCACCATCGGCTCTGCCTTGCCGCTGCTTCTTGGCAGTCTCGCAGCGGTGCCGCTGGCGCTGATGAACCGCCATTTGCGCTTTGGCCAGCTCGCGCTGAACGACGTGATTACCGCCGCTGCCGGACTTGCGACTACCGCAATCGCCGCCTATGCGGGGCTGGGCTATTGGTCGCTGGTCATCGGCCCGGCGGTATCGGCAGTTGTCGCGCTCGCCGCGGCGTGGCAGGTGGCGCGCTGGACGCCTTCGCGGGCGGATCTGAAGGTCGATACCGACATATTGTCCTTCGGCGCCAATCTGACCGGCTTCAATCTGGCCAACTTCTTCTCGCGCAATCTCGACAACATCCTGATCGGAAAATATTCGGGCGCGATCGAGCTCGGCTATTATGACCGCGCCTACAAGCTCCTGCTGTTTCCGCTGCAGAACATCAACCAGCCGCTGACACGCGTGATGGTGCCGCTGCTGAGCCGCATCCATGAGGACAAGGCGCGGTTTCGCGACATCTATGTGCGAACCAATTGGATGCTGGCGGCCATCACCATGCCTGGCATCGCGGCGCTGACGCTGACGTCGGACCAGGTCGTCGGGCTTCTCTTCGGCGAGCGCTGGACGGCGGTGGCGCCGATCTTCGCCTGGCTGGGCATTGCCAGCCTGATCCAGTCCGTCTCGAGCACCACCGGATGGATCTTCATCTGCCAGGGCAAGACCAAGACCATGTTCCACTGGGGCATCTACTCGTCGCTGACGACGGTCGCCGCCTTCATCATCGGATTGCACTGGGGCGCCGTCGGCGTCGCGGCGGCCTACGCGATCAGCGGCTATGTGCTGCGCGTCCCGGTACTTGCCGTTCTTGTCCACCGGGTCGGCCCGGTGACCGCAGCCGACTTCCTGGTCATGCAGGGGCTTTTCATCGCCTCGTCGCTGCTTGCCTGGTCCGTCTACCGCGAGTTGCCGGCATCGCTGACCGGCCAGTCAGACCTGCTCGCGGTGGTCCTGGCGGTTGCCCTCAATTATTCGATCGGCCTGGTCCTCATGCTTGCCCTTCGCCAGTCGCGCAGCGCCCTGTTCAGCACGCTTTCCAGCGCCATGCGCAACGCCCGCTAGGCCGGGAATCACCGGCCTCAAAAGCTCACCTGCCGACATCGCCGACGCATGCTCCTCAAGCACTGCCTGAAGGCTCGTCCTGCGATAGAGGTCGAGATTGGCGGTAAGTCTGCCGAGCTTCTCGCTCGCTTCCTCGGGCGTCACCGTGTCGATGTCGAGCAGCAGGTCGGCGACGCCGATCCGCTTGGCGAGTTCCTTGGTCTTGAATTCATAGGCAATCGGCAGCACCGGCGTGCCGACGCAGAGCGACATGATCATCATGTGCATGCGCGTTGCGACGACGAAGTCGAAGCCCTTCACCAGTGCCATCAGTTGCTCCGGCGTGTGGAACGAAGCGTCCACGCTGACATGCTTGGCGATCGCCGGATCGAGTTCGGCAACAATCGTCCGCGCCGTCTTGGAATCGTCATGGGCGTATTCCGGCACGCCCTGGCAGGTGGAGACGAAGGTGACCTCCTTGGCGTGGTCCCTGACCAGGATGGTCGCGATCTCGCGGATCGAGTCGATGTAGCGGCGCATGCCACCCTCGCCGTCGCTGACATAGTTCCAGTGACGGACGGAAATGGCGACGCGGCCGGTGACGGTTGTCGACTGGCCGGGGGCCAGAATTTTTCCGATCCTGTCGGTGTCGGCCAGGGCAAAGACGGCGTCGGCCACGACGTGGCATTTGCCGGGGTCTTTCACCATGTCCACAATGTGGTCTCTCGAACGTTCGTCGCGCAGCAGGATGAGTGGGCTCCGGTCGAAGATCGGGCTCAACTCCTGGCGATTGTAACTTTTGCTGAACGGGCCGAGCGATTGCGTGAAGAAGACGGGGTCCTTGCCCAGAATCGCATCAATCCGGAATTGATTGAGCCGCCGCTCCAGATTGTACGTCTCGACGAGATAGGTTCCGCCTGTTGTGACCACGAGGTCGGCGTCTTTGTAGATGTCGAGACCACGGCGATTGCTTGAGCTGAACAAGCGCCCGAGAACGCCGCGGATGCCGAACCGCCGCAGAGCATAGAGGACGAGCCGATTGTAGATCGGCTTGAACAGGTTCTTCAGCCCGCTGCCGTATTTGTAGCGGAACAGCGATTCCGACAGCAGCTTGTGGAATTCGAGATCCGGATAGTCCTTCTTCGTGTAGAGCCTCGCCGCCACCTCCGGCTGGCTGTCGAAGACGTAGAACTGGATATCGTCTTGCACGATCGTCTTGAAAACATGGCGGATCGCCAGGAGGATCGCTGCATCCCCGGTATTCAGGCAGACGGTGTTTTCAACCGCGATCTTCATGGAATGACCTCATTTCGTGAGTAGTCCCGCGGTTCGGTCGACGGATGCCGAGGGGCGGGTTGGCCGAAAATGCTGCACGCCAAGGATGGTCCTCGCGTCGTGATTATTGGCGCGCAGCCTGATGGCAGGCCAACGCGCGGTCCATGCGGCCCAAGCAGAGCGAGATTAACCCATCGATTTTGCAGTGCAACAAAAAACGTGGATCTTTGCTACGCTGCAACCAAAAATGTTGCGATGCAGCAAGAGCTGTACTAGCATCGGCGCGGGCGGGCCAACAGCGGTCGAGTTTTCATGCTGCATGTCTTGTACTTGGTACACGACGTCTCCGACCCGGCAGTGCGCCGGCGGATCATAATGCTCAAGGCAGGCGGCGCCCAGGTTACGCTGGCGGGCTTTCGTCGTACGGCAAGCGCAGTTGCTGATGTCGAGGGCTTGCAGCCGATCGATCTCGGCCCGACGCGTGATGGCCGATTCGCCCAGCGTCTGGCCGCGATCATGAAGGCGGTGGTCTCGACCGGCTCGAAGCTGGGCTCAATGCCACGGCCCGACCTCATTATCGCGCGCAATCTGGAAATGCTGGCGCTTGCCCGCCGCGCCAGGTCGGCTTTCCAGGCAACGGTGCCGATCGTCTATGAGTGCCTGGACATCCATCGCCTGCTGCTTCGCGACGATCCGCTGGGCTGGGCGATGCGCGGCGCAGAACGCTTCCTGGCCAGGGACGTGAAGCTTCTGGTGACCAGTTCTCCGGCCTTCATCGCCAACTACTTCAAGCCGTTCGGACAGATTGCCGCCCCGGTCGAACTGCTCGAAAACAAGTATTTCGAGCCGGCCGCGGCCTCGCTGGATGACCGCGCGGCGCCGGAGAACCCCGTTGCGCCGCCTTGGCGGATCGGCTGGTTCGGGGCGCTCCGCTGCCGCCGTTCCCTGGAGCTTCTGGCCGACTTCTCGCGCCACCTCGACGGCCGCTTTGAAATCGTCCTCAGGGGCCGGCCGGCGCTGTCCGAATTTCCCGATTTCCACGGTTTCGTCGAATCGGAGCCCTGGCTCTCGTTTGGCGGTCCCTACCGCAATCCCGAGGATATGGCGGCGATCTACCGCGAGGTTCACTTTTCCTGGGCCATCGACTTTTTTGAGCAGGGCCTGAACTCCGAATGGCTATTGCCCAACCGGCTTTATGAGGGCTGCCGCTTCGGAGCCGTGCCGATTTCGATGGGGACCACCGAAACCGGCCGGTTCCTCGACCGGCAAGGCATAGGGGTTCTTTTGCCAGAAGCCACGCCCGAGGCGCTCGAAGCCGCCGTCGGCACGATGGAGCAGCATCGGTTCGAGACATTGAAGGCGCGTGTTCTCGCCCGCAATCCGCGCACCTGGAGCTACGACCGCGCCGATTGCCGGGCGCTCGTCGAAAAGCTCCGCGGGCTGACTGCGGCTCCCGGTCCATATGCTGCCGAAGCATTGGCATAGAAGGGCTGCCGATGACGCAAACCGAAATTCCATCCTGCATGATCGTGGTTCCGTGCCTGAACGAAGCGGCCCATATCGGCGCGTTGCTTCGAGAGCTCCACCCTACGGCCGAGAGGCTGGGCGCCGTGATCATCGTTGCCGATGGCGGCAGCACGGACAGCACCAGGACGATCGTCGCGGACATCGCCGCAAAAGATCAGCGGGTGATCCTGCTGCACAATGAAAAGCGCTTGCAAAGCGCGGCGATCAATCTCGCCGTCGCCAGATTCGGTGAAGGCGTCGACTATCTCATTCGCATCGACGCGCACGGCGGCTATCCCGCGGATTATTGCGACCGGCTGGTCGAAGAAGCGCAGGCTACCGGCGCGGATTCGGTCGTCGTCTCGATGCTGACCAGTGGCAGCGGCATGGTGCAGAAAGCGGCGGCAGCGGCGCAGAACTCCAGGCTCGGCACCGGCGGCTCCAAGCACCGGCATCTTTCGGCGGGGGAATGGGTCGATCATGGCCACCACGCACTGATGCGGATATCGGCCTTCACCGCGGTCGGCGGGTATGACGAAACCTTCAGCCACAATGAGGATGCCGAACTCGACTATCGGCTCCGCCAGGCCGGCTACCGGATCTGGATGACCGGCAAGACGCAAATGGTCTACTACCCGCGCTCCTCGCTGAAGGGCCTCTATTTTCAGTATCTCGGCTATGGCCGTGGCCGGGCGAAGAACGTTCTCAAGCACCGCATGATCCCGAAGATCCGGCAGATGGTGCCGCTTCTGGTGTTCCCCGTGGTTCTTCTCGCCGCCTTTTCCTTCGTCCACTGGCTGGCGGCCGTGCCGCTTTTGCTGTGGGCGTCGGTCTGCCTCGGTTACGGCTTTTGGACCGCCGTCAGCCAGCGCAACCCCGACATTGCGCTTGCCGGGGTCTCGGCAATGGTCATGCATTTCGGCTGGTCGGTCGGTTTCTGGCTGCAACTGCTCGCAGCGCGACCGCAGCGCGGGGTAGCGTGATGGACCCGGTCAGGAAAAATCGAAGCGTCGATATCTGCGTCTGCACATTTCGCCGGCCGGAGCTTGCCGACACGCTTCGCTCCATAGCGGCCATGGATATGCCCACGGGGTTCGACATCGGTGTCATCATCGCGGACAACGACGATACGCCGACGGCTGAAACGCTGGTCGCCAAGCTGGCGGGGGAGTTGAAGCTGCCGGTGACCTACCGGCACGCCCCGGCCCGCAACATCTCGATCGCGCGCAACGCTTGCCTCGGTGCCAGTGCGGCGGATTTCGTCGCCTTTATCGACGACGACGAGACGGCCACCGCTGGCTGGCTTGCCGAACTGGTGGCGACGGCGGAAGCAAGTGGTGCTGCGACGGTGCTTGGGCCGGTGCAAGCCCGTTACCAGCCGGATGCGCCCGCCTGGATGCGCAAAGGCGATTTCCACTCGACCTTGCCGGTCTGGGTGAGCGGCGAAATCCGCACCGGCTACACCTGCAACGTCCTGCTCAGGATTGGCGCTGAGAGCCTGCGCGGCCGGCGCTTCAGCCTGGCACGTGGCCAGACCGGCGGCGAAGATACGGAATTCTTCGACCAGATGGTCAAGGCCGGCGGCCGCATCGCCTTTTCGCCGGAGGCTTGGGTCGACGAAGCGGTGCCACCTGCCAGGGCGGCATTCGACTGGCTCGGCCGCCGCCGGTTCCGCGTCGGGCAGACGCACGGTCATCTTCTGGGGCGCAACGCACACGGCCTTGCCCGGCTCAAGCAAGTCGGCATTGCCGCGGCAAAGGCCGGCTACAGTTTCCTGTCGGCAATTCCGGTCGCCATCGACCCCGTCCGCCGGAACCGCAGCCTGCTTCGCGGCATTATGCATGTCGGCGTCGTCAGCGGCCTCGTCGGGGTTCGTGAAATCCGCCAATACGGCCTGTCTTCGCCGCAGCAAGGGGGCAAGCGTGCAGCCTGACGTGAGCTTCGTGATTGCCGCCTACAATGCCGAGGCGACCATCGATCGGGCGATTGCCAGCGCCGTCGCCCAGCGCAATGTCAGCGTCGAGGTCATCGTCGTCGACGACAAGTCGCGCGACCGGACGCTCGACCTGGCGAGATCCTATCCCGAAGACATCGTACGCGTTGTCGCGCTTGAGCAAAACCGTGGCCCCGGTGGCGCCAGGAATGCCGGCCTTGAGCTTGCTCGCGGCAGGTGGGTCGCGGTCCTCGATTCGGACGACGCGGTCTATCCCGGGCGAATCTGCACCATGATCGAACGCGCGGAGAAAGCGGGCGCCGAGATCGCGGTCGATAATCTGCAGGTCGTTCGCGAGGATGGCGTTGCCGAAGAGACGATGTTCCCGGCCGACTATCTGGAAGGGCTCGGTGAAATCTCGCTGGCGGATTTCGTCGGCGGCAATGTCCTCTTCGAATCGAGGTTCAATCTCGGCTACCTCAAGCCGATCTTCCAGCGCCGGTTCCTGAACGAGAACGGGCTTCGTTACGATGAAAGCCTGATCATTGGCGAAGACTATATCCTCCTGGCCAGTGCTCTGGCCAAGGGCGGCAAATGCGTGGTCGAGCCGACGACGGGCTATATCTACCACATTCGCACGGGTTCCATCTCCCGGGTGCTCGAACTTCATCACGTCGAGGCGATGCGCAGGGCCGATGCCACATTCGCAGCGGGCCATTCCATGGATGCTGCGGCCGAGGCGGCGTTCGCCAGGCGCGCTCGCAGCCTGCGGCGGGCGGCATCATTCCTGTCGCTGGTCCAGCACATCAAGGCGCGGTCGCCGCTCAAGGCGATATGGACGGCGCTCAGCGATCCGGCGGCGGTTCGGCATATGGGCATGCCGATCGCCGTCCGGCTGCGAAGGGTAGCGGCACAGTTTGCCGTGGTGGCGGGGAGGTGAAGGGTTGCGGGCGAATGAAGACAAGTTTCGCCGCCTGCGACAGGGTTGAAATAGATCTCCTCAGAAGGAACATGCAATGAAAAAAGTCAGGAAGGCAGTCATACCGGTGGCGGGGCTCGGAACGCGGTTCCTGCCGGCGACCAAGTCCATGCCGAAGGAAATGCTGCCGGTGGTCGACAGGCCTGTCGTGCAATATGCGGTTGACGAGGCATTCGAGGCCGGCATCGAGCACATCGTCTTCGTCACCGGCCGCAACAAGGCGGTGATCGAGGACTATTTCGACCTGCATCCTGAACTGATCGGAACCCTGGAGCAGAGCGGCAAGAAGGCGCAACTCGAATCGCTTGAAAGCCTGCTTCCCGTCGCCGGCGCGACGAGCTTCATCCGCCAGCAGTCGCCGCAAGGCCTCGGCCATGCCGTCTGGTGCGCGCGCGAAGTCATCGGCGACGAGCCCTTCGCTTTGCTTTTGCCGGACATGGTGTCCTTCGGCGGGCGCGGGTGTCTCGCCGAGGTCGCCGATCTTTATGCGCAGACTGGCGCAAACGTTATCGCCGTCGAGCGTTGCGATCCGACCGAGACCAGCAAATACGGCATTGTCGGGCGCGGCGCGGATGTCGGCACCGGCTTCGAGGTGACGGCCATGGTCGAAAAGCCGGCTCCTGCCAATGCGCCGTCGAACTTCTACATCAACGGCCGCTACATCCTGCAGCCCGAGATATTCTCGCTGTTGGCCAGCCAGCAACGCGGCGCCGGCAACGAGATCCAGCTGACCGACGCAATGGTGCGTCTCGCACAGACCCAGGCCTTCTTCGCCCAGCCTTTCGACGGCCGCATGTTCGACTGCGGCTCGAAGGAGGGCTTCATCCAGGCCAACGTCGCTTTCGCGCTGGCGCGGGAGGACATGAAGGGCCCGATCTTCGAGATGCTGCAGGAATTCGTCCGGTCGCATCAGCGTCGGGAAGAAGCCGCATAATGTCCATTTTTTCGAGGCATTGTGGGTGCGGCTGATGACGCAGGACAGGCCGTTGCGCCGCGCGTAACGCGCACTGTCCGGCGCAAGGTTTGCACCCTATGTCCCGACCTTCGAGGCGGTAGCGCCTGCAAACTAGAATTGGACCGAAGATGAACTATGCCAATTTTCCTGTCGACAAGAGGACGCCATTGCCGGCTTCAAATGCGGCAAACGCCGAAGACTTCATCGACATCGAGCGCCTGCTTGGCATGGCCGCGCGGCAGGCGAAAGTGGTTGCCGCCTGCGCCGTCATCGGTCTCTTTCTCGGCGTGCTCTATTTGCAGACGACGCCTCCTACCTATGTGGCGACGAGCAGCGTGCTGATCGACGAAGGATTGAACAAGGTCGTCGACGACATTTCGGCGGCGTCGGTCAGCATGCAGACCGACTCCGCCGTTCTAAGCCAGATCGAAATTTTGCAGTCGGCCAGGCTGGCGGGGGTGGTCGTCGACAAGCTGAAGCTCGATCAGAACGACGCTTTCATGAACCCTCCGACGTCGGCCCTGTCGAAGGTCGCAAGCTTTGTGCGCGGTATCATCCAGTCTGTCCGCCCCAAGCGCGCCGCTAGCACAACCGATGTCACTCAGCTTGATGCTGCGACGCGTGACGCGATCACCGCATCGTCGTCGCCCCGCGACTACGCAATCTTCAAGCTGCAGAACCAACTCGACGCCGAGCGGATCGGCCGAAGCTTTGTCATCAGCATCTCCTTCCAGGCGACGGATCCGGCGCTTGCGACCGCCATCACCAAGGCCTATGCCGACGCCTATCTCGCCGATCAGCTCGATGCCAGCTTCGACGCGACCGAACGGGCGGCGGTCTGGCTGCAAGGCCGGCTGACCGAGCTCCGCGAGAGCTCCCAGGCGGCCGCACTGGCGGTCGAAAAGTTCAGGGCCGAACATGGACTGGCCGTCAATGACGGCCAGCTGATCAGCGACAAGCAATTGTCCGATCTCAACACCCAGCTGATCGTCGCGCAGGCCGATACCGCACGGGCCGGCGCCCGCTATCAGCAGTACAAGTCGATCGTCGAAAGCGGCTCGGACAATGCGTTCAAGGACGCCGCGATATCGAACGACCAGCCGAGCAGCTCCGTCATCACGACGCTGAAGAACCGCTATCTCACCGTCGCCAAGCGGCAGCAGGACGTCGAAGCCAATTTCGGCCCGCAACATCCGCAGGCCGTCGCGCTCGCCAAGGAGAAGGCCGACATATCGGCGCAGATTTTCGGCGAGCTGAAGCAACTGACCGAAAGCTACCGCAACGAATACGAGGTCGCTCTGGCGCGCGAAACCGCGCTCCGCGCAAATGTCGCCTTGGCGGCTGGCAAGAGCTCCATCGACAACCAGTCGCAGGTCAAGCTGCGTGAGCTGGACCAAAAGGCGACGGCGCTGTCGACGCTCTACCAGACGTTCCTGAACCGCTATGAGGAGGCAGCCCAGCAGCAATCCTTCCCGGTCGGCAAGATCCGGGTCATCTCGGACGCGACGATGCCGCAGTCGGCCGCAACCCCGCGAACGGCCATCGTGCTGGGGCTTTCGCTGGCGCTTGGCATAATGATGGGGGCAGGGGTTGGTGGTCTGAATGAATTCAGGGAACGCTTCTTCAGGACCGGCGAGGATGTGCGCGACCGTGTCGGCCTCAAATTCCTCGGCTATCTCCCGGTCATCGGCAAGGCTGGCAAGGATGACCAACGCAATGGCGGTCAGCCTGACGTCAAAGTCGTTGAATCCAAGACCGCCAAGTCCTCCAAATCCCAGCCCTCCAAAACATTGTCGGCGGCCGAAAAACGTGCGCGGATGCGGGTAACCGTCGACGCACCGGCATCGATGTTCTCCGAGACGCTGCGCAACGCAAAGATCGCCTTCGACGTCGTCATGGAGGGCCAGGGCAGCCGGGTCATCGGCGTGGTCTCGGTGCTTCCCGGCGAAGGCAAATCGACGGTGGCGGCCAATCTTGCCGGGCTGCTTGCCGTCAACGGATCGAAAACGCTGCTGATCGACGGCGACCTGCGCAATCCCGGCCTCAGCCGCAGCCTCGGTATGGAGGCCGAGCAGGGCCTGATGGAAGCTGTGGTGAGCGGGCAGACATGGCAGTCGGTCGGCAAGATCGACCGGCAGACCAAGCTGGCTATCATCCCGGCCGTCCTGCGTGGGCAGTTTTCGCATACCAGCGAGCTTCTGTCTTCGGCCGGCATGCGGCGCTTCATCGATAACGCCAAGGAAACCTTCGAATACATTATCGTCGATCTGCCGCCGCTCGGGCCTGTCGTCGACGCTAAGGCCTTCGCTCCGCTTGTCGACGGCTTCGTGCTGGTCACCGAGTGGGGACGCACGCCGCGTGCGATGGTGCAATCCGTGCTCAGTTCGGAGCCCTACATCGCCAAGAAGATAATTGGCGCGGTGCTGAACAAGGTCGAACTGAAGAAGCTGGCCAAGTATGGCGCGATCGGCGGCTCGGAAAAATTCTTCGACAAATATTCGAGCTACTATCTGGAAAAATCGGAAGCGCGCACCAAGGCGGCTGCCTGAGTGCAGTCCGCGCGTTTCGGCCATTTTGCACCCCAGCGGAATCACCGGCGTCGCAAAGATTTATTGGGGTGTTGACGTTCTGAGATGCTTGCTGATGAAGCCAAGCTTCTCCAAGCCTCTGCGCACTTCCGGCGCCCGCATGAACAGCCGCCACAACAGCCCTGTACGATGGTTCTCGATCATCGCGATGATTGGCCCCTGATTGATGGCCAGATAGGTTCGGGAGTACCAGTTGCGGCTTTCGCAAAACGCGTCGACAAAGCCGAAGCGGCCCCATATGCGGTTTCGAGGCTTGGTCAGGAAACCGCGCAGTGCGCGCATCGCTTCCTCCGGAGCATAAGGGAAACTCGACAGGGCAGCGGACGGGGTGATTACGCCAAAGTCCCTGTCAGGTGCACTTGCGATGTATCCTCGCGGCCCATGGCTCGCGGTCAGACCCCAGCAGTCAGGGCCGTATCCCAGATGGCTATGGGGATTGCGAACGCAGTGCCGATAATTGATCTGCGTATGACGGAGGTTCTGTTGCCAGTAGTCGGCGTATCGGTCGCTCAGGCCTCGTGGATCGAGCCCGCAGAAGGAATATTGCGAGAAGAAGAGCGGACCACCAGAATCCATTCCCAATGGCAGGACGATCCCGTAATGATCGCGCCCGTTTCGAAAGTCGGATCCACCAGCAAAGCCTTCGTGATAGATGCCCGGATCAATGGAGTGGCGAGTTGATCCCGCCGCCAGCACGAAGGTGAGCATGCATTCGTTCCAACCCCTGATCGGGCTGTCCATCGCCCAGCCGTGGTTCGGGCTCCAGTGCCACATCAGTTGCCGAGCGCCGCGTGTAAACCAATTCCATTCGGCCTGTGACAACAGCGCGTTCACGCGCTGGCGAAGGAGAACTTCCTCGGTTGCCATCTCGGCGAAGTACTCACGGGCGCAGATCAGACCTTGAAACAGGAAAGTGGTTTCGACCAGATCAGCGCCGTCATCCTTGCGACCGAATGGAATTGTCGCACCGGTACGGCCATTGACGAAATGCGGAAAAACGCCGTGGTAGCGCGGCGAGTTTTCCAGGAAATCGAGCATGCCATGCAGTCGCGGTAAAGCCGCAGCGCGGTCGATCCATTCCCGTTCGACCGCAACGATGATAGCTGCAATGCCAAAACCGGACCCCCCGATCGTCACCAGATCGTTGGCAGGATCACCTGTGGTCTTCTGCCGGTCGCGGGCAAGACCGCTGACGGGATGGGCGCCTTCCCAAAAATAGCGCACCGTCTGCCGCTGCACAGCATCCAACAGCGCATCATCGTCGAGTTCGAAAGTATCTTCCGGAAGGTCGAGTGCTGGAATCATCGAGCCGGTGTTAGTGCCTCGGGTGCCCCAAGGCCATTCCTAAAACAATTGGGCACACGGACCGCCACTCACTGCTGCGTTTGGCCGATTCAATTCGCGACAGGTGGCTGGCAAACCGGTAGAAAGAAAATCAAGGGGACACGGCCCCTGGATTGGCCTCGAAGCCTATGTTCCACCCCATTGCGAATATCGAAGACGCGCAGACGCTGGCGCAGGCCATCGTCAATACGATCGTCGAACCCTTCCTCGTTCTCGATGAGAACTTTCGCGTGCTGGCGGCCAACCGCTCCTTCTATCAGACCTTCAGGGTCGACCCCGAGCAGACGCACGGCTCGCTGCTCTACGCGCTGGGCGACGGCCAGTGGGACATTCCAGCGCTTCACCTGCTCTTGGAGACGATCATTCCCGAGAAGACCGCCATGGACGGCTTCGAGGTCGAGCATGATTTCCCCGATATCGGCCGGCGCACGATGCTGCTCAACGCGCGAAAGGTCCTTTACGACCACAGTTCAGCCGCGACCATCCTGCTCGCCTTCAATGACATCACGGCGCGCCGCGCCATCGAAAGGGAAAAGGAAGAGCTTCTCGGCCGCACCGAAGACTTGCTGCGCCAGAAAGATGTGCTGCTGCGCGAAATGGAGCACCGGGTCGCCAACAGCCTACAGATCATCGCCAGCATTTTGCTGCTGAAGGCTCGGTCCGTCACCTCAGATGAAACGCGGCAGCACCTGAAGGATGCCCATCAACGCGTGCTGTCGGTGGCCGAAGTGCAGCGGCATCTCCATGCCTCAACCGGTGCCGACGAAATCGAGGTTGGTTCTTATCTGTCGAAGCTTTGCAGCAGTTTGGCCGCTTCGATGATCGGGGAAACACAGGCTATTGCCGTCAACGTCATGGCGGAAAATGGAAGGATAGATTCCCAGAAGGCGGTGAGCCTTGGCCTGATCGTAACCGAGCTCGTTCTCAACGCCATCAAGTATGCATTCTCGACAGAAAAGGTCGATGCGCTGATCTTGGTGACCTATGAGACCGATGCTGAGGATTGGAAGTTGACCGTATCGGACAACGGGTGGGGCAAACCCGTTGGCGACATTCCATGTGCGGGACTGGGGACAGCGATCGTGGAGGCACTTGTCAAACAGCTTGAAGCACGCATTGACACCGTCACGGGCAACACTGGCACGATGATCGCCGTTACCAGAGCGACATTCACGTCGCGGATGCCGAAAGCAGCATAGCTTGGTCGCTTGGCGGAGGCTTTAAGCGGTTATCCGAATAGTGCCTCGAAGATCGTCCCATCAGGTGGGTGTAGCTCGAATGTTTCGAAGCCGCTCGCGAGCGGCTGCCGCTGATGTTCCTATTCTATGTGCTATAGGTTCTGTTTAATTGGAGAAAAACCGATGCAGCGGACCGTGACGGTAATCGAGAAAATTACGGGCCGGGTGATCGGCGCGTATCCGGTCGATCTTTCGGGCCAGGATCACCAGACTTCCGATGATCAGTATTTTGCCAAAGCATTCGAAGCCGCCGTCGACGGCGGCCTTATTACGGAGGCTGAAGCGCACGCTGTCGAATTCCGTCTGGAATAGACACTCAAGCCGAGATCCACGCTACGTTCGCCTTTCCATCGCCGCCTTGGCGCCGCTACGAAAAACCCCGCGCGATGCGGGGTTTTTGATGCGGTAAAAAACCTTACGTCTCAGTACGGCGAATTACACAGCTGCCGAGGGCCATAGCTAGGCTGGAATGTATCGTCTGAAGCTCGATAGCTCCGGTATCGGTCATAGCACCACTGTACATGCGAATCGCCGCGACTGACCCGGTTCTGGTTGTTGTTGATGATCACGCCGCTGATCACCGCGCCGGCAGCGAAGGCCGCCAGCGGAAACCAGTAGTCACCATGGCGGCGATAGCCGCGATGGTATTCACGATAGCCGCGATGACCGTTCCAGTTCACGCCATCGTTGCGCGAAAAATTGCGATTGCGGTTGAATTTCCGCTTCATCCACGGCTTGTAGTCGACCGTCGCCACATCGGACGAAACGGAAGGTGTTTGCGGCAAGAACAGTTGAGCTGCGCCGGCTGACCCGGCTGCCGTCACGAATGAAACTGACAACGTGGCCGCGAGCCAACCCGATAATATCTTGTTCATAAATCTCCTTTGAAGGGATGGTTGATATTCCCTCTTCGAATTTAAAACGATTTAAAGAGGTCAAGGTTCCATGGCGTGTCAGACAGCTTTCGACACCGCCAGCCAGGCTGTTCGAATCACTTGCCAGGTGCTACGGCTCGAATAAGCATGGGCAATCTTCACACGGCGCCGCGGTGTGCTGGCTTGTTTTTCTACGTTTCATACAGTGAGGGACAATGGCAAGCACTCCTTTGATCAGCATTCTGATCACTTTCCTTGTAATCATTCTGGTGCTTTATCTGGTCAACCGGTTGCCGCTTGATGGTCGCACTCGTCAGATTGCCCAAATTGTCGTGATCATTATCGGCATTATTTCACTGCTGAAGTACCTCGCGGTGTTTTAAAGCCAACACGAAAGCGATCGGCCAGGCGGCTGGGCAATGCCCGATTCAATTTGATCGCATTCCGCTCTAGGAAAATATCAGTCTGGCGCGGTTGTCTACGATCCTGACTGCGGTCAGCCGGCCGCTTTGGAAAGCGCCCGTGTCGATGCCAAGCCGGCGTCCCTCGAGCTTCGGAATGTCGACCGGCGTATGTCCGTGCACGACATAGCGGTCGAGAAGATGCGCGGCGTCAAAGAACTCCGAGCGGATGTTGAGCAGGTCGTCCTCGTCCTGCGCGGCGAGGTCGATGCCGGGCCTGATGCCGGCATGAACGAACACGAATTTTGCCGAACAGACCATGACCGGCAGCGCGCGCATGAAGCTGATATGGCCGGCGGGAATGATCTCCCGAATGCGCCGGTCGACCTCCTCGCTTGAACCGTAGAGATCGGCCATGCGCGACGGATCGACGCCGTAGGAAAACAGCGTTTGCAGGCCGCCTATCGCCAGCCACGACTCTCGCGAAATGATCCCGTCGAGATAGTTCAGCATCACGACTTCGTGGTTGCCGGCAAGGCAAATGCGCTGGAAACCTTGGGGTGGCGGCGCCAGCAGATGATCGAGCACACGCGCCGACTGAGGCCCACGATCGACGTAGTCGCCGAGCATGATGATCAGCTTTCGTCCTTCGAAGGGCACCGAATCGAGCAGGATCTTCTGCTCCAGGGCGCGGAGTTCCTTGTAGCAGCCATGCACGTCGCCGATCGCATAGACGACGGTGCCCCGCATATCGATCTCCAGCCGCCGGCGCGCCGCGGCCTGGGACTTTCTCGATCGCTGGAACAGGGTCACGTATGGCATCTCGCATGGCTGTGGTGCGCCTCGATTCCGAAGCAACATGACGCGCTGTGCGTGGATACCATGTCCGGCGCCGGTCGTTCCATACCGGAGCTTCGGACACAACTCGGCTTCGGCGTCCTTACAGGCCGATGCCGCGGCGGTTCAGCGCGGCGGTGATCTCGTCGAGGATGGCCGGGTCGTCGATCGTTGCCGGCATGGCCCATTCCTCCTTGTCGGCGATCTTCTGCATGGTGCCGCGCAGGATCTTGCCGGAGCGCGTCTTCGGCAGGCGCTTGATCGTCACCACCGTCTTGAAGGCGGCGACCGGGCCGATCCGTTCGCGCACCAGCGTGACAACCTCGTTTTCGATGATGCCGGCGTCGCGGTCGACCCCGGCATTCAGCACGACGAAGCCGAGTGGAACCTGGCCTTTCATAGCATCGGCAATACCGACGACAGCGCATTCGGCGACGTCGGGATGCGCGGCCAGAACCTCCTCCATGGCGCCGGTCGATAGCCGGTGACCGGCGACATTGATGATGTCGTCGGTGCGAGCCATGACATAGAGATAGCCGTCCTCGTCCATCATGCCGGCATCCGCGGTTTTGTAGAAGCCGGGGAACTCCTCGAGATAGGCTTGGCGAAACCGCTCGTCGGCATTCCACAGCGTCGGCAGGCAGCCGGGGGGCAACGGCAATCTCACCACGACATTGCCAAGCGTACCACGCTTGACCCCATGCCCGGCATCGTCCAGCACGCGGATGTCGTAGCCGGGCATCGGCACGCCGGGCGAGCCGTATTTGACCGGCAACAGGCCCAGTCCGGCGGGGTTGATGGTCATCGGCGAGCCGGTCTCGGTTTGCCACCAATGGTCGATCACCGGCACGTTCAATTTCTGCTCCGCCCATTTGATGGTTTCCGGATCGGCGCGCTCGCCGGCGAGGAACAGCGTGCGGAATTTGGACAGGTCGTATTTCGGGACGAATTCGCCTTTCGGGTCCTGTCCTTTGATGGCGCGAAAGGCGGTTGGCGCGGTGAACAGCGCGACCACCCCGTGCTCGGCGATCACACGCCAATAGGTGCCGGCATCGGGCGTGCCGACCGGCTTGCCCTCGAACAGGATGGTTGTGCAGCCATGCAGCAGCGGGCCGTAGACGATATAGGAATGGCCGACCACCCAGCCGACATCGGAAGCGGCCCAGAACACTTCGCCCGGCTTGACGCCGAACTCGTTTTCCATCGACCATTTCAGCGCGACCATATGGCCGCCATTGTCGCGCACGATGCCCTTCGGCTGGCCGGTCGTGCCCGAGGTGTAGATGATGTAGAGCGGATCGGTGGCAAGCACCGGAACACAGTCGACATTGGCGCCGGCGGCCCGTTCACGCGCCACGGCGTCGGCATAGTCGATGTCGTAGTTTTCCCTGAGCTCGCAGCGCAATTGGTCGCGCTGCAGGATGAGGCAGCTTTCCGGCTTGTGCCGCGACATCTCGATCGCCTTGTCGAGCAGCGGCTTATAGGCAACGACGCGCCCTGGCTCCAGTCCGCAGGACGCCGAGATGATCAGCTTCGGCTTGGCGTCGTCGATGCGCGTGGCGAGCTCATGCGAGGCAAAGCCGCCGAAGACCACCGAATGCACGGCGCCGATCCGCGCACAGGCAAGCATGGCGAAGGCTGCCTCCGGTACCATCGGCATGTAGATGATGACGCGATCGCCTTTTTGAATGCCGCGATTCTTGAGCACCGAGGTCAGCGCGACCACCTCGCGCTTCAACTCGGCATACGTGAATTTCCTGATTGTACCCGAAATCGCGCTGTCATGGATCAACGCGATCTGGTCGGCACGGCCGCCCGCCACATGACGATCGACGGCATTGAAGCAGGTGTTGCACGAGGCGCCGTTGAACCACCGGCCATAGACGCCGGCATTGGCATCGAAAACGGTCTCGAAAGGCGAGAACCAGTCGATTGCACTCGCCGCATCGGCCCAGAATTTTTCCGGGTCGCGTTTCCAGTCGTCATAGACCTCATGGTAGCGTGACGCCATCCAGCTTCCTCCCCAGGAATGTTTGCTGTCCTTGAAATAGCGTATGCTGGTTTGTGTAACCATGTATTTGTGCGTTTCGTTTGCCGTCGTTCTAATTCGGCCGCAAATGCAGGTCGTCGTGGTCTGCGGGGCTGATCGGCCGAATTTTCAACATTGGGGGCAGGGCGCGATGAAACTGCGATACGAGCTTGGATTTGCCGTGATTGCGACGCTGGCGTTGGTGCTCGCTTCAGCTGCTCAGGCCGGCGATGCGGCGGCACGGCGCATAATCGGCTTTTCGCCAGACGGCAACTACTTCGCCTTCGAACAGTACGGCACGCTCGATGCCGGTGCTTCGGATTCGGGCTGGTCGGAGATCGACATCATCGACACGCGGACCGATGAGTTCGTCGGCGGCAAGCCGATCGTCATCGTCGACGAGACGGAGGATGCGACACTGACGCTTGCGCAGGCGAGGGAGCGTGCCGCGGCGCAGGCGGCGCCCTTGCTGGCCAAATATGCCATAGCGCCGCGCGGCGAGCGGACGGGCTTAGACAAATTTACCTTTCCCGACGACTTGGTCGCCTACAATGACATTGCGCGCCTTGAGCAGGTTTCGCAGAAATGGCTTTCGCCGGCCTATGACGAGCTTGGCATCTCGACCATCCAGCTCGAGCAGATCCTTGCCGACAGCACAGCGGATTGTTCATCGAGTTTCGACGCGACGCAGCAAGGCGAAACGACCGGCAAGGCGCTCGGCTTTCGCCTGACGCTGCAGGGTCAGGACGGCAAGCCGATCAAGCTGCTGCATGAGGACAAGGCGGTGCCCGGTTCGAGGAATTGCCCGACTTCCTACAGCCTGTCGGAATCTTACGCATTCACCCCGGATGGAAAACCGGGCGTGCTTGCGGTGCTCGTGCAGCGCTTCAGCCAGGGATTTGAAGGGCGCGACCGCCGTTTCATCGCCGTGACTGGCCGGGCGCACTGAGGCAACGGGCTGAGAAGTAGTCCGCTACCCGA
Organism: Mesorhizobium sp. M0166; assembly: GCF_040322255.1. NCBI lineage: Bacteria > Pseudomonadati > Pseudomonadota > Alphaproteobacteria > Hyphomicrobiales > Phyllobacteriaceae > Mesorhizobium > Mesorhizobium sp. M0166. The sequence continues at coordinate 135,648 of NZ_JAMYTD010000009.1, read as the reverse complement.
GTTTGTTGTCCCTAAAGCGGGAGGGCAGCGAGCATAAGTCCGACCCCGCCGGCGATCAGCAAGGCGGCTGCCAGCACCTTTCCATGGCGCTCGAAACCCGTCGGCGCGCGATCCCAATTGTAACGCATGCTCAAACTCCCCAACCGCAGATTCTTTATCTTACGCAGGGTGAGGAGGGCAACTGTCTGGCGATGTGCGGCGTTGCCGATGTCGGTCTTATCACCGACTATTTCTGGGGCATTCTCCGCCGCTACATGCCCCAGCGCAGCGCGGCCGTATGTACCGGTGCATCCCACCAAACGGCCGCTTCGTCGTCGAGCATGCTCAGCGTGATCGAGCAGCCGGCCATGTCGAGCGAGGTCACATAGGACCCGACCAGCGACCGCGCCACCGTCACGCCGTGCTTCTCGAAGATTTTGCGGGCGCTATTATACATCAGATAAAGCTCCATCAACGGTGTGCCGCCAAAGCCGTTGACGAAGAGTAGCGCCTGGCCTTTGGCACCGTCGCCCAGGTCACCCAGGATTGCGGTACAGATCTCGTCGGCGATAGCATCGGCGCTTTTCAATGTGTCGCGTCGCCTCCCCGGCTCGCCATGGATACCGACCCCGAACTCCATCTCGCCGTCGCCGATGTCGAAGGTCGGCTTGCCCGCCGCCGGCACGGTGCAACTGGTCAGCGCCACGCCCATCGAGCGAGTCGCGCCGTTGACGCGCTCGCCCAACGCCTTCAAAGACTCCAGTGGCATGCCTTGTTCGGCCGCCGCGCCGACGATTTTCTCGACCACCAGCGTACCGGCGACGCCGCGCCGGCCGGTGGTGTAGGACGAGTTTTCGACCGCGACGTCGTCATTGGTCACGATTTGCATCACGCCTTCCGACATTTCAGCGGCCATGTCGAAATTCATCACGTCGCCCTCGTAGTTCTTGACGATGAACAGGCAGCCGGCGCCCGTATTGACGGCTTCAGCCGCCGCCATCATCTGGTCAGGCGTCGGCGAGGTGAATACCTGGCCGGGGCAGGCGGCATCCAGCATGCCGTGCCCGACGAACCCGCCATGCAGCGGCTCGTGACCCGAGCCGCCGCCGGAGATCAGCGCCACCTTGCCCGGCTTGAGCACCTTGCGGCGGACAAATTTGTGCTCCTCGCCGAGCGCCAGGATGTCGGCATGCGCGGCAACGAAGCCGTCGAGGCTCTCGGTCAGCACCGTATCGACCGAATTCAGAAATTTCTTCATGGCTGTCCTCCCGAAATAGCCCAGCGTCAGCTGCCCTTGCCGGCGATGCTGGTGATCTTCTGGATGAAATCATTGACCGCCCGGTCGAGCGCCGCATTCTGCTTATCGTCGCCGAAATCGGGAACGATCAGCGAGACATGGCGTGTCTTGCGCATGCCTGCAGCCAGCGACATTTTTCCCGGATGCGCCCGATGGTAGGCTTCAAGGAAATGATCGCGTTCGGCCGGGCTGAAATGGCAAACGGAGAAGATAGCCGGCAAATGCTTCGACGGGATCGGCGTCGAATAGGCCGGGCTGGAAATCTGCGTGACGAAGCTGCGATGCTTGCCCAGCGCATCGGCGAGGCGCTGGCGCATGCCGGACGGGCGCTGGTCGATCACCTGCGACAGGATCGTCTTGTAGGCGCGGATCGCCTCTTCGGGGCCGGATTGCGACGCTTTGTCTGACATGCCGGGCCTAGATCGAAACGTCCGCGATGGCCGCCTTGGCCATCGCGAGTTGGGCGGGAGCGACGGAGAGGTCACGCAGCCCAGTTTCAAGCAGCGCCGGGATCGAGGCGGGGTCGCCGCCGGCGTCGCCACACAGGCTGACCGGAACATTATGCTCGCGGCCGAAGGCGGCAACCGAGGCGATCAGCCGGAGTACGGCCGGATGCCTGACCGAATTCAGATGTGCGACCGACGCATTGTCGCGAGCGGCGGCCATCACGTATTGGGTCAAATCATTCGAACCGATCGAGAAGAAGGCGGCCTTGGCGAATGCCTCCGGCGCAATCGCCACCGATGGCACCTCGACCATGATGCCAAGCGGCGGCATTTTTTGCGCGATGCCGCGCGCCAAAAGGTCAGCCTGCTCTTCCGCGAACAGCGCGGTGGCGTGTTCATACTCTTCCGGAACGGCGATCATCGGGAACATCACCTTCAGATTGCCGTGCATGGCGGCGCGTAGCAAGGCGCGGATCTGCACGCGAAAGACCTCTGGGCGCACCAGCGACAGCCTGATCCCGCGCAGGCCAAGGAATGGATTACCTTCCTCGACGGTCAGGCCCGGCACAGGCTTATCGCCGCCCGCATCGACGGTACGGATCGTCACCGGCTTGTCGCCTGCCCATTCCAGCACTTTGCGGTAGGCGCGATATTGGGTCTCCTCGTCCGGCAGCGTCTTGCCGAACAGGAATTCGGTCCGCATCAGCCCGACACCGTCGCACGCCGCAGCATCGATGCTGTCGACATCGGATGGATCGGCAATATTCACCTGCACGCGGACCGCTATGCCGGTCTTCGTTGCTGCCGGCCTTGTCAGATAGGCTGCCGCTTTGCCGCGATGCGCTGCGAAAGCCAACGACGATCGTCGGAATGCATCGATCTCCGCTTTCGAAGGCGCCAACACGATGCCGCCATGTTCGGCATCGAGCAGAGCCATTCCGGCAAGGTAAGCCGGCGAAGCACCGGGCCCGGCCACCCCACGCGCCACGAGCCCAAGCCCCACCACCATTGGCACGCCGCGTGAGCGTGCCAGCATTGCGACATGACTTGCAGCACTTCCGGCCGTAAGTGCTATGCCGCCGCCGGCACTCCAGTCGGTCTCGAGGAAGCGCGTCGGTGCGATATCCTCGCCGTAGAAGATCGCACCCGCCGGTGCGGCAATGTCGCCGCCCCCGGTCAGCGCGCGTAGCACCTGGTCGCGTATATCGCGCATGTCGGCCGCGCGCGCCCGGAAATAGTCCTGGTCGGATGTTTCGTAGCCGGCGATCTCGGCGTCGAGCGCTGTTCGCCAAGCCACATCAGCAGCCATGCCCTCGACGATGTGCGCAAAGGCCGGACCGGTCAGCGCGTTGTCCTCCAGCATGGCGAGCTGGAATTCGAGGATCCCGGCCGCCTCGCTGTCGCTGGTTTCGATCAATGTCGCGAGCCGGCCTGCGGCAATGGAGATGGCGGCTTCAAGCGCCGCCTTCTCGTCCGCGGCAGTCGCCTTGCGGACATAACGCACAGCAGCCTGGTCCAGATCGAACAGCGGCCCCTCGGCATAGCCGGCCGATGCCGAAATGCCCTGCAGCCTAAGCGGTTCGGGCATGGTCCTTGCCTTCGTCGAAATCGCGCCGCACCAGCTCGACCAGCGCGCCGACCGCCTCACCGGCGCCGTCCCCTCTGGCTCTGATATGCAGGACAGTACCTTTCGGCGCTTTCGCAGCCATTACCTTGACGATGCTCTTGGCGTCGAGCCACGGTCCGTTGGCGGCGAGCGCAATCTCGACGTCGGCCGAAAACGTCTTGGCAAGCTTGGTGAACTTCACCGAAGGACGCGCATGCAGTCCCACCTCATGGGTGATCAGGACGCTGGCTTCGGCTGCTGCGGACATGCTTGTCAAAATTCCCGTTCATTCACGATGGCGACAGTTCGTGCGCCGTCGCCACCACTTCCTTGAGCGAGGCGCCGCCGGAAGCCTCGGTTGCCGCCATCACCGCGCCTTCGACGATCGGCGCATTGCAGACGATGATCTTCTGGGCGCGCGGTTCGCCGATCATCTCGACCGCCATCTCGCTATTGGTCTCGGCACCGCCGAGATCGACGAGGATCGCGACACCCGCCTCCGACCAGGCCTTGTCGATGGCGCCTATGATCGCCTCGACATTGGTTCCCAGCCCGCCATGGCCGTTTCCGCCGCACCATGCAAGCGGCACTTCGTTGCCGACCATCTGCCGCACCATGTCGGCGGTGCCTTCGGCGACCAGCGGCGAATGCGATACGATGACGATGCCGACATTGCTCATGCGCGCCTCTCGATTGTCTCGGCTACGGCCCGCACCAGAAGCGCGGTCGAGCGTGCGCCGGCATCCATATGACCGATCGAACGGTCGCCAAGGAAGGAGGCGCGCCCACGCAGCGCCTTCATCGGCACGGTCGCGTCGGCCGCGTTGTCGGCGATCTCGACGATGTCCGCTGCCGCCTTTCCCTGCAGCAGGGCCTCATGCACCGGCTGCAGCACGTCGAGCATGGTTTTTTGCCCCGCCTGCGACTTGCCTCTGGCGGCCACCGCTTCGATCGCCTTGCCGAAGGCCGCCGCCAGGTCGGCGCGACCCGGCACGGCGGAAATCTCCTTGCCGAGCGCCATGAACAGCGTGCCAAACAAGGGACCGGAGGCTCCGCCGACGGTCATCACTAGCTTGGTGCCGATCGCCTTCAGCGCCTCGGGCAACGGCTTTGCCGCAAACGCGTCGGCCTCGGCCCGCACGGCCTCGAAGCCGCGTTTCATGTTGAGCCCATGGTCGCCGTCGCCGATCGCCTGGTCGAGCCGGGTCAGCTCTTCGGCATGGGCGGCGATGGTGTTTGCCGCTGCCTCGATCAGCCTAGAAATATTCGCTGCCGCCATGTCACCCATGCTCCTGGCCCCTGCGCTGCCGGCAGTACGAGAAAATTGCATATCCGGCAATTGAAGCATTCTTTTCCCCAGTCAAGCGGGTTCGAGCAACGCAGCGAGGGCAGTGAAGACCTCGGCGACGGCAAAGGCGCCCGGATCGACCACGCCGTCGAGCTGGCTGCCAATATAGGCGGACCGCCCGGCCTTGGCCTTGCGCATGGCAGCGGTGGCCTCGGCTCCGCGTTGCGCCGCGACCGCCGCATCTTCCAGACTCCCCTTATCCAGCGCCCTCAAGGCGGGTTCCAGGGCATCGATCATCGTGCGATCGCCGATCCTCGCTCCACCATAGAAGGACACCCGATCCAGGCCAGCGAGAAGCGCCTTGGGAAGCGTTTCGCCAGACTGCAGCGCCTGCGCGGCGGCGGTGAAGAAGATCGACAGCAGCACGCCACTGGAGCCGCCCATGCTGGCGCTCAGGATGTCGCCGACGGCGGCGAGCGTTGCGGCAGGGTCGGCGAGCGGCAGTGTCGCAATGCGGCCTAGCACGCTGCGCGCACCGGCCGCCACAGTCGATCCGGTGTCGCCGTCTCCAGCCTTGGCGTCCAGTCCGTTCAACGCGCCTTCAAGCGAGATCAGCCGTTCGCAGACCGCGACCACCAGCCGCTCGGTGCGCGCGTCCTGGCTGGCTTTCGACGCGTTGCCAAGGCTGCCGGCTTTTGCCATCGGCACGATGCTCATTGGGCCAACCGCTCTTGCCGGCAGCCAGGCGTGAGGACCTACCGGCGCCCGCAACGCCGCTTCGCGCGGCGCATCGAGCCGGATCAGCGACAGAGAAAAGCCGTTCATGTTGAGCGCCGTCATAAGCTGCCCAGGCCCGATCGTCAGCGTCACCTTTCGTGCCAGCGGTGATGCCAATACCGCATTGGCGACAAGCAACATTTCCAGCGGTGGCACCGAACCGAGATTGTTGATCAGCAAGGCGTAGTCGCTGGCCGGATCGAGCCGCGCGGCAAGGCGCTCCGACATGATCGCAACCAGTCTTTCGGCACTTTGTACCGCAATCCGCTCAACGCCCGGTTCGCCATGGATGCCGAGGCCGAGTTCAGCGTCGTCGGCGCCAAATCTTTCGTCATGGCTCTGGCCGGGGATCGAGCAGGACGACAGCGATATGCCGAGTGAAACGATATCCGCCACCGCGGCGCGCGCCGCAGCGGCAATCGTCGCCAGATCGTTGCCGGCTTCCGACAGATAGCCTGCGATCTTGTGCACGAACAAGGTGCCGGCAACGCCGCGCGGCTGGGCAATGTCCGGCAGGGCAATGTCGTCGGCGACGATCACCATCTCGACGCGGAAGCCTTCGGCGCGCGCCTTCTCGGCGGCCAAGCCGAAGTTGAGGCGATCGCCGGTATAGTTCTTGACGATCAGTAGGCACCCGGCGGGACCGGTCACCGCGCGGATGGCGGCCAATATTGCTTCCACGCTCGGCGAAGCAAAGATCTCGCCCGAAACCGCCGCCGTCAGCATGCCCATGCCGACGAAGCCGGCATGTGCGGGTTCGTGCCCGGCCCCGCCGCCGGAAATGACCGCGACCTTGGTCTTATCCCAGTCGGCGCGGAGAATGACCTTGATCTCGGGATAGCCGTCGAGGCGAGCGAGAACGCCGGCGCCGGTCGTGCCGAGAAAGCCGTCCAGGGCCTCAGTTACGATCGTATCCCTGCGATTGAAAAAATGCTTCATCGAATTGGTCCAGTCCGGTGCCCGAAATTGCCGGTTGAAAGGTGCCAGGAAAACACTCGCGCAGCGCTCACATCAGCCGTCGCCCATCGGCGCCGAAATACAGCGGCGAGCGATAGCGGATCATGATCTTGTCGCCCTGCGCCAGGTCGGTGTCGGGGTCGGTCAGCGTCACCAGCTTCTTGGTCCCCACTGTCACGTGCAGATGGTTCTGGTCGCCGAGATGCTCGACCCAATCGACGACGCCGTCGGCATGGCCGTTCGCGGCCTTCTCGATCGAAAGATGTTCGGTACGCGCACCGATTGTCTTGGTTCCCGTCGGCGCGCCGCCATCCGGCAGCAAGCCGACCGGCAACAAATTGATGGCCGGTTGGCCGAGCCTTGCCGCGACGTGAAGGTTTGCCGGCTCAGAATAGATCGTGCGCGGGGAACCAATCTGCACCAGCACGCCGTCGGCGAGGATGCCGATGCGGTCGGCCATGGTCATCGCTTCGATCTGGTCGTGTGTGACGTAGAGCATGGTGGCGCCGAGTTCGGCCTGGATGCGCTTCAGCTCGAGCCTGAGATCGGCGCGCAGCTTGGCGTCGAGCGACGACAGCGGCTCGTCCATCAGGTAGATCGACGGCTTGCGCACCAAAGCGCGGCCGATGGCGACGCGCTGCATCTCGCCGCCCGAGAGTTTGGTCGAGCGATTATTCAGCTTGTGGTGGATGCGCACCATCTTGGCCACATCCTCGACGCGGCGGCGGATCTGGTCCTCCGGCATTTTCCGCGCCGGCGAGCGCAGCGGAAAGGCGAGGTTGTCGTAGACTGACAGATGCGGATAGAGCGAATATTGCTGGAAGACGAAAGCGGTGTCGCGCTCGGCCGGCGACAGCGTCGTCGTGTCGTGGCCGGCAATATGGATCGAGCCCGCTTCCGGCCGCTCCAGCCCGGCGATCAGCCTGAGCGTCGTCGTCTTGCCGGCGCCGGTCGGCCCGAGCAGCACGACGAATTCCCCGTCGGCGATATGCAGGTCGAGATTGTCGACGGCGACATGCTCGCCAAAAACCTTGGACACGCCTTTGATGTGAACATCAGCCATGATGCGCCCTCCCCTGGGAGGCCGAGTCATGGATTTCGGTGCGCACCGCACGGCCGGATCCTTTTGCGAACAGCGACAGCCGCGCGCTGCTCAGCGCCAGGCCGACATGATCGCCCGGATTGAGCCGGATTTCGGCCGGCACCCTGGCCTTGATGATGCCGTCTGCCGTCTCGACCGCCACGATCTGCGTGGTGCCGAGATATTCGGTGCCGTAAATGGCGCCGCGCAGCTTCGAAGCGTCGTCGAAGCGGATGTGCTCCGGGCGGATGCCAAGCGCCATCTCGGCCGGCGCGACATCCTCGCGCACCTCCGGCACGGCCACCTTCGCGCCTTGCACAACAATTTCCCTGGCACCCTTTGAAAGGCCGCCGCCGAAGCCGAGGAAATTCATCGGCGGCGAGCCGATGAAGTCGGCGACAAACATCGTCGCCGGCCGGTCGTAGATCTCGCGAGGCGTGCCGAACTGCTCGATGACGCCATGGTTCATCACCGCGATCTTGTCGGCCATCGACATCGCTTCCATCTGGTCGTGCGTGACATAGACGGTGGTGGCGTGGATGCGGTTGTGCAGTTCGCGCAGCTCATGGACCATCAGGTCGCGGAATTCGGTGTCGAGCGTGCCGAGCGGCTCGTCCATCAGAAAACACTTTGGCCGCCGTACGATGGCGCGGCCGAGCGCCACGCGCTGGCGATCGCCGCCGGCTAGCCCGGAGACCGATTTGTTGAGCAGATGGTCGATCCGCAACAGCTTCGCCGTCTCTTCCACCCTGGCCCGGATTTCAGCGCCTGGCATGCCTTGCGCCAGCAGTGGAAAGCCGATGTTCTTCCGCACATTCATGTGCGGATAGAGCGCGAACAGCTGGAAGACGAAGGCGATGTCGCGCTCGCGGGCACGCCGCATGGTGACGTCCTCGCCGCCAAGCAGGATCTTGCCGCCGGTCGGCAGTTCGAGCCCGGCGATCATACGAAGCGTCGTCGTCTTGCCGCAGCCCGACGGCCCCAGCATGACGAAGAATTCGCCGTCCTCGACGACGAAGTTGGAATCCTGCACGGCGACGAAATCGCCGAATGCCTTCCTCAGATGTTCGACCTTGATCTCGGCCATCGTCTACTCCGGAAATTTCGAGACGATGATGAACATCGCCGTGCCGGCCAGCATGGTGATGAAGGAATAGGTGTAGAGCGCCAGCGCGAAGGGTTGGAACAGCATCAGGAAGCCGATCGCGATGATCGCGGTGGCGACGTTTTCCATCAGCCCGCGCCTGGCCCAGACGGGCCAGCGCGATTTGCGTTTAGTGGTCAGGTTCATTTGCGCACCGCGCCGAAGGTGATGCCGCGCAACAATTGCTTGCGAAGCAGGATGGTGAAGACAAGGATCGGCACCAGGAAGATCGTCGTGCCGGCAGCGACCGCCGGCCAGTCCTGGCCGCCTTCGCCAATGATGGTCGGGATGAAGGGCGGCGCGGTCTGCGCCGTGCCCGAAGTCAGCAGCGCGGCGAAGGCATATTCGTTCCAGGCAAAGATCAGGCAGAAGATGGCTGTTGCGGCAATGCCGGTGGTCGCCTGCGGCAGTACGGTGCGCCAGAACGCCTGCAGCCGCGTATAGCCGTCGATCATCGCCGCTTCTTCATATTCGCGCGGGATCTCGTCGATAAAGCCTTTCAGCAGCCATACCGCCAAGGACACGTTGACCGCCGTATAAAGCAGGATCATGCCGAGCGCCGTATCCGACAGGCCAAGCTCGCGATACATCAGGTAGATGGGAATCGCGACGGCGATCGGCGGCATCATCCGCGTCGACAGGATGAAGAACAGAAGGTCGTCGGCTAGCGGCACCTTGAAGCGCGAAAAACCATAGGCCGACAGCGTGCCGAGGAACACCGCGCAAAACGTCGAGCCGAACGCGATGATCAGCGAATTGACGAAGCGCGGCATGAAGTTCGACGGGCCGGCGATCACCATGTTGCGCTTGCGCACCGTCTCGTCGCACAGGCCCGTCGCCGGCCCAAGCGAGTTGATGTATTCCGGCGTCTGCCTTGTGCGCGTCGTGAACAGGTTGCAGTAGCCCTCAACGCTCGGCTGAAACAGGATCTTCGGTGGGTAAGCGATGGAATCGGGCGGCGTCTTGAAGCTGGTGGCGAAGATCCACAGCAGCGGCACGATCGAGATCAGCGCGTAGGCGACGATGATCGTGCCGGCGACGCGCTTCGACGTGGCCGACGGCGCGACAACGGAATGGGCTGACGTCAGGCTCATCTCTGCTTCACCTTGTTGAGCGCCTTGACGTAGATGTTGGCCAGCCCGAACACCGCGACGAACAGGATGATGGCGAAGGCCGAGGAATAGCCCGTCCGCCAGCTTTCGAAGGCCTGCCGCTTCAACGTGATCGAGGCCACTTCGGTGGTCGATCCCGGCCCGCCGCCGGTGAGCAAATTGACCATGTCGAACATCTTGAAGTTCTCGATGCCGCGAAACAGCACCGCCAGCATGATGAAGGGTAGCGCCATCGGCAGTGTGATCGACCAGAACTGCCGCCAGTTGGAGGCGCGGTCGACCTCGGCCGCTTCGTAGATGTATTCGGGGATCGAGCGCAGGCCGGCGAGGCAGATGAGCATCACGTAAGGCGTCCACATCCAGGTGTCGACGATGATGATCGACCATGGCGCCAGCGACACGTTGGAGAGCATGCTGATCTGCGTTGCCGGGATTCCGGTTACGAACGAAACGGCGTAGGCGAACAACCCGATCTGCGGCTCGTAGAGGAAGCGCCAGAAATTACCGACCACCGCCGGCGATAACATCATCGGCACCAGGATGATTGTCGTCCAGAAGGCGTGGCCGCGAAACTTGCGGTCGATCAGCCAGGCCAGCGTGAAGCCGATCAGCGTCTGCAGCAGGATGGTCCAGAACACGAAGTGCGCCGTCGTCTGCATGGCGATCCAGATGTCCTGGTCAGCCAGGATGCGCTTGTAGTTCGCCAGCCCAAGGTTTTTCACAACCTCGTTGGGCCGATTGGCGCGAAAATTGGTGAAGGACAGATAGATTGCCCAGAACAGCGGAAAGATGTTGATGGCTAGAAGCAACAGGATCGTCGGCGAGATGAACAGCCAGGCGAGGCCCTTGTCGCTGATGCCCCGGACCTTGCGGGCCAACGGCTCAGGCGTAGCCCGGGCAACGCTGTCCGCCGTCCGATTGGGCATGGTCAGTCCTGCTTCGGTCACTTGGATCGTCTCGACAATGGAATTTATCTGAACTGTGTCCCGTGCCAAGGGTGGCACGGGACGGTTCGGTCATGGGCTCGGGAGGAGCCGTTTACATCTTGCCGTCGTCCTGGAAGACCTCGGTCCAGTCCTTGACGAGGCCGTCGAGCGCATCCTTGGCCGAGCCTTGCCCGGCAACCACATAGTCGTGGAAGCGCTTCTGCGATGCCTGCAACAGCGGGGCATAGCTCGGCTCGGCCCAGAAGTCCTTCACGATGGCCATCGAGTCGAGGAAGGTCTGCGCGTAGGGCTGGCTGGCCGGGAAGGCCGGGTCCTTGACGACCGCGTTGAGGCAGGAATAGCCGCCGAGCGACCACCATTTGGACTGCACGTCCTTGTTGGCGAACCATTTGATGTATTTGAGCGCGGCTTCCTGCTTGTCGGAATAGGAGACCACCGAGATGCCCTGGCCGCCGAGCTGGGCGAACTGGTCGCCGTCCGGACCTTTGGGATTGACGAAATAGCCGATCTTGTCGCCGCCGACATTCTCGTCCTTCTGCAGGCCTGGCCAGGTGAAGGCGAAGTTCATGTGCATCGCCACCTGGCCGGATTTGAAGGCATCGACGCCTTCGCCCATGTAGCTGTTCGAGGCGCCGGGAGGGGTGCAGCAATCGTAGAGCGCCTTGTAGAATTCCAGGCCCTTTACCGATTTGTCGGAGTTGACGAAGCCTTCCATCTCGTAGGGCTTTTTCGGGTTCTCGTACTGGAAGCCGAAGCTGTAGAGTACGTCCATGGCACCCATGGTGATGCCTTCCGAGCCGCGCTCGGTGTAGATCGACGCGCCATAGACGGTCTTGCCGTCGATCTCGCGCTTCTGGAAGAATTCGGCGATCTGCTTCAGCTGGTCGAAGGTCGTCGGCGGGCCGAGATCCCAGCCGTACTTTTCCTTGAATTCCTTCTGCAGCTCGGGCTTGGAGAACCAGTCCTTGCGGTAAGTCCAGCCGACAACGTCGCCCATAGCCGGCAGCGCCCAGTAATTCGGCGAGTTCTTCGGCCATTCCGAATAGCCAACGACGGTCGCCGGCACGAAATCGTCCATGCTGATCTTCTCCTTGTCGAAGAAGTCGTTCAGCTTGACGTAATGGCCGTTCTCGGCGGCACCGCCGATCCACTGGCTGTCGCCGATGATGAGGTCGCACAGCTTGCCGTGCGAATTCAGCTCGTTGAGAAAGCGGTCGGCATAGTTGGTCCACGGCACGAATTCGAATTTCATGCCGATGCCGGTTTCCTTGGTGAAGTCCTTGGACAATTCCACAAGCGCGTTGGCCGGGTCCCAGGCTGCCCAGCAAAGCGTCAGATCTTCTGCCTGCGCGACGTTCGAAACGGCTGTCGACGCAAAGAGTGTCGATGCCAGTCCCAACGTCAGTTTCAAGGTCGATTTCATGCCTTCCTCCCATTTGCGAAACGCGTCCGGATGACGGTTTCAAGAGCCCTCTAAACCCCTCCTCCGGGGCCTAAACACAACGACGCGGCGGCGCACCGGATGTTTAGTAATTTGTTTAGTGATGCAATTTTTACTAAACAAGGCAAGCGAATTCGTTGCTGCATCGCAGCATGCTGGATAGGAAAGCAACGTGAGAAGTTGCGGCGACCTGCCTAGGTCACCGTCTTGTTGCTGATCGCCACCGGACGGATCACTGGGGCCGGCGGCAGCAGCGCGCGGATATCGGCGAAGGGGAAGACGGGCTCGAAGCGGAAGGCCTCGGCGAACGATCCGGCTGGGCCGTTGCCCTGGCCGGCGCGAAAGGCGTTCTGCGTGCGCGCCGCGTCGACGAAACGCTCGGGATCCTGCGACTGGTGCGCCCGGATGGCGTCCACCTTTAGATCGAAATGCCTGGAGATATCGACATAGTGCGTTGGCGAAAACCCGGTGCCGCCGAACGTGTCGGCGTGCAGCACCGGCACCGAGAATGAGGCGGCTATGCGCACGCCATCGGACAGCGCGCGGTGGTCGCCATGATAGTCGTTCGGCGCATGGGTGATCGCCAGATCCGGCCCTATCTCGCCGATCAGTGCTGTCAGCGCGCCGATCAGCGCGGCATCCGCCACCAGCGCGCCATCGGGAAAATCGAGAAAGCGCGGCGTCACGCCAAGCAGGCCGGCCGCCGCCGTCGCCTCCTTGCGGCGCGTGCGGGCCAGCGCGGCCGGATCGCCATAGCCGCCCCTGGCGCCATCCGTGGCTATGGCAAAAAAGAGTTCTGCGCCTTGCGCGGCATAGGCCGCCATCGTACCGAACATGAAGATCTCGATGTCGTCCGGATGCGCGCCAAGCGCCAGTATCTTCACTCTCATCTCTCCCGGAAACGGAAAAACGTGCCCAACGGAATTCTGCTCGCTCTCATCGCCTATGCAAGCTATTCGTGCAGCGACGCCGTTGTCAAAAGCCTGGGCGGGCAGTTCAACGTCTTCGAGATCGGCTTCTTCTCGACATTGTTTGCCGGCTGCTTTCTGCTCTTTGCCAGGCCGGCAGGCGAGCGCTGGCGCGATTTCTGGCGCACGACCCGGCCGTGGGCGGTACAGGCCCGCGCCTGGGCCGGCATCGCCTCGGGCGTGCTCAGCGTCTACGCCTTCACCACCATCCCGCTGGCGGAAGTCTATGCGCTGATCTTCCTGGCGCCACTGTTCGTCACCATCCTGGCCACGCTGGTCCTCAAGGAGAAGGTCGGCCCATGGCGGTGGCTGGCGGTCGTCGCCGGCTTTGCCGGGGTCATGCTGGTCGTCAGGCCTGGGTTTCGCGAGTTGCAGCTTGGTCATCTGGCGGCGTTCATCATCGCCTTCCTGGCCGCCACCAATGTCGTCCTGATGCGTTCGCTGGCCGCGCAGGAAAAGCGCACGACGATGCTCGGCGTGCTGATCGGCTACGGCCTGCTCTTCAACGGCGTCGGTGCGGCCGCCACCTCGTTCACGCTGCCGGATGGCAGGCAATGGGCCTGGCTGGTGCTGGCCGGCGCCTTTACCGCCGGCGGTCAGCTGCTGCATCTGCTGGCGGTCAAATACGCACCGGCCAACCGCATCGCGCCAACGCATTACTCGCAGATCGTCTGGGCGGTGGTTTTAGGTGCGCTGTTCTTCAGGGAATATCCGGATTTTCTGTCGCTGGTCGGGCTCGCCGTGGTCGGCGGTTCCGGCCTGCTGACGATGGTGCGCGAGGAGGTGCGGCTCGGCACCGTGCGCTGGAACCCGTTTTCGCGGACCAGGCTTTGAGTCGGCGCCGAGGTTGCGCCGCGACCGCCACCGCTGATATGCGATCGGCGCCAACTGGCTGCACATCCTTGGGACAATGACCACAAAACCTTTGCCGGAACTGCCGGTCTCCGCTGTCTTGCCGGCGCTCAATGAAGCGCTCGGCCATGGTAACAGCGCCGTACTGGTGGCGCCGCCTGGCGCCGGCAAGACGACGCTGGTTCCACTGGCGCTGCTCGACGCTGAATGGCTCGGCGTCGGAAAGATCATTCTGCTCGAGCCGCGCCGCCTCGCCGCCCGCGCTGCCGCCCGCCGCATGGCCGAATTGCTTGGCGAAGAACCCGGTGAGACGGTCGGCTACGCCATGCGCATGGAAAACCGCACTTCTGCGAAGACCAGGATCCTCGTCGTCACCGAAGGCGTGCTGTCTCGCATGATCCTCGACGATCCCGAGCTGGCTGGTGTCGCGGCGGTGTTGTTCGACGAGTTCCACGAACGCTCGCTCGACGGCGATTTCGGGCTGGCGCTGGCGCTCGACGTGCAAAGTGCGCTGAGGCCTGACCTCAGATCGCTGGTGATGTCGGCGACGCTCGACGGTGCGCGTGTCGCAAAACTGCTGTCCGGCGCGCCGGTGATCGAGAGCGCAGGCCGCGCCTTCCCGGTCGACATCCGCTATGACGAGCGGCCGGCCGGCGTCACCATCGAGGATGTGATGGCCAGGACGATCCGCTCGGCGCTTGCCGGGGAGGAGGGCAGCGTGCTCGCTTTCCTGCCCGGCCAGCGCGAGATCGAGCGCACCGCCGAGCGGCTGGCGGGCAAGGTCGGCGCCGACACCGACATCGTGCCGCTCTACGGTATGCTCGACAACAAGGCGCAGGACGCGGCGATCAAGCCGGCGCCGCCCGGCCGCCGCAAGGTCGTGCTGGCGACGTCGATCGCCGAAACCTCCATCACCATAGACGGCGTGCGCGTCGTCATCGATTCCGGCCTATCGCGGCTGCCGCGCTATGAGCCGGCGAGCGGCCTGACGCGGCTGGAGACGGTACGTGCTTCCCGCGCTTCCGCCGACCAGCGCGCCGGCCGTGCCGGGCGTACGCAGCCGGGCGTCGCCATCCGGTTATGGCGGGCCGAGCAGACGGCGGCCCTGCCGGCTTTCACGCCGCCGGAAATCCTCGAGGCCGATCTTTCCGGCCTGTTGCTCGATTGCGCCGCGTTCGGCGTCGCCGATCCGACCAGCCTGTCCTTCCTCGACCCCCCGCCGGCTCCGGCGCTCACCGAGGCGAGGGCGCTGCTGCGCGCGCTCGATGCCGTCGATGCGGCAGGACGCCTGACGGAAGCCGGTGCCGCGATGCGCAGGCTGGCGCTACCGGTTCGGCTCGCCCACATGGTCGCCGAGGCGGCAAGGACCGGACAGGCGCTCGAGGCGGCGATGCTCGCCGTGCTGTTGACCGAGCGTGGCCTTGGCGGCGACGGTGCCGATCTCGAACGGCGGCTGATGCGGTTCCGATCCGAAAGATCGCCGC
Organism: Mesorhizobium sp. M0166; assembly: GCF_040322255.1. Classification (NCBI taxonomy): domain Bacteria; kingdom Pseudomonadati; phylum Pseudomonadota; class Alphaproteobacteria; order Hyphomicrobiales; family Phyllobacteriaceae; genus Mesorhizobium; species Mesorhizobium sp. M0166. Next base: position 120,269 of record NZ_JAMYTD010000009.1, on the reverse strand, counting down.
GCGCCATCACCGCGCGGCGGCTTGCCGAGCGGCTGGCGAAACAGGCATTACCCTCCCCCGTGTGGGGGGGGGGGGGGCGCGGCGCGGGGCGGGGGGGGGGGGGGGGGGGGGGGGGCCCGGCCCCCCCCCCCCCCCCCCCCCGCGCGGGCGCCCGCGCCCCCGGCGCGGCGGGGCCCCCCCCCCCCGGGTCGGGCACGCCATCGCCGACCCCACCCCGTCTCCCTCGCCTTGCTGCGCAAGGTTCACTCGCCGACCCTCCCCTCAAGGGGGAGGGTAATGCCGGCGCCTTCCTCATCCATGCCTGGCCGGATCGGGTCGCCAAGGCGCGCGGCGAGCGTGGCCGCTTCGTGCTTGCCAACGGCTCGGGCGCCATGCTCGACGCCTCCGACCCGCTGGCCGGCGAGACCTGGCTCGTCGTCGCCGACCTGCAGGGCAAGGCGCAGAACGCACGCATCACGGCTGCGGCAGCCATCGATGAGACCGATATCCGTGCCACGCTGGCCGAAAAGATCGAGACGCGCCGCGAGGTGAGCTTCGACCGCGACAGGCGCGCGGTGCGGGTGCGCGAAACGGTTCGCCTCGGCGCCATCATGTTGTCCGAACGCATGCTGCCGGCGCCGACCGGTGCCGACGCGGATCGCGCCATCCTCGACGCCTTGCGCGAACACGGGCTGTCCCTGTTGCCGTGGACCAGGGAGGCGGAGACGTTGCGGCAGCGGCTCGGCTGGCTGCACCGCGGCCTTGGCGCACCATGGCCCGATGTCTCCGATGCCGCACTCGTCGAGCGCCTCGACGACTGGCTGCTGCCGTTCCTTTCCGGTGCCGCATCCTTTGCGGCGATTGATCCCAGCGTGCTTTCGCAAGGCCTGATAACGCTGGTGCCGCACGAATTGCAGCGCAAGATCGACATATTGACGCCGACCCACTTCGACGCTCCGTCGGGCAGTCGGCTGCCGATCCGCTATGACGGCGAATGGCCGGTGCTGGCGGCGCGCGTGCAGGAGCTGTTCGGCCTCGACCGGCATCCGGCGATCGCCAACGGCACCGTGCCGCTGACGCTCGAATTGCTGTCGCCGGCGCATCGGCCGATCCAGACGACGCGCGACCTGCCCGGCTTCTGGCGCGGCTCCTGGGCCGATGTGCGGGCAGACATGCGCGGCCGCTATCCCAGGCATGTCTGGCCGGAGAACCCGCTTCTCGCCGCCGCCACCAGCCGCGCCAAGCCGCGCGGTACCTGATGCTTCGAGGCTGTCATCCCGAACGGAAGGCAAGCTTCGGCAGTTTTTCGGAAAAGACCTCCGGCTGTTTCCCCTCTATAATCATTGGCCATGATAAACATCCTGCACGCACCCGACTTCCAGCAAAGCCAGCGGCTGCGCCTCAACACGCTGATCAGGTTGCGCTGGCTTGCCATCGTCGGCCAGAGCCTGACCGTGCTAGTCGTCGCTTACGGGCTGAAATTTCCGCTGCCGGTCAGCATGTGTTTTGCGCTGATCGCTTGTTCGGCCTGGATGAACCTTTTGCTGACCTTCCGCTATCCGGCGGCGCATCGGCTTACCCCGTTCTCGGCCTTCGCCATCCTGACCTTCGATAGCCTGCAGCTTGCCGGCCTGCTCTACATGACCGGCGGCCTCACCAATCCGTTTTCGCTGCTGATGACCGTGCCCGTCGTCGTCTCTGCGACGTCGCTGCCGCTGCGGCTGACGGCCATGCTCGGCGCGCTGGTGATCGTGGCGGCGACGCTGCTGGTCTTTTACCACCTGCCGCTGCCCTGGTACGAGGGCGCGCCATTGGCGATGCCGTTCATCTATGTCGCCGGCATATGGATGGCGGTGTTCTGCTCCATCGCCTTTACCGCGATCTATGCCTTCCGGGTGGCCGAGGAGGCGCGGCTGCTTGCCAACGCGCTTGCCGCCACCGAACTGGTGCTGCAGCGAGAACAGCATCTCTCGGCCCTCGACGGCCTCGCGGCGGCCGCCGCGCACGAGCTCGGCACGCCGCTCGCCACCATCACGCTTGTCGCCAAGGAGATGGAGAAGGCGCTTGGCGAAGATCCGAAATACGGCGAGGACGTGAAGCTGCTGCGTTCGCAGAGCGAGCGCTGCCGCGAAATCCTGAAGCGCCTGACCAGCCTTTCCTCCGAGAGCGAGGTGCACCTCTCGCGTCTGCCGCTGACCTCGCTGGTCGAGGAAGTGACGGCGCCGCACCGCGATTTCGGCATTTCGATCAAGCTTCGACCGGGCGAGCGCATCGGCCCGGAACCGGTGGGCCGGCGCAATCCCGGCGTTATTTACGGCCTCGGCAATCTGGTCGAGAACGCCGTCGACTTCGCCCGCAAAAGTGTGACAGTGCGCTGGAAATGGAATGAGGCCGCCGTCAGCTTCTCGATCATCGACGACGGGCCGGGCTTTCCGCCGGAGATCATCGACCGCATCGGCGAACCCTATATGTCGACGCGCCAGGGCACCGAAGCCGGCGGCGGCCTCGGCCTCGGCTTGTTCATCGCCAAGACCTTGCTCGAACGCTCCGGCGCGACGCTCGATTTCCGCAATTCGAGCGAGCCCGGCGAGGGCGCTATCGTGCAGATATCGTGGCCGCGCAGCGTCTTCCTCAATCCCGAGCAGGCTTCGGCCACCATGTTCGACACCGCCTAAATTGGACAATAGCGTTGCGAAACTATATTTGCGTAAAAATCAGGCAGCAGGATTTTCAGCACGATGAGTACTGACGAAACGATTGGCGCAATGGTCGAAGGCGAGGACACCTCGCTGCTGATCGTCGACGACGACAAGCCGTTCCTGACGCGGCTTGCCCGCGCCATGGAAACCAGGGGTTTCGTGGTCGAGACGGCGGAGAGCGTCGAGGAGGCGGTTGCCAAGGCGCGCGCCAATCCGCCCGCCTATGCGGTGGTCGACATGCGGCTGGCCGACGGCAACGGCCTCGACGTCGTCGCCGCGATCCGCGAGAAGCGCGACGATGCCCGCGCCATCATCCTCACCGGCTACGGCAACATCGCCACTGCAGTGACGGCGGTCAAGCTCGGCGCCATCGACTATCTGTCGAAGCCGGCCGATGCCGACGATATCTTTGCAGCCCTGACCCGCACGGCGGGCGAACGCGCAGCGCCGCCAGAAAATCCAATGTCGGCCGATCGCGTGCGCTGGGAACACATCCAGCGCGTCTACGAAATGTGCGACCGGAATGTCTCGGAAACCGCACGCCGCCTGAACATGCATCGCCGCACGCTGCAACGCATCCTCGCCAAGCGCGCGCCGCGCTAAAAGGCTCTGACTACAGGCTTGCCCGGCCAGCCCTGTTTGCGCATCATCGCTTGGCGGTGTCGGACCTTGCCGCTGCTACGACGGAGGCGACATGCAGGACGAAAAGCGGCTGGTCTCCATGCTGCGCGAATTCCTCGACAGCGAGGCGGCCGGCGGCCTCATCCTCATGGCTGCGGCGGCCCTTGCCCTGATCGTCGCCAATTCGCCGCTGGGCGAGGCCTATTTCTCCGCCCTCCATGCCTATCTCGGACCGCTCAGCGTCTCGCACTGGATCAATGACGGCCTGATGGCGGTGTTCTTCCTGCTGGTCGGCCTCGAGATCAAGCGCGAGATGCTCGACGGCCAGCTCTCGACCTGGCCGCGCCGCGTGCTGCCCGGCATCGCCGCCGCCGGCGGCATGGCAGTGCCGGCACTGGTCTACGTCGCCATCAACCGCAACAATCCAGCCGCTCTGTCCGGCTGGGCGATTCCGACCGCCACCGACATCGCCTTTGCGCTCGGCGTGCTGTCGCTGCTCGGCAGCCGCGTGCCGGGCTCGCTGAAGATATTCCTCACCGCGCTCGCCATCATCGACGATCTCGGCGCCGTGCTCATCATCGCGGTGTTCTATACCAGCGGCCTCTCGCTCGCCTATCTCGGCGCCGCCTTTGCCGTCATCGCGCTGCTGGTGGTGCTCAACCGCATGCGCGTGCTGACGCTGCTGCCGTACGTCTTGCTCGGCATCGTTCTGTGGGTTTTGGTGCTCAAATCGGGCGTCCATGCGACGCTCGCCGGCGTTGCACTGGCCCTCACCATCCCATTGAAGATCTCGCCGGGCAGCGGCCACGATCTCGACCATTCGCCGCTGCACCGGCTCGAACACGGCCTGCACAAAGTCGTCGCCTTTTTCGTCATCCCGATTTTCGGCTTTGCCAACGCCGGCGTCTCGCTCGGCGGTCTCAGCGCTGCCGCGCTGGCCGAGCCGCTGACGCTCGGCGTCGCCGCCGGTCTCGTCGCCGGCAAGCTGGTCGGCGTGTTCGGGTCTTCCGCGCTTGCCATCCGGCTTGGCTTCGCCGATCTGCCGGTCAATGCCGGCTGGCTGCATATGGTCGGCATTTCGCTGCTGTGCGGCATCGGCTTCACCATGAGCCTGTTCATCGGCCTGCTCGCCTTCGCCAGCGACGTCGCTCTGCAGGACGCGGTCAAGGTCGGCATCCTCGCCGGCTCCTTTATTGCCGCGCTCCTAGGCGCCGCTGTGCTGCTCGTGGCGCCGGCCACAGGCGAGGCGGAGGAGGCGGAAGAATAGGCCCCGTCTCCTCGCGGGCGCTACCCGTGCGCAACCATGACGTGGCGGACGGCGGTGTAGTCCTCCAGCGCGTAAAGCGACATGTCCTTGCCGTAGCCGGATTGTTTCAATCCGCCATGCGGCATCTCGTTGGTCAGCATGAAATGGGTATTGATCCAGGTGCAGCCATATTGAAGCCGGGCCGCCGTCGCCATGGCGCGCGAAACGTCCTTGGTCCACACCGACGACGCCAGGCCGTAGTCAGAGTCATTGGCCCAGTTCACTGCTTCGTCGACTTCGGAAAAGCGGGTGACCGAGACCACCGGGCCGAACACTTCGCGGCGCACGATCTCGTCCTCCTGCAGCGCGCCGGCAACGACGGTCGGCTGGTAGAAGAAGCCGGAGCCCTCGCCAGGCTTGCCGCCCGTGGTGATCTCGATGTGCTTGAGCTCAGAGGCGCGCTCGACGAAGCTTGAGACGCGGTCGCGCTGGCGACGCGAGATCAACGGGCCGATCTCGTTTTCAGTATCGTCAGGACGATCATATTTGATGGTCGAGACCGCAGCGGAGAGGTCGGCGACGAGCTTGTCGTAGATTTTCTTGCCGGCATAGATGCGGCAGGCGGCGGTGCAGTCCTGGCCGGCATTGTAATAGCCGAAGGCGCGCAGGCCGTTGACCACCGCACCGAGATCGGCGTCATCGAAGACGATGACCGGCGCCTTGCCGCCGAGCTCGAGATGCGTGCGCTTGACCGATTTGGCGGCGGCCTGCAGCACCTTCTTGCCGGTGGCGACGTCGCCGGTGATCGAGATCATGTTGACCTTCGGATGGTTGATCAGCGTGTTGCCGACGCTGTCGCCGCGGCCGAGCACGACGTTGACGACGCCTTCCGGCAGGATCTCGGCAAGGATTTTAGCCAGCTTCAGCGCGGTCAGCGGCGTCTGTTCCGACGGCTTGAAGACGACGGTGTTGCCGCCGGCAATCGCCGGCGCCACCTTCCAGGCCATCATCATCAGCGGATAGTTCCACGGCGCGATCGACGCGACAACGCCGATGGCGTCGCGGCGGACCATCGAGGTGTGACCGGGAATGTATTCGCCGGCGACCTGGCCGGGCATCGAGCGCACCGCGCCGGCAAAGAAGCGGTAGCAGTCGACGATCGCCGGGATCTCGTCGTTGAGCACGGCATTGATCGGCTTGCCGCAGTTCAGCGCCTCGAGCGCCGCGAAATCCTGTGCAGCAGCCTCGATGCGATCGGCGATCTTCAGGAGATAACCGGCGCGCTGCGCCGGCGTGGTGCGCGACCAGGTGACGAAGGCTTTTTCGGCGGCAAGCACTGCCGCTTCGATCTGCGCTGGGCTGGCCTCGGGCAGATTGAGGATGGTCGCCCCGGTCTTCGGGTTGAGGATCGGTTCCTCGGTCTCGGTGCCTTTTTCGAATTTCGAGCCGATCAGCATCTGCGTGTCCATGGAAGTCTCTCCCTTATGAACGAGATCATTTGCCCGAACCGGCGATCTGGTCGCCGTCGCGGGTCAGGTAATAGGCAGCGAGGATGGGAAGCAGCGTCACCAGCACCACGACCATCGCCACTACATTGGTGACCGGACGCTGGCGCGGACGGATCAACTCTTCGAGCATCCAGATCGGCACCGTCTGCTGCTGGCCGGCGGTGAAGGTGGTGACGATGACCTCGTCGAAGGACAGCGCAAAGGCGAGCATGCCGCCAGCCAGCAGCGCGGTTGCGATGTTGGGCAGCACGACATGCCGAAAGGTCTGGAAACCGTCGGCGCCGAGATCCATCGACGCCTCGATCATCGAGCCGGACGTGCGGCGGAAACGGGCGACGGCATTGTTGTAGACGACGACCACGCAGAAGGTGGCGTGGCCGAGCACGATCGTCCAGAACGAAAACGGGATTTCGGCCAGCGCGAAGGCCGAGCGCAGCGCAATGCCGGTGATGATGCCGGGCAGCGCGATCGGCAGGATGACCAGCAGCGAGATGGTTTCGCGGCCGAAGAATTTTGTGCGGGACACGGCCGCGGCGCACAGCGTGCCGAGGACCAGCGCGATGGCGGTCGAGATCGCCGCGACGCGCACCGACAGCGACAGCGCCTGCCAGACGTCGGGCCGGTTCCAGGTGACGGCGAACCATTGCGTGGTCAGGCCCGGCGGCGGCCAGACGAAGCTCTTCTCCTCGATGGTGAAGGCATAGACGAAGATCAGCAGGATCGGCAGGTGCAGGAAGAGCAGGCCGCCGGTGGCAGCGAGCTTCAGGCCGAGAGGCGCGGATGGGCCACGGTCAGAGCGCATCGAAAGCCCCCATACGCTTGGCGCCCCAGAGATAGAAGCCCATGATGACAATGGGCACCACGGTAAAGGCGGCGGCAAGCGGGATGTTGCCGGCAGTGCCTTGCTGCGAATAGACGGCCTGGCCGATGAACAGCCGCGAGGTACCGATGATCTGCGGGATGATGTAGTCGCCGAGCGTCAGCGAGAAGGTGAAGATCGAGCCGGCGACGATGCCGGGCAGCGCCAGTGGGAACAGCACGTTGCGGAAGGTCTGGCCGGGCGAGGCTCCCAGATCGGACGAGGCCTCGACCAAATTGCCCGGCACGCGCTCGAGTGCGGCCTGCACCGGCAGGATCATGAAGGGCAGCCAGACATAGACGAAGACGATGAAGGTGCCGGTTGAGGAGACCGACAGCGAGTTGCCGCCGACGACCGGCAGCGATAGCCAGGCATCAAGCAGCCATAGAAGATGCAATTTGGCCAGCAGCCACGTCAGGATGCCTTCCTTGGCCAGGATCAGCTTCCAGGCATAGATCTTGACCAGGTAGCTCGACCACAGCGGTAGCATGACGCCGAGATAAAACAGCGCCTTCCAACGGCCGCGCGCATAGCGCGCCGCATAATAGGCGATGGGAAAGGCGATGACCGCCGACGCGAACGTCACCAGCGCCGCCATTGTCACCGTGCGCAGGATGATGTCGAGATTGGCGGCCTGCAGCAGGTCGCCATAGGTCTTTAGCGTGAACTGCCGGTTGATCAGGCCGGAGAACTCGTCGATCGAAAAGAAACTCTGCAAAAGCAGCGCGAACAGCGAGCCGATATAGACGATGCCGAGCCACAGAACCGGCGGCAGCAGCATGAGCAGAAGCAGGAGTTGCGGCCGGCGCCAGAAGAGATCCGACAGCGCGCCGCGCAAGCCGCCGCTTCCCGGCAGGATGGCGGGGGCGGGACTGGAGTTGAGCGCGGCGATGGTCATGACGCGCCTATCGTGTTGATTGGATCAATGGTGGAAAGGCCGAGATCCTTCACACCCCCCTCTGTCCTGCCGGACATCTCCCCCGCAAGGGGGGAGATCAGCAGCTTGTCTGCCCCGCCAGTTCTGCAATGTTGGAGATTGGCGAAGCCAGTGGTAACGGCCAATCTCCCCCCTTGCGGGGGAGATGTCCGGCAGGACAGAGGGGGGTGCCGTAGGGCGCCAACCTCGGACGCATACCCCGCTTCAAACCCGGCCCTCATCCCAGCTCGTCCATCAAATGCAAATGCTCGCGGTTGAAGGTGAGCACCACCGCCTCGCCCTCCCGGGGCAAGGCAGCACCCGCCGGCACGATGGCATGCAGCCGCAAGCCCTCTGCATCGAGTGCCAGTCTTGTCGTGGCGCCGAGATAATTGGTCGAGACGAGGCGGGCGGCAACGCCTTCGCCGTTGGCCCGGCCAATACGGATGGATTCGGGCCGCAGGCTGCCCCAGCGATGCTGGCCGGCATAGCGCTGGACGAAATCCGGCGGCAGCACGTTGGACGAGCCGACGAAATCGGCGACGAAGCGGGTCTTGGGGCGCTGGTAGATGTCTTCCGGCGTGCCGATCTGCATGATCTTGCCGTCGTTGAAGACGGCGACGCGGTCGGCCATCGACAGCGCTTCGCCCTGGTCGTGGGTGACGAACACGAAGGTGATGCCGAGCGCCTTCTGCAGCGATTTCAACTCCTCCTGCATGTTTTCGCGAAGCTTGAGGTCGAGCGCGCCGAGCGGCTCGTCGAGCAGCAGCACCTTGGGTTGGTTGACCAGCGCCCGGGCGAGCGCGACGCGCTGGCGCTGGCCGCCGGAAAGTTGACCAGGGCGACGCGCGCCGTAGCCGGGAAGCCGCACCAGCGCCAGCGCCTCTTCCGCCGCCTTTTGCCGCTCCGATCTGCCGACGCCCTTGACCATCAGCCCATAGGCGACGTTGTCGAGCACGTTGAGATGCGGGAACAGCGCATAATCCTGGAACACGGTGTTGACGTTGCGGCGATAGGGCGGCACGCCCTCGGCGCGTTCGCCGAAGATCGAGATCGAGCCCGCCGTCGGCTGCTCGAACCCGGCGATGAGGCGCAGGCACGTCGTCTTGCCCGAACCGGAAGGCCCGAGCATGGCGAAGAACTCGCCCGGCACGATGTCGAGATCGACCGCGTCGACGGCACGCACGCTGCCGAAATGGCGGGAGACTTTTTGGAAGGAAACGGCGGAGGTCATGGGCTGTCCTGATCTGTCAGGCTCATTAAATTTCAGGCGGTTGTGCCGCCCCTCATCCGCCTGCCGGCACCTTCTCCCCGTATAGCGGACGGGGGGAGGGAGGCGCTCCAACGCTGGCGACCCCGCGTTCTTCACGGGGAGAGGGTAAGGGTGAGGGGCAGCGCCGAGCTTAGTAGGTGAGACGAACTCACCGCCCGCCGATGACGCCGATATAGTCCGACACCCAGCGGTAATAGGGCACGCACTGATCGTTCTGGGTGGCGCATTTCGAGACCGGCGTCTTCCAGAACTTGATCTTGTCGAAATTGTCGTAGCCGTTGGTCTTGCAGCCTTCTTCGCCGAGCAGTTCGTTGCCCTTGCAGGCGGCAGGCACCACCGGCAGCGAGCCGAACCAGGCGGAGACGTCGCCCTGCACTTTCGGCGACAGCGAATGCTCCATCCACATGTAGGCGCAGTTCGGGTGGGCAGCATCGGCCTCCATCATCGTGGTGTCGGCCCAGCCGGTAACGCCCTCCTCGGGGATGGTTGAGGCGACCGGCTTCTTGGCCGCGATCAGCGTGTTGACCTGGTAGGGCCACGAACCGGAGGCGACGACGCCTTCGTTCTGGAAATCGTCGACCTGGATGGCGGCGTCGTGCCAATAGCGTCCGACCAGCGTACGCTGGACCCGCAGCAGGTCGAGCGCAGCCTTGTACTGGTCCTCGGTCAGTTCGTACGGATCCTTGATGCCGAGCTCCGGCTTGTGAGCCATCAGGTAATTGGCGGCGTCGGCGATGTGGATCGGCCCGTCATAGGCCTGGACGCGGCCCTTGTTCGACTTGCCGTCGGGAAGCTTCATTTCCTCAAAGACCACGTTCCAGCTCTTCGGCGCCTCCTTGAACACTTCGGTGTTGTACATCAGCACGTTCGGCCCCCACTGATAGGGGACGCCGTAATGGACTCCGCCGACGGTGAACCAGGGCGCATCCTTCAGCCGGTCGTCGACCGTCTTCCAGCTCGGTATGAGGTCGGTGTTGATCGGCTGGACGCGCTTGCCGGCGACCAGACGCAGCGAGGCATCGCCCGAGGCGGTGACCAGGTCGAAGCTGCCCTCGTTCATCAGCGAGACCATCTCGTCGGAGGTGTTGGCGGTCTTGACGTTGACTTTGCAGCCGGTTTCCTTTTCGAAGGACGTGACCCAGTCGTAGGCCTTGTCGGTTTCGCCGCGCTCGATATAGCCCGGCCAGGCGACGATATTGACCTCGCCTTCGCCCTTGCCGAGCTCCTTGACCTGGGCGATGGCCTGGCCGGAGAAGGTCAGCGCGACCGTCAAGGCAGTGCATGATTTCAGCAATGAATTCATCGTCGATCTCCCATTTTGCATGACCTCGAAACCGGTTTCGGTTTTTCGGAAGAAGATCATGCGCCCGTTTAACGTTGGATGCGCGGCTCTGAAGAGCCGTGCTCCGGCAGCTTTGTTCCCTGACCGAAAAGTGCTGCGAAATTTCCGGTTTCGCAAATTCATTTATCAGAAAGCCGATATCGGTTTTTCCGATACATTAGCGGGCGATCTTCTCGGGCCGTTGGCGCACCATGCGCTGCGACTGGGCAAGTCCGATGAAGTCGCGCGCCGCCTGCGGCAGGCCGGAGCCGCGCCGCCAGACCATGCCGACCTGGACGACCGGCAACGACCCCGAAATATCGCGCGATTCGATGCGGTCGCCTTCCAGCGACCATGGCCGGTAGACAAGGTCGGGCAGCAGCGCCACGCCGGCGCCGGTGGCGACGAGGCTGCGCACCGCTTCGACCGAGCGGGTGCGGAAGGCGACATGCGGTTTGGCCCCGATTGCCGTCAGCAGCTTTCCGGTATTCTCCTCGATCTCGTCAACGGTCAGCATGATCAGCGGTTCCGAGGCGATGTCGCCGATGCCGATGATGTCGGCACCGGCCAAGGGATGGCCGAGCGGCAGCCACAGCCGGTAGGCCGAGACTTCGAGGATTTCGGACTGCAGTGCCGTGCGGTCGCGCAGGTTCGAGGTGACCATGACGGCAATGTCGAGCTTGCCGCCAATCAACAGGTGCTCGAGATAGTCGCCATTGTCCTCGATCGCCGAGACTTCGACACCCGGATAGGCGCGGCGATAGCGGGCAAGAAGATCGGACAGCACATAGCCGGCGACCAGCGAAGTGACGCCAAGTTGCAGCCGCCCGCTTGCCGCAATCTGTTCGCCGAAGAAGGCGCGGCGCGCATCGGAAACGTCGGCGAGGATCTTCCTCGCATGGCGCAGGAACTGGTGACCCTTGTGGGTGATGTTCAAGCCGCGCGGGTGGCGTTCGAACAGTTCGACGCCGAGATCGTGCTCCAACTCCTTGATCGCTTCGGTGACCGAGGATTGTGAGATCGACAGGTTCTGGGCGGCGCCCGACACTGTGCCCTGCTCGGCGACGGCGATGAAGAACTGCAATTGGCGGATGGTGAAAGCCATGGCTGGACTAAACACGGCAGAGGCGGCGCTGGGAAGTGGGATGCTGGTGCCGATCTCCCGATAGAGCTCAGCCCTCGCTTCCGCCGTCCGCAATGCTGAGCCGCGCGCCGGCCTGGGCGAGGACGGCGGCGATGTCGTGCGGCGGCGGCCGGTCGGTCGCGAGTTCGGAAAAGCCGCCGAAGCCGCAGACCTGAACCAGGCCCTGGCGGCCGAATTTGCTGTGGTCGGTGACGACAAGCGAGCGCTGGCCGCGCGACAGCACCATGCGGGCGAATTCGGCCTCTTCCAAATCATAGTCCATGACGCCGGTGACGGCATCGACCGCACCGGTCGATATCACCGCATGGCTAACCGAAAAGCGGCTGACGAATTCGATGGCCGAGACGCCGAAGGCAGCACCGGAATCGCTGCGCAGCTCGCCGCCGGCCATATAGACCTTGTTGCCGTTGACGGTGGCAAGCGTGCGGGCGATGTCGGAGGAGTTGGTGACGACCGTCAGCCGCCGGTGGCCGAGCAGTTCCCGGGCCAGGAAAGAGGTGGTGGTGCCGGTGTCGAGCATGATGGACTCGCCGTCGCGGATCGTGGCGGCGACCATGCGGGCAATAGCCCGCTTGGCATCGGCGTTCTCGCGCATGCGCCGCTCGAACGGCGCTTCGCCGGCAATCGACGGCAGGCCGACGGCGCCGTGCATCTTGAGGATGGAACCGTCGCTGGTCAGTGGCTTGACGTCGCGGCGTACCGTCTCCAGCGAGACGCCCAGCCGGTCGGCCAGGCTGGCAATGGTGACGGTGCCTTCCTCCTTGAGGAGGCGCAGGATTTCGCCATGCCGCTTCGAGTGGAGCATCGGTTCCATCCGGTCGGATTGTTGCACCATTGACCGTTTCTACGGCATAAATGCCACTAACTCCAAGGAATTTAGCAAAGTTCGGGCAAAAAACCAGAAAATACCACAATTCCGCGTTGACAACGTCTCCAGCGTGGCGCGACATTATCGCTGTGACAGGCTCGGAACGGAGGACGACGGCTGAGCCGCACGAAAAATCGCCTGCCCGAACGCCCGGGAGATCGTCGGGTGCAAGGGTGCCGAAATTCAGGATCCGCGGGGGCGGATGCCGGCGTCGAAGAACCCGGCACAAAGGGGCTCGTCGGTGCGGTGCGGGATACCGATCCCGAGATCTGCACCGACGAGATCTTCGCGTTGCCGCCATTCCTCCGTCCGATTGTCATCGCTGGCCAGCCGTGACATGCGTAGAAAATTGACCCAATGTTGGACGAGATCGTGACTGTCGAAGACCGCATCCGTGCGCTGCCTTGCTGGACCGGCAGCATCGACATCGCGCCGCTGCCGGGCGGGTTGAGCAATGCCAATTATCTGGTCAAGGACGCGGCCGGGCGGCATGTCGTGCGCATCGGCCAGGATTATCCGTTCCACCACGTCTTTCGCGAGCGCGAGATGATGACCGCGCGGGCAGCGCACGCGGCAGGCTTCGCTCCGGCCGTCCACTATACCGGACCCGGCGTCATGGTGACGGAGTATCTCGGCGCCAAGGCCTATGTCGCGCAGGATGTGCGCGCCGATCTCGGCCGCGTTGCCGCGTTGCTGCGCGGTTTCCACCGGGAGATGCCCGGTCATGTTTCCGGCGCCGGTTTCATGTTCTGGGTATTCCACGTCATTCGCGACTATGCGCGCACGCTGGAGGAAGGCCGCAGCCGCAAGCTGGGCGAACTGCCGCGCCTGCTGACGCTGGCGGACGAGCTCGAGCGCGCGCAAAAGCTGCTGCCGATCGTCTTCGGCCATAATGACCTCTTGCCGGCTAATATAATCGACGACGGTCATAGGCTGTGGCTCATCGATTTCGAATATGCAGGCTTCAACACCGCGATGTTCGACCTTGCCGGCGCAGCGTCGAACGCCGGCATGAGCGACGAGGAGTCCTTCGCCTTCCTGACCGCCTATTTCATGAAGGAGCCGGACGAAGCGATACGGCGCTCGCACGCCGCCATGCAATGCGCGTCGCTGCTGCGCGAGGCGATGTGGGGCATGGTTTCCGAGCTCTACCTCGATGCGCCCGGCGTCGACTACGCCGCCTACGCCGACGAAAACCTGGCGCGGCTCGAAGCGGCCCTGGAAAACTACAGGACAAAATACGGGACGCGGACATGACCTTGCCCGCCCAGGCCGGGATCGTCGTCATCGGCGGTGGCATCATCGGCTGTTCGACGGCCTATCATCTGGCGCGCGACCACAAGGCCGAAATCGTGCTGCTCGAACAGGGCAAGCTGACCTCGGGCTCGACCTGGCATGCTGCCGGGCTGGTCGGCCAGCTGCGGTCGTCGGCGTCGATCACGCGCGTGCTCAAATATTCGGTCGATCTCTACAAGGGGCTGGAAGCCGAAACCGGCCTCGCCACCGGCTGGAAGATGACCGGCTGCCTGCGCCTCGCCACCAATGCCGACCGCTGGACCGAGTATAAGCGGCTGGCAACGACGGCCAAGAGCTTCGGCATGGACATGCATCTGCTGTCGCCGGCAGAGGTCAAGGAAATGTGGCCGCTGCTGGAAACCGGCGACCTCGTCGGCGCCTCCTGGCTGCCGACCGACGGTCAGGCAAGCCCTTCCGACATCACCCAGTCGCTGGCCAAGGGCGCGCGCATGCATGGCGCAAAATTATTCGAGGGGGTGCGGGTCACCGGCTTCGAAATGAGAGACGGCCGCATCACCGCGGTGAAGACCAGCAAGGGCGATATCGCCTGCGACAAGGTGGTGAACTGCGCCGGGCAATGGGCGCGGCAGGTCGGTGCGCTGGCCGGCATCAACGTGCCGCTGCAGCCGGTGAAGCACCAGTACATCATCACCGAGAGGATCGACGGCTTGGCGACCGACGCGCCGACGATCCGCGACCCCGACCGCCGCACCTATTTCAAGGAGGAGGTCGGCGGGCTGGTGATGGGCGGCTACGAGCCGAACCCGCAGGCGTGGACGACCGGTCTGCCGGGCGGCGATGTGCCGGAGGATTGGGAGTTCCGGCTGTTGGACGATGACTACGATCATTTCGAGCAGCATATGAGCCAGGCGATCGAGCGTGTCCCGGCGCTCGCCAATGCCGGCGTCAAGCAGATGATCAACGGGCCGGAGAGCTTTACGCCGGACGGCAATTTCATCCTCGGCGTGGCGCCGGAATGCCCCAATATGTTCGTCGGCGCCGGCTTCAATGCCTTCGGCATCGCGTCCGGCGGCGGCGCCGGCTGGGTGCTGGCGCAATGGGTCGTCGACGGCGAGGCGCCGCTCGATTTGTGGGTGGTCGACATCCGCCGCTTCTCCGATCTGCATCGCGACAGGAAATGGGTCGGCGACCGCACGCTGGAAGCCTATGGCAAGCACTACACGATCGGCTTCCCGCATGAGGAATATGTCAGCGGCCGGCCTCGCATCGTCTCGCCTCTATACGAGCGGCTGCAAAAACATCGCGCCGTGTTCGGCTCGAAACTCGGCTGGGAGCGGCCGAACTGGTTCGCGCCGGAAGGCGTCGAGCCGAAAGACGTCTATTCGATGGGCCGGCAGAACTGGTTTTCACCCGTCGGTGACGAACATCGCCATGTGCGCGAAAAGATCGGCATTTTCGACCAATCGTCGTTTGCCAAATATGAAATGACCGGAGTGGACGCGCTGAAGGCGCTGGACTGGATCTGCGCCAATGACGTCGCCAAGCCGGTCGGCAGGCTGACCTACACGCAACTCCTCAACACGCGCGGCGGCATCGAGGCCGATTTGACCGTGGCGAGGCTCGGTGACGAGAAATTCTACATCGTCACCGGCACCGGTTTCCGCACGCATGATTTCTCCTGGATTGCCGATCATATCGGCAGAGAGTTCGACGTGACGCTGACCGACGTCACCGAGGATTTCGGCACATTGTCGCTGATGGGGCCGCGCGCCCGTGACGTGCTGTTAGCGGTGACCGATGCCGACGTCTCGAACGCCGCCTTTCCGTTCGGCCACGTTCGCGAGATCGCCATTGCCGGCCACGCCGTGCGGGCACTGCGCGTCACCTATGTCGGCGAACTCGGCTGGGAACTGCATGCACCGATCGCGGCGACGGGCGAGGTTTTCGATGCGCTGATGATGGCGGGCGCGGTCCACGACATTCGCCCGGTCGGCTATCGGGCGCTGGAATCGCTGCGGCTGGAAAAAGGCTACCGCGCCTGGGGCGCCGACATCACACCCAACGACACGCCGCAGGAGGCTGGCCTCGGCTGGGCGGTGAAGCTCAGGAAGAACACCGATTTCCTCGGCCGGCGGGCGCTTGAAAAGCTCGATGGCTCGACGCTCAGGAAACGCTTTGCCGGCTTCACTGTCGACGATCCGGATGTCGTGCTGCTCGGGCGCGAGACCATCCTGCGCAACGGCGACGCGGTCGGTTATCTCACCAGCGGCGGCTATGGCTACACCATCGGCAAGAACATCGGCTACGGCTATGTGCGCAATGCCGATGGCGTCAGCGATGATTTCCTAGCCTCCGGCGACTACGAGCTCGTGGTCGCAATGGAACGGACGCCGGCTAAGATCCATCTCGAGCCGCTTTACGATTCGACGGGAGCAAAGGTGAAGGCGTAGAGCCTTCCGGTTTCAGCCTCAGTTCACGATGAGCACCAGCCCCCGGCTGGGCACGGTATCGGCCTCGCCTGGCATCGAAACATAGGGCGGCGTCTCTTCGGCGCGGGTGACGGTGCCTTGCGCCTCGAGCTCGGCGATCCGGGCGGCAAACCCGCAATCCCACAGCGTGTTCTTCACTGTCAGCACGATCACCCCGCCCGGCCGGCAGATGCGGATCAGCTCGTCCAGACCCTCGGCCCCGACATGGCCGGACGTGAAGACGCCGGCTGAGATGATCCCGGCATAGGCATCGTCGACGAAGGGCAGCGGTCCGCCAAGCGCCAGGCAGTGCAGCGCCAAATAGACACCCTTGCGCGCGGCTTGCGCCAGCATGCCTTCCGAGATGTCGAGGGCCTCGACCTGCGGATAACCGGTGATGGCAAGCCATTCGCCGATGAGCCCGGTGCCGGCGCCGGCATCGAGCAGAGGTGCCGCGCCGCGCGGCAGATGGCGGGCCAGCAAGGCAAGGCAGATGGTCGGATGGCGGTAGCCGGCCGCCGACATGTCGGCGTCATAAGTGCCGGCCCAGCCGTCGTAGAGCGCGGCTACGTCTTCCGGCCGCTTCGCCGCATAGGCTGCGGCGAGTGCGCTCTGCTGTTTGCTGTCCGTCATCGCTTTCCGTCGCCTGGTATCGATCCGCAACGCGATCATAGCCAAACGGCGAAAACTGTGGAACCGTCGTCGTCGCAATAACACGGGGAAAGGAGCGAACGCCATGGCGAATGACCAGGCCCGCGCCGCACTTGCGGCCATTCCGATGCTGGCCGGCTATGACGGCCCGCTGGAACGGCTCGGTGGCCTCACCAACCTCGTCTTCAGGGGTAAGGATTTCTGCCTGCGTATCCCCGGCCAGGGTACCGAGGAATATATCAACCGCGCCAACGAGGCAGTGGCGGCGCGGGAGGCGGCGAAGGCCGGCGTCAGCCCGGAAGTGCTGCATGTCGATGCCGAGACCGGCGTGCTGGTGACCCGCTTCATCGCGGGCGCCGAGACGATGTCGCCGGAAAAATTCAAGACCCGACCGGGCAGCCCGGCACGCGCCGGCAAGGCCTTTCGCAAACTGCACACATCCGGCGCGGTGTTCCCCTTCCGCTTCGAGTTGTTTGCGATGATCGACGATTATCTGAAAGTGCTGTCGACCAAGGACGTCGCCCTGCCTTCCGGCTACCACGATGTGGTCCGCGAAGCGGAAACCGTGCGCTCGGCACTCGCGGCTCATCCCCTGCCGATCGTCGCCTGCCACTGCGATCCGCTCTGCGAAAACTTTCTCGATACTGGCGCCAGGATGTGGATCGTCGACTGGGAATATTCCGGCATGAACGATCCGCTCTGGGATCTCGGCGACCTCAGCGTCGAAGGGCAATTCGACGCCGCGCAGGAGGAGGAAATGATGCTGGCCTATTTCGGCGGCGAGCCGAAACCGGCGGAGCGCGGCCGCATCGTCATTTACAGGGCGATGTGCGACCTGTTGTGGACGTTGTGGGGCTTGATCCAGCTTGCCAACAAAAATCCGGCCGACGACTTTCGCGCCTATGCCGACGGCCGGTTTGCGCGCTGCAAGACGCTGATGGAAACGCCGGAATTTTCGCGGCATCTCGCTGCGGTGCGCCGGGGTTAATTCACACCCTTCGGCACATTTTCGGGTGGCACGGTGTCGACCACCTTCTGGCGGTGGAAAATGAACAGGCCGGCCAGCACGACGATGGCCGAGCCGATCAGGATGGGCGGCCCCGGCACATCGCCGAAGAAGGCGAGGCCGAAGACCACTGCCCACAACAGCAGGCTGTAATGCAGCGGCGCCAAGGTCGAGGCCGGCGCCAGCTTCAACGCCCGGGTGATCATCAGATGCGCGCCGCAGGAGACAATACCGAGAAGCAGCATGGCGCCGAAATCGAGCGAGGACGGCGTCTTCCAGCTGCCGAGCGTCAATGCAGCGCCGACCAGCAGCGTGCCGATGGTTTGCCAGGTGACCAGCGACGTATCGCTGGTGCCGCGCAGCCGCCGATTGAGGATGATGGCGAAGGCAAATGAAATGCTGCCGGCGAGCGCAAATATCGACGACAGCGAGAACGCGGCCGAGGACGGCTTCAGCATGATCAGCACGCCGCAGAAACCGACCAGGATAGCCGCCCAGCGGCGCCAGCCGACCCTTTCGCCGAGCAAAAAGTGCGACAGCGCCGCCACATAGATCGGCCCGGCCATGTAGAAGCTCATCACATCGGCGAGCGGCAGATAGACGACCGCCGCGTAGAACAGCGCCGTGTCGAGCGTCGTCATCACCACGCGCAGCAGCTGCAGCTCCGGCCGCTCCATGCGAAACAGCCTGGCCGCACCCTGGTGTGCAATCATCGGCCCGAGTATGAAAAACGCGCCGATCGAGCGGATCAGCACGACCTGGCCGACTGAAAAACTGGCGACCAGCCACTTGCCCATCGCGTCGTTCAGCGCAAACAGGAAATCGCCGGCGAGCATCAGCAGGATGCCGGCCAGCAGCACGTTCCTGATCGTCGAATTCTGGGATGCGGGCTGCGCCATTCCGTTACCGGTTCCTCGCCGTGGCTGCGGTGACCCGCGTCGTAGTCGCAAGCAGCGGCCGTGACGAGGCGAAAATCGAGAATTCGGTAAGACCAGCGCCGAAAATCGGCTGGACTAATGCATGTCGCGCAAAAGTGTGCAGTGGTTTTGCGACAACGACATGCATCAAAACAGGAACTTAAAGCGCGTCGCATGAGGCCGGTCGAGCGCGACGCGCTTTAAGCGTGGCGCCGGTTCACTGTGCCCGGCCTTCCGGCGATCGAAAGCCGGGTGTCCTGCCGGCTCCGCTCGGCCACCACCTTGCCCCTGGCAATGACGCAGAGACGCTCGGGGCGCAGGCGCAGCGCCTCGACCGGGTTGCCGGCATCGAGAACGACCAGGCTGGCGCGCTTGCCGACGGCGAGGCCAAGGTGGTCGAGGCCCATAATGGCGGCATTGATGTTGGTGACCATGTCGAAGCAGCGCGCCATCTCGGCCGGGCTCGACATCTGCGCGACATGCAGGCCCATGAAGGCGACGTCGAGCATGTCGGCGGTGCCCAGCGAATACCAGGGGTCGAGCACGCAATCCTGGCCCCAGCCGACGCGGATTCCGTGCGCCAGCATTTCCTTGACCCGCGTCAGGCCGCGTCGCTTGGGAAAGGTGTCGTGGCGGCCCTGCAGCATGATGTTGATCAGCGGATTGGGGATCGCCGAAACGCCGGCCTCGGCAATCAGCGGCAATAGCTTCGAGACGTAGTAATTGTCCATCGAATGCATCGAGGTCAGGTGCGAGCCGGCCACTCTGCCCTGCAATCCCAGGCGCTGCGTCTCATAGGCTAGTTGCTCGATGTGGCGGGACAGCGGATCGTCAGTCTCGTCGCAATGCAGGTCGACCATCAGGCCGCGCTCAGCCGCGATCTCGCAGAGCTCGGTGACGGAGCGCGTGCCGTCGGCCATTGTGCGCTCGAAATGCGGGATGCCGCCGACGACATCGACGCCTATGTCGAGCGCCCGGATGGTGTTGTCGCGCGCCGTCGGCGAGCGGTAAAACCCGTCCTGCGGGAAGGCGACCAGCTGCAGGTCGATATAGGGGGCAACCGTCTTCTTCACGTCGAGCAGCGCCTCGACCGCCAGCAGGCGGTCGTCGCAAACATCGACATGGGTGCGGATGGCGAGCAGGCCCATCGACACCGCCCAGTCGCAATAGGCGAGCGCACGGTCGCGCACCGCTTCGTGGGTCAGAAGCGGCTTCAACTCGCCCCACAGCGAGATGCCTTCCAGCAGCGTGCCCGAGACATTGATGCGCGGAATGCCGAGCGAAAGCGTGGCGTCCATATGGAAATGCGGATCGACGAAGGGCGGCGAGACCAGATTGCCATGAGCATCGATCGCCGTGCCGGCGCTGACGTTCAGCTCGGGCTCTATCGCTGCGATCGTTTCGCCGACGATGCCGATATCGGCGATCCTGCCGTCGGGCAGCGTTCCGCCGCGCACCACAAGGTCAAAATCCATCCGCCGTCATCCCCGAAGAATCACACTTA
Organism: Mesorhizobium sp. M0166; assembly: GCF_040322255.1. Lineage (NCBI taxonomy): Bacteria > Pseudomonadati > Pseudomonadota > Alphaproteobacteria > Hyphomicrobiales > Phyllobacteriaceae > Mesorhizobium > Mesorhizobium sp. M0166. The sequence continues at coordinate 100,032 of NZ_JAMYTD010000009.1, read as the reverse complement.
TTCCGGTACGTACCGCACCGCCCCCTTGGCGGCACTTGTCGCCATCGCCGCATAGGCGCGCAAGGCCGTCGTTACCTTGCGCTTGCGCTTTTCCTCGGGCTTCCAGGCAGCGGTTCCCTTGGCCTCCATCGCCGCGCGACGGGCGATGAGTTCGGCGTCGTCGACAGCAAGCCTGATGGTGCGGTTGGGGATATCGATCTCGATCGTGTCGCCTTCCATGACCAGTCCGATCAGCCCGCCTTCAGCTGCTTCCGGCGAGACGTGGCCGATCGACAGGCCGGAGGTGCCGCCGGAAAAACGGCCGTCGGTGATCAGCGCGCAGGCCTTGCCGAGACCCTTCGATTTGAGATAGCTGGTCGGGTAGAGCATTTCCTGCATGCCGGGGCCGCCGCGCGGCCCTTCATAGCGGATGACCACGACATCGCCGGCCTTGATCTCGTTCGACAGGATCGCCTTGACACTGGCGTCCTGGCTTTCAAACACTCTTGCCGGGCCGGTGAATTTCAGGATCGATTCATCGACACCCGCCGTCTTCACGATGCAGCCGTCGAGCGCCAGATTGCCTTTCAGTACGGCAAGGCCGCCATCCCTTGAGAAAGGATGTTCGGCCGAGCGGATAGCACCTTTCTCGCGGTCGAGATCGAGCTCGTCCCAGCGGCGGTCCTGGCTGAACGCGACCTGCGTCGGCACGCCGCCGGGTGCGGCCAGGAAGAAATCGCGGACATTCTGGCTGGTGGTGCGCGAAATATCCCAATGGTCCAGCGCTTCGCCGAGGCTTGCGGTGTGCACTGTCGGCAGGTCGCGGTTGATCAACCCGGCGCTATCCAGCTGGCCGAGGATCGCCATGATGCCGCCAGCGCGGTGGACATCCTCCATGTGGACGTCGGCCTTAGCCGGCGCCACCTTGCACAGCACCGGAACCCGCCGTGACAGCCGGTCGATGTCCTCCATGGTGAAGTCGACCTCGCCCTCATGCGCTGCGGCGAGGATGTGCAGCACGGTGTTGGTCGAGCCGCCCATGGCGATGTCGAGCGTCATGGCGTTCTCGAAGGCGCCCTTCGAAGCGATGTTGCGCGGCAGCGCGGTGTCGTCGTCCTGCTCGTAATAACGCTGGGCAAGATCGACGATCAGATGGCCGGCCTCGACGAACAGGCGCTTGCGGTCCGCATGCGTGGCCAGCGTCGAGCCGTTGCCCGGCAGCGAGAGGCCGAGCGCCTCGGTTAGGCAGTTCATCGAATTGGCGGTGAACATGCCAGAGCAGGAGCCGCAGGTCGGACAGGCCGAGCGCTCGATGATCTTGACGTCCTCGTCGGAGATCTTGTCGTCGGCGGCCGCCACCATGGCGTCGACCAGGTCAAGCGCCTGGCTCTTGCCGGCGAGCACCACCTTGCCGGCCTCCATCGGCCCGCCGGAGACGAAGACGGTCGGGATGTTGAGGCGCAGCGACGCCATCAGCATGCCGGGCGTGATCTTGTCGCAATTGGAGATGCAGACCATCGCGTCGGCGCAGTGCGCGTTGACCATGTATTCGACCGAGTCGGCGATCAATTCGCGCGACGGCAGCGAATAGAGCATGCCGTCATGGCCCATGGCGATGCCGTCATCGACGGCTATGGTGTTGAACTCCTTGGCGACGCCGCCGGCTTTTTCGATCTCGCGGGCAACCAGCTGGCCGAGATCCTTCAGATGGACATGGCCGGGCACGAACTGGGTGAAGGAATTGACCACGGCGATGATCGGCTTGCCGAAATCCGAATCCTTCATCCCGGTGGCGCGCCAAAGGCCGCGGGCGCCGGCCATGTTGCGGCCGTGGGTGGTCGTGCGGGAACGGTAGGCGGGCATTGAACTGTCCTTGCTGTCTGCGCCGCGCCCAAAGGTGCGGAAAACCGGAATGAGCCGCAGGCCTTATAGACGCCACGCTCTGGTCTGGCCACAATTTTGCGCTGCGCCAGGGTGGGGAACGAGCGGCCAGCCGAAGACGCAGCCGGCCCAGACCGTAAAAAAGTCAGAGGTGCTGTCGGATCGTGTTTTGCTCGAGCGTCCTTGGGCAGACGGCGGGACCGGGCATCAATCGCCAGCCAGCCGTTTTGCGAATGAAAACAAAGCCAAAACCAGCCCGAGGAGCAAGAGAATGCAAAAGATCACCCCCTGCCTGTGGTTCGACGACCAGGCCGAGGAGGCCATGAACCATTACATCTCCATCTTCAAGAATTCGAAGGTGCTGAGCGTGCTGCGCTGGCCCAAGGGCAGCGGCGATAATGAGGGCAAGGTGCTGATGGTCTCATTCGAGCTCGACGGCGTTCAGTTCCAGGCGCTCAACGGCGGGCCGCAATTCAAGTTCACCCAGGCGGTCTCGCTCTCCATCGACTGTAAGACGCAGGAGGAGGTCGACTATTTCTGGGACAGGCTCATCGCTGGCGGTGGCGAGCCCAGCCAGTGCAGCTGGCTGAAGGACAAATTCGGCCTCTCCTGGCAGGTCGTTCCCGAGCAGTTGCCCAGGCTGCTGCTGGACCCCGACACGGAAAAGGCCGGCCGCGTCATGCAGGCGATGATGCAGATGAGCAAGATCGGCATCGCCAAGATCGAAGAGGCAGCCAAGGGGTGAACGAACGCGCTCTTGCCTTCTCCCACAACAAGGGGAGAAGGGAAGGGGCGCGTCAAGCCGCTCTGTCGCGGACCTGATAATCCTTGACCGCGGCGAAGCGGATCGCCTTCCAGCGCTCGGCCTCGTAGTTAAGCGAGAAAGCGTGCTGGGCGAGGAACACCGGATCGTTGTCGAGATCGCGGGCGATGTCGCCGCGATGCGCCTCGATGAAGCGCTGGAGCTCGGCCCTGTCGTCGGCCGATATCCAGCGGCAGACGGAAAAGCGCGACATCTCGAAATCGACCGGCAGTGTGTATTCGAAGTTCAGCCGCTCTTTCAGGACATCGAGCTGTAGGGCGCCGACGACGCCGACGATGGCTGGCGAGCCGTCCTCCGGCGAGAACAATTGCACGACGCCTTCCTCGGCCATCTGGTGCAGCGCCTCCTTGAGCTTCTTGGCCTTCATGGCATCGCCGAGGCGAACGCGGCGCAGGATTTCAGGCGCGAAATTCGGCACGCCGCGAAACAGGATCTCCTCGCCCTCCGTCAGCGTGTCGCCGATGCGCAGCGTGCCGTGGTTGGGGATGCCGACGACATCGCCGGCGAATGCCTCGTCGGCGGTTACGCGAGTGCGGGCGAAGAAGAATTGCGGCGCCGACAGGCTCATCGGTTTTCCCGTGCGCACCAGCTTGGCCTTCATGCCGCGCTCGAGCTTGCCGGAGCAGACGCGGACGAAAGCGATGCGGTCGCGGTGGTTGGGGTCCATATTGGCCTGGATCTTGAAAACGAAGGAGGTCATCTTGTCCTCGGTCGCCTCGACCTTGCGGCTGTCGGCCTCCTGCGCGCGCGGCGGCGGCCCATAGGCGCCGAGCGCCTCGATCAGGTCGCGCACGCCGTAATTGCGCAGCGCCGAGCCGAAATAGACCGGGGTCAGATGGCCTTCGCGAAAAGCTTCCAGGTCGAGCGGGCGGCAGGCCTCGCGTGCCAGCTCCAGCTCCTCGATGAAAGCCTCGCGCTCGTTCTCCGGCAGCAGGCCGGCAACGCGGTTGGAATCGGGACCGTTGACGGGCGTGCGCTCCTTCTCGGCGTCGCCCTTGCGCACCGCGTTCAGCGCCAGATGGTAGGTGCCGGAAAAGGTCTTGCCGCGGCCGATCGGCCAGGTGATCGGCGCTGTATCCAGTGCCAGCTTCTGCTCGATCTCATCGAGGATGTCGAATGGGTCTCGGCTTTCGCGGTCCATCTTGTTGACGAAGGTGATGATCGGGATGTCGCGCAGCCGGCAGACCTCGAATAGTTTCAGCGTGCGCGGCTCGATGCCCTTGGCGGCGTCGATCACCATGACGGCGCTGTCGACCGCCGACAGCGTGCGATAGGTGTCGTCGGCGAAATCCTCGTGGCCGGGCGTGTCGAGCAGGTTGAAGACGGTGTCCTCGTATTCGAAGGTCATCACCGACGTCACCACCGAAATGCCGCGCTCGCGTTCGATCTTCATCCAGTCCGACCGGGTCTGGATGCGGTCCTTCTTGGCCTTGACCTCGCCGGCAAGCTGGATGGCGCCGCCGAACAAGAGCAGCTTTTCGGTGAGCGTGGTCTTGCCGGCGTCGGGGTGGGCAATGATCGCGAAAGTGCGGCGGCGCGATACCGCTTCTGTAATCATTTCGGACATTTTTCAGGATTTCCGTGTGAGGCCGGGCTTCTAGCAGCGGAGTGCAGTGCTGTCGACCTCTCCGGCTGCCGCAGCCGCCGGTTCACGTCCCGGCGTCAGGCCGGTTCGGCCGCACGGCTCTGGGAGGCCACCTCGGGAATCCACTCGGCAATCGCGGCGCCGATCCTGTCGGCATGGTCCTCCTGCAGATAATGCGCGCCGGGTCCGAGATCGATCAACCGGCAGTTCTTCAGGCCTGCCGCGAACTCCCGTGCCGCCTGCGGCGAGACGAGGGCGCCCGGATCGCCTGAGAAAAGCAGCTTCGGGTAGGAGGAGAGCCGGAGCGCCCGATGGTCGTTCTCGCTGATGGCGGCGACATCGGCGGGCTGGCCTTCGATCGGCAGGTCGCGCGGCAGCCGCAGGATCGGCTTGCGCGATTGCGGCGTCGGGAACGGCGCCCGGTAGGCGGCCATTTCCTCATCGCTCATCGTGCGCAGCACAGCAGCCGGCAGCACTTTTTCGACGAAGACGTTGTCTTCCAGGACAAGCTTCTCACCGACGCCAGGCGTGCGCATTGCCTTGAACAATTCGCGCGCCTGCGGACGCTGGTGGAAATCGTCCCAGCTCTCGAACGGGCGGATGAATTCCATGAAGGCGAGGCCGAGGATCTGCTGCGGCCGCCGTGCGGCGAGATGGAAGGCGAGCGCGGTGCCCCAATCCTGCGCGACGACCATCATGTCGGTGATGCCAAGCGTCTCGATGAAGGCGTCGAGATAGCGGATGTGGTCGAAGAAGCGATAGTCGATGTCCGGCTTGCCGGATTGCCCATAGCCGATCAGGTCGGGCGCTATGCAGCGGCCGAACGGCGCCACATGCGGGATGATGTCGCGCCAGATGTAGGACGACGTCGGGTTGCCGTGCAGGAAGAGCACCGTCGGGCCGGCCGTACCTGCCTCGACATAGGAGATGGTGGAATCGAGTACCGCGACTTGCGAGCGCGGCAACATTGTGCGCTTTTCGAGTTTAGGGTTCATCGGATCAGCTCCTTTTTGCGAAGACTGTTTTGAAGACGATGTTCTTGAAACGCTCGAGCGGTTCGGGACTGCGCTCCACCTTCATGCGCAGCATCGCGCCTTGCCAGCAACTCAACAGGAAATCGGCGAGATCCTCGGCATCGAACGCGTCGGTGATGTCGCCGGCCGCCTGGCCCTCGGCGATGCATTCGGCGAAGGGCTTACGCCAGCGTTCGAAAATGGCGACGAGTTGCAGCCTCAACGCCTCGCTGTGAGCTGCTGTCTCGAGGCTGAGATTGCCGATCATGCAGCCCCGTGCCCAATCATGCGCCTCCAGCTTCGACGTGATGATTTCGAGATAGCGGCGCAAGCGCCCGACCGGGGGCGTGCCGTCCCGGGCAAGGGCCTGCTCCACCAAACCGCTCACATAGGCGAAATAGCGGTCCAGCACCTCGCCCGTGAACGCCTCCTTGGACGCAAAATGATTGGTGAAGGACCCCGGGCGCGCATCGGCCGCGGCGACGATGTCGCGCACGCCGGCGGCCGAATAGCCGGAATTCCAGATGGTCTTGAACCCGGCGTCGAGAAGTTTTTCGCGAAGTGAATGTCTGGCCATAGCGATACAATACGTACGTACGTATTAAAGTCAAGAGGCATATTTGATACCGAGTGCTCTTGGCAGAACCCACGGGCAATGGCATCGCAGTGGTCGCGTTGGACCGAGGAGTGAAGCATGACAGCGGCGAAAGAAGTGATTGTCATCGGCGCCGGCATCATCGGCGCCTCCATCGCCTGGCACCTGACCAGGGCCGGGGCAAAGGTGACGGTCATTGCCGGCAGCGGCGCGGGCGGCGTCGCGACGCCGAATTCCTTTGCTTGGATCAATGCCAGCTGGGGTAATCCGCAGCCTTACTTCCGACTACGGACTCGATCGATGGCCGAATGGACGCGATTGGCGAACGAGGTGCCCGGTATCCCGTTGCAGTGGTGCGGCGGCCTGTGCTGGGACCTGCCGCGTGCCGAACTTGAGGCCTATGCGGCCGAGCACGCCGCCTGGGGCTACGGCATCGAGCGTGTCGACCGTGCCGGAGCGGCGCGCATCGAGCCCAATCTGACCGAGCTTCCCGATTTCGCCCTTTATGTGCCTGGGGAAGGCGTTGCCGAGCCGGTCGCTGCCACGCAAGCACTGCTGGTTGACGCCGAGCGGCGCGGCTCGCGGCTGCTGACGGGAGTTACCGCGACCGCGCTTGTGCAGGCCAACGGCAGGATTGCCGGCGTCGATACATCCGGCGGGCGGATTGCTGCCGACGAGGTGGTGATCGCGGCCGGAGCCGGCTCTCCGGCACTAGCGGCAACAGCCGGGATAGCACTGCCGATCGAGACGCCACCCGGCCTGGTCGTGCATTCGCGCCCCACCGAAAAGCTGCTCAACGGCCTGGTGATCGGCGATCGCCTGCATATGCGCCAGACGGCGGAAGGCCGCATCATCGCCGGCTCGGATTTCGGTGGCGCCGATCCCGGCATGGATGCCGCGGCGACCGCCCGCGACCTGTTTGCGGCGATGAAGGCGATGCTGCGCGGCGCGGATGGGTTGGAACTCGATTTCCACACCATTGGCTACCGGCCGACGCCGGTCGATGGCTTTCCAATCATTGGCCGCGCCGCAGGCACGAGCGGCGTCTACGTCGCGGTCATGCATTCCGGCATCACGTTGGCCCCGGCCGTCGGCCTGTTCGCCGCCCGCGAAGTCCTCGACGGCGAGCGCGATCCGCTGCTTGATTCCTACGGGCTGGGGCGGTTTACTCAATAGCCGGGCGGGCGGCGAAAGCCGCCGGTCAGCGGCTCGATTGCCCTGGCGATCCCGAGCAGGCACGACTCCGACCAGCGTTTGCCAACAAGCTGTAGTCCGATGGGCAGGCCATTGCTGTCCTGTCCGCAGGGCAGCGACAGTGCCGGATGGCCGCTGTAGTTGAACACCGCGCCATAGGCCGGCAGCATCCAGTAGCTTTGCTTCTCGCCGTCGACCTCGATCGGCGTTCCCGGTTCGCAATGCGGGAACGCGGTGACCATGGCGACGGGGCACAACAAGGCGTCGCAGCCGTCTAAGAACCGTTCCCACGCCAGGATGGAGCGGTCGCGGCGGGCGAGCGCCTCGAACCAGCGCGAGACCGGCGTCGGCTTCTCCGGTGGTCCGGGCTGCGCCGCCTCCAGCATCATGCCGATCAGCGCACCGCCTTGCTTCAGGTCGTCGTGCAGGTCGAGCTCCGGCAATTTGGCTTCCTCGACGATGGCGCCCGCGGCCTGAAGCTCTTTAGCCAGGCTTTCGACCGCCCCGCTGATCTCGCCGGCCACCGGAAAGCCCGGAAAGGACGGCGCGACGGCAATGCGCAAATTTTTGAGATCCAGCTCCGGCATGGTTTCGACCGGTACCGGCGCAAGGTCTGTATCGCTTCCATCCGGCCCGGCAATGACGCGGTAGATCAGCGCCAGGTCCTCGACGCTGCGCGCCATCGGTCCGAGGCAGGAGATCAGCCTCACGCTGCGCGGCGCCCCGCCTGGATCGGGGAAGGCGCCGGCGAGCGAGACGCGGTGCTCGGTCGGCTTGAGGCCGTAGACGCCGCAAAATGCAGCGGGCAGCCGGATTGAATCCTGCATGTCGGTGCCGACCTCGAACGGCGTCATCCCGGTGCTGAGCGCCGCCGCCGCACCGCCACTGGAGCCGCCGGCGGTGCGCTGGAGATTCCAGGGGTTGCCGGTGCGGCCGAACCGCGGATTGCTCGACTGCCAGTCACCGAGCATTGTCGCCACATTCGTCTTGCCCACCAGTATGCCGCCTGCCGCCTTCAGCCGGGCAACGACCGGACTGTCTGCTCTCGGGGCATAGTCGGCGAAGGGCGGGAAGCCGACGGTGGTTCTCATGCCAGCGGTTTCGTGCGTGTCCTTCAGCGTGAACGGCACACCGTGCAGCGGCCCAAGTGCCTGGCCGCGCGCCTGCGCTTCGTCGGCCTTGCCGGCGCGTTGCCGTGCACCGTCCCGATCGAGGGTTATGACGGCATTGACCGCCGCATTGTGCCTGTCGATCTGCGCCAGGTGCTCGTCCAGCACCTCTATTGCGGAAACCGTACGGTCGCGGATGGCCGCGGCCAGTTTGGTGGTCGAGGAAAAGACGATATCCATCGTGGCTGCTCCAGGCTGTCGCGCCGCGCTCCTCAAAATGGCGGATTGGCGCGTGGATGCAAGCCTGGCTCGGCATTTCGACGATGGCGGCGCTTGATCGGGATTGCGCTGCCGGGATCCGTTGAGGGTAGGCGCTGTCCAGCGGCCTCGCCGCGATCGGCGCCTCTACGGCTCACCGTCCCCTGTTGTGCGTCCGCTCATAGAGTTCACGGATGATGCCGCTTGCCGTGGTCTCGAACAGAAACGGCAAGAAAGCATGAATAAGCGCGGCAAAGGCCGCCATGAACAATCGCGACGAGAACCATGCGGCGAAAGCCATATGGCCGAAATAGCTCTCGCCGACCGCGGCCGGGTGAGAGGTGAAAAGTCTTGCAAGCCGTGCTGTCATGTCGATCCCTCCTGCCGGCATGAAGAGCCGGCCACGAGTATCCTGCCACGGCTGTTCGGTTCATCGGTCTCAAATTGTCCTTGTCTCAAGCCAAATTTTGGGACAAACATCCCACATGATGCCGGAAATCGACGAAATAGACCGGAGATTGCTGGCCGAGCTGCAACGCGACGGAACTCTGTCCGTCGACCAGCTCTCGGCAAGAATATCGCTGTCACGCAATGCCTGCTGGCGCCGGGTCAAGCGGCTGGAGGAAGACGGCGTCATCACCGGCCGGGTGGCGCTGGTCGACGCCGACAAGCTTGGGCTCGGCCTTTCCGTGTTCATCCTGATCCGCACCTCGAACCACGATCCCGACTAGCTGCAACGATTCCGGGCGGCGGTGACCGGCTTTGCCGAGATCACCGGCGCCTACCGCATGTCCGGCGATCTCGACTATGTCCTGCGCGCCCGTGTCGCCGATGTGAAGGCGTATGACCGGCTCTACCAGCGGCTGATCGCCAAGGTGGCGCTGTCGGACGTTTCGGCCTCTTTCGTCATGGAGGAGATCAAGGAGACCACGATCGTTCCGATGGACCTGCGCTGAAGCGGAACTGTGCTGAAAGAAAGCCGTTGATAGCATTGCCGCCGAGTTGACTGAACCGGCGTTCGCGACGATAGGATCAGCCTCATGCGCGCAGCACTTTATCCTACCTCCGTCATCGGTCCGGCTGTCGGCTTCGTCAGGCTGCCGCATGGCGAGGGATTGCCGCTTCCTGCCTATGAGAGCTCGGGCGCCGCCGGCATGGACCTGCGCGCCGCCGTCCCGGACGACAGGCCGCTCTTGATTCTGCCGGGAAAGCGCGCGCTGGTGCCGACCGGGCTGATCCTGGAAATTCCGGAGGGCGTCGAAGGCCAGGTCCGGCCGCGTTCCGGCCTCGCCTTCAAGCACGGGCTCACCTGCCTCAACACGCCGGGCACCATCGACAGCGACTATCGCGGCGAGGTCAAGGTGCTGCTGATCAATCTCGGCGACGAGGATTTCGCGGTAACGCGCGGCATGCGGATCGCCCAGATCGTCTTCGCCCCGGTGACGCAGGCGACCGTCGAGGAGCGCACATTGGCCGGCGGCACAACGCGCGGCTCGGGCGGCTTCGGATCGACCGGCACGGCGTGATGAAAATACCCAAACTCGTCATTTTCGATTGCGACGGGGTTCTGGTCGATACCGAGAACCTGGCCAACCGGCGCCTCGCCGAATGGCTGACCGCGGCCGGCTTTCCGACCAGCTTCGAATATTGCCGCAAGAATTTCTCCGGCCGCAGCATGGTCTCGGTGCAGAAGGAAGTCGAGGCGACCGGCGTCAGCCTCGGCGCCGATTTCGTCGAGTGCTGGAACGCCGGCCTGCCGGACCTGTTCGCGCATGGTGTCGAGGCCATCCCCTACGTTCGCGAGTTCATCGAAACCGTGCACGCAGCCGGCATCGCCACCTGCGTCGCCTCGTCGGCACGGGTGTCCAAAATGCACATCACGCTTGGCCAGACCGGGCTGCTGCCGCTGTTCGAGCATGCGCTGTTCAGCTCGACCATGGTCTCGCGTGGCAAGCCGTTCCCCGACCTTTTCCTGCATGCGGCAGCTACGATGGGCTTCGCGCCCGCCGACTGCATCGTCATCGAGGACAGCGTCGCCGGGACGACAGCCGGCATCGCCGCCGGCATGCGCGTCTATTCCTATCACGGCGACCCGCTTTCCGACCGCGACGGACTGATCGAAGCCGGCGGCATCCTGTTCGACGACATGCGTGAACTAGCCGGGCTGGTGCCGATCCACTGATCGCCTTTGTTCAAGCTGCGCTGTATGTTGCAGCTGCTTGTGCTAGCTTGCGCGCGCCCGACATAAACGAGCGCGCGCATGACCTTCTCCCTGCTTCGTTTCCTCTTTGCCTGCCTGCTGTTGCCCTGTCTTTGGACGGCGGCCAGCGCTGAGGCCGTCAGCTTCCCGGAGCTCGGCAGCGCTGTCCCCGGCCACGGCGATGTCACCTATCTCGACCTCGCCAGGATGGTCATTCCCGATCTGGCCGCGGACAAGGACGGCTTTTTCCGGGGCTCGATGCCGATCGAGATGCGTCACATCGCTGGACCGGACTACGACGGCTCGCCGCCGGCGGCGTCGGGCCTTTCCAATGCCGGCGTGCTCGCCATCAAGGTCGGCGGCAAGGAGCGGCTGACCATGCTGTTCGACCTCGGCGACTCGCCCGACAGTGCCGAAGGCTATGCCGTGCTGGCACTCTACGACATCACCGGCAAGCCGGCGCTGCTCGACGCCGTCAATGTCGCCGTCGACCGCATCACCTCTCTTCGCGATCCGGGCAAGCTGCCGATCGGGCCTGGTGACGACGCCATCATCAGCATGAGCATCCATTTCAATTCGAGCCAGGGTTATGGGATCACGCCGCTGATCATGGTCCGTAACGACAGGTTCGAGCTGATCGACATGATCTATACGTTCGACGAAAACGTCTGCACCCATAGGAGAACGCAGAATGCGGCCTTCCAGGCGATCACCGACGGCCAGCCCTATGCAGCCATCAAGGTCACGGTGACCGACGCGACGCTGCCGGGCGATGAAAGCTGCGACGGCCAGCCACCGCCAGAGGCGTCTTCGCGCGACATTTCCGTCACCTACCATTGGGACAAAAACGCTTCGCACTACGTCAAGGATTCCGATGCGCTGGACCGATTGGCAGATGAGAACGCCAAACGCTTCTGAGCCAACCGCATTTGTTTGCCCGGCGCCTTCCGCCGGGCTAGAATTTGCCTCACATTCTGCACTAGAGGGGAGCATCCATGGACAAGGGCAAGATTCTTCGCGACCTGCATGCCTCGATCTTCGTGATGGCCAATTCCTGGGACGTCGGCACGACCAAGCTCTTGGCCTCGTTCGGCTTCAAGGCGCTGGCCACGACCAGCGCCGGCTTTGCCTTTTCGCGCGGCCTGCCCGATGGCGCGGTGACGTTCGAAGCGATGATCCATCATTGCCGTGAAGTGTCGGCGGCGACCGGGTTGCCGGTTTCGGCGGACCTCGAAAAGGGCAAGGGCGATAGCGCGACAAGTGCCGGCGAGACCATCTTCGCCGCCGAGGCGGCTGGCCTCGCCGGCTGCTCGATCGAGGACCATACCGGCGAGCCCGACAAGCCGATCTATGATTTTACGCATGCCGTCGAGCGCGTCGCGGCTGCGGCGGAAGCGGCACGGGCGCTGAAACGCGATTTCGTCTTCACCGCGCGGGCCGAGAATTTTCTGTGGGGCAAGCCCGACCTCGACGATACGATCAAGCGGCTGCAGGCCTTCGAGAAGGCCGGCGCCGACGTGCTCTATGCGCCGGGGCTGGGCGACATTGAGATGGTGCGAACCGTCTGCTCGGCGCTGACCAAGCCGGTCAACGTCATGGCCAGGCCCGGCTTCACCATCGCCGACCTTGCCATGGCGGGGGTAAAGCGCGTCTCGCTCGGCCCATGGCTCACCAATTTCGCCTTCGGCATGCTGGAGACCGCGGCGCGCGAGATCCAGCAGGACGGCACCTTCGGCTTCACCCGCGCCGCCATGCCGTTCGGCAAGCTGCAGGCGCTGTTTGCCAAATCTTCAGCCTAGGTCGGGGCCGGCGAATGACGCTCACCGTCGTCGACATGCACACCGGCGGTGAGCCGTTGCGGATCGTCACCGGCGGCTACCCCAACATTCCCAAGGGCACGATCCTCGAAAAGCGCGCCTATGTGCGCGACCATCTCGATCATCTCAGAAAGATCCTGATGTTCGAGCCGCGCGGCCATTACGACATGTATGGCGCGCTACTGGTGGAGCCCGACCTGCCGGGCGCCGACCTCGCGGTGCTGTTCATGCACAATGAGGGCTATTCGACGATGTGCGGCCACGCCATCGTCGCGCTCGGCCGCTACGCCGTCGACGAGCGGCTGGTGGCGCCACGCGAGCCGCTGACGACCGTCAATATCGAGGCGCCATGCGGGCTGATTTCGGCTGCGGTCGAGGTAAGGGATGGCAAGGCCGGTGCGGTGTCCTTCGAAAGCGTGCCGGCGTTTCTGTTCGCCCGCGACCGGCGGATCGAGCTGCCGGGCTACGGTCCGGTCGGCTTCGACATCGCCTATGGCGGCGCCTTCTATGCGCTCGCCGATTGCCGTCAGTTCGGGCTGGAATTCGGCAGGAACCGCGTCCGCGATTTCGTCGATGCGGCGACCGCGCTGACCAACAAGCTCAAGGCCGAATTGCCGCTGTCGCATCCCGACCATGCCGATCTCGCCTTTCTCTACGGCACCATCCTGACCGACGGACGGGATGCGTTCTCCGATACGCCGACCAAAAACATCTGCGTTTTCGCCGAGGCCGAGGTCGACCGTTCGCCGACCGGCTCGGGCGTCACCGCGCGGCTGGCGGCCATGCACGCCAAGGGCCAGATCGAGATTGGCCGGACGCGGCTGTTCGAGAGCATCGCCGGCTCGCGCTTTTCCGGCGCCGTCGCGCGCACGGCCACAGCCGGGCCGCATGATGCCATCATCGCCCGCGTCGGCGGCCGCGCCTATTACTCAGGCCGAGCCGAATTCATCGTCGAGGACGACGACGAGCTGGGGCGCGGCTTTCTGCTGCGCTAGCTCCTTTCCCGCGCCGAGATCGCCTTGTGCAGATGCACCATCATGGCGGCGGCGAACAGCGGCGTCAGAAGGTTGAGCAGCGGCACGGCGAGGAAGGCCGCGACGACCAGCCCGGCCAGGAACACGGTGACCGCGTGCTTTCTGCGCAACGCCCTGGCCTCGGCCTCCGGGCGAAAGCGCATGGCGGCGAACTCGAAGAACTCGCGCCCGAGCAGATAACCGTTGACGACGAAGAAAGCGGCGATGTTGATGCCCGGCACCAGCAGAAGCAGCAGGGCGACGATGTTGCCGAGGATGACGACGCCGAAGAACCTGATCGCCAGCACCAGCGAGCGCAGCGCCGGCACGGCGCGTCCGGGCGGATCGTCGGGATAGTCGGTTCGCTCGACCGTCTCGGCGACGTCGTCGAGGAACAGGCCGGCGATGATCGCCGTCACCGGCGCGATGAAAAGCGCCAGCCCCAGCGCAAGGCCGACGCCGGCGACGACGGCGCCCAGCCATCCGGCCCAGGATGGCAGGCTGGGCAGCCATGCATCGATCCACGGCCAGGCCAGCCAGTCGAACAGGCTCTTGATCCCGAACCACAGCGCCGCCAGCGCCAGCAAGGTCAGCCCCAGCGTCTTCACGAACACGGAACGGAATTCGGGCGAGAACAGCCGGCTCAAGGTGGCGCGGGCGGCGTCGAGGATCACGGCGTTTCCAATTGCATGTCAAACGTGCTCGTGGCTGATATCTCCGGAATAGGCGGCGACAGCGCAGGCTGCAAGCGCCTAGCGCGCGACCTTCGCCTGGGGAATGGTCATCGCCGCCACGCCGGCGACGACCAGGGCCATTCCCCACCACGCGCTCGGACCAAGGCTTTCGCCAAGGAACACGGCTCCGATAGCGACGCCGATCGGCACCCGCAAATAGGCTTGCGAGGTAGTGCCGACGGAGCCCAGCGTATGGAGGAGGCGGAAATAGATTGAGAAGGCCAGCGCGGTCGAAAACACCGAAAGGCCGAGCAGCGCAAGGACCGAAGCTGTCGATGGCGCCAGGGTCCATGGCCGGTCGAACGCAAGGCTCAACGGGATCAGCATCGCGGCGCCGCAGAGCATCGAACCGGCGGCCGGCACCATCGGGTCGAGCCCCCTGAAGCCGCGGCCGAAAACGGCAGCGCCGGCGTAGCAGATCGTCGCCGCGACCACGCCAAGTTGCGGCAGTAATTGCTGTCCGAGGCCGCCAAGCGCCGGGGCGCCGACAACGAGGCATATTCCGGCTATTCCCGCCGCGACGCCGAACAGCTTGCGCATGGTCGCCGGTTCGTGGCGGGTGACGAGGGCGGTCAGCAAGAAGGTGAAGATCGGCGAGGTCGCATTCAGGATCGTGGCCAGCCCGGCGTCCAGCGAGCGCTCGGCCGAAGCGATCAGCGTGAACGGCACGACGCTGTTGAGGCATGCCTGGAATGCAAACCGGCGCCAGCTTGCGGCATCACCCGGCAAGGCCAGCCCGCGCCAGCGGATCAGGGCGAACAGGATGCCACCCGCGATCAGGGTTCGCGCGGCGATCAGCGTCACCGGCGGGATCGTCGCGACGCCGATCTTGATGAAGCTGTAGGATGCGCCCCACAGCAGCGCCAATATGGCGAGCAGCACCAGCTCGATCCTGGTGTCGGTTTTCATGGACATGGCCGGCGGGAACCTCTGGGCATCGCTCATCATGCTTGTAAGCCAGGCACGCGGGAAATGCTTCGGCCGCCATCCAACGATGGTCGCTATACTGACATTCGTCGGATCGCCGCATTGGCGACTAGGCAAAGCCGCATCAAACCGCTAGACCCGCCCGCGCCCGGCGTGGCAGAAAGCCGGTGGTTTTTTGGCGGAGACATGAATTGATGCCGGACTATGACGTGCTTTGTATCGGAAATGCCATCGTCGACATCATCGCCCAGTGCGACGAGGCGTTCCTGGAAACCAACGGCATAATCAAGGGCGCGATGAATTTGATCGACACGCGGCGCGCCGAACTGCTCTACAGCCGCATGGGCCCGGCCATTGAAGCCTCGGGCGGCAGCGCCGGCAACACGGCGGCGGGCGTCGCCTCCTTCGGCGGCCGCGCCGCCTTCTTCGGCAAGGTCTCCAACGACGCGCTCGGCGAAATCTACGCGCATGACATCCATGCCCAGGGCGTCGCCTTCGACACCAGGCCACTCAACGGCGAACCGCCGACGGCGCGCTCGATGATCTTCGTCACGCCGGACGGCGAGCGCTCGATGAACACCTATCTCGGCGCTTGCATCGAGCTCGGCCCAGAGGACGTCGAACCCGACAAGGCATCGGGCGCCGCGGTCACCTATTTCGAGGGCTATCTATGGGACCCGCCGCGCGCCAAGGAAGCGATCCGGCAGACGGCCAAGCTCGCCCACGCCGCCGGGCGCGAAGTATCGATGACATTGTCGGACTCGTTCTGCGTCGACCGCTACCGCGACGAGTTCCTCGACCTGATGCGCTCCGGCACCGTCGACATCGTCTTTGCCAACAGCCACGAGATCAAGTCGCTCTACCAGACCGCTTCCTTCGACGAGGCGCTGGCGCAGATCCGCAAGGACTGCAAGATCGCGGCCGTCACCCGCTCGGAGAAGGGCTCGGTCATCGTCCGCGGCGACGAGACCGTCACCATCGAGGCGACCAGGATTCGCGAGCTGGTCGACACCACCGGCGCCGGCGATCTCTACGCCGCCGGCTTCCTCTACGGCTATACGCAAGGCCGCAGCCTGAAGCAGTGCGGCGATCTCGGCTCGCTGGCGGCCGGGCTGGTCATCCAGCAGATCGGCCCAAGGCCACGCCAGAATCTGCGCCGCGAGGCCGAGCAGGCAGGGCTGGTGTAGCGACCCCTCTTTCCCTTCTCCCCTTGTGGGAGAAGGTGGATCGGCGCGAAGCGCCGAGACGGTTGAGGGGTGTTGGACGGAGTGCTGCCGGCGCCAGGCTGGAACACCCCTCATCCGACCGAGCTTCGCTCGGCCACCTTCTCCCACAAGGGGAGAAGGAAGAGGCGCTGCCGCTACGCGCTCTCTCAAGCCCCCGCGCTGTACGCCGCAATCGCCGCCATATTCACTATGTCGCTATCCTTCGCATTCAGCGAAACGATCTGAACCGGCTTGTTCAGGCCGACCAGCAGCGGGCCGATGACGGTCGAGCCGCCGAGCTCCTGCAGCATTTTGGTCGAGATCGAGGCCGAGTGGAAGGCCGGCATGACCAGCACGTTAGCGGGGCCGGTCAGCCTGATGAACGGGTACTGCGCCATGGCGCGGGCGTTGAGCGCCACGTCGGCGGCCATCTCGCCGTCATACTCGAAATCGACGCGGCGCTTGTCGAGGATGCGCACCGCTTCCTGGACGCGCTCGGAGCGCTCGCCCTGCGGATGGCCGAAGGTCGAATAGGCGAGCATGGCGAGCCTTGGCTCGTAGCCCATGCGGCGGGCGAAGCCGGCGGCCTCCTCGGCGATGTCGGCGATCTCGACAGCATTCGGCATATCGTGCACGGCGGTGTCGGCGACAAGCACGGTGCGACCCCGCGCCAGTACGATCGACACGCCGATGACGCAGTGGCCGGGCCTTGCGTCGATGACGCGACGGATGTCGTCGAGCGCCGTCGAATAGTTGCGGGTAACGCCGGTGACGATGCCGTCGGCATCGCCCAGCGCCACCATGCAGGCGGCGAAATGGTTGCGGTCGTTGTTGATAAGCCGCTGGCAGTCGCGGAACAGGAAGCCTTTGCGCTGCATGCGCTCGTAGAGATAATCGGTGTAGACCGAGTTGCGCCGCGACAGCCGCGCATTGATGATCTCGATGCCTTGCTTGCCGAGGTCGATGCCGGCGTTCCTGGCGTTTTCCTTGATGATGTCGTCGCGGCCGAGCAGGATGGCGGTGCCGAGCCGCTGGTTCACATAGGAGACGGCGGCGCGCATCACCTGCTCCTCCTCGCCCTCGGCAAAGACGATGCGCTTGGGCTGGCGGCGCACCCGGTCGTAGATGCGCTGCAGCGTCGAGGCGATCGGGTCGCGGCGGGCGGAAAGCTCCTGCGCGTAGCGGTCGAGATCGAGGATCGGCTTGCGGGCGACGCCGGAGTCCATCGCCGCCTTGGCGACCGCGATCGGGATCGCCGATATCAGCCGCGGATCGAACGGCACCGGGATGATGTAGTTGGGGCCGAATTTCGGCCGGTTTCCCTGGTAGGCGGCGGCGACGTCGTCGGGCACGTCCTGGCGCGCCAGTTCCGCCAGCGCCCGGGCGGCGGCGATCTTCATGTCGTCGTTGATGGTGGTCGCCCGCACGTCGAGCGCGCCTCGGAAAATGTAGGGGAAGCCAAGCACGTTGTTGACCTGGTTGGGATAGTCGGACCGTCCGGTCGCCATGATGGCGTCAGTGCGGATCTCGGCGACTTCTTCCGGCGTGATTTCGGGGTCGGGATTGGCCATGGCGAAGATGATCGGGTTCTTGGCCATCGACTGCACCATCTTGGTGGTCAGCGTGCCCTTGGCCGAGAGGCCGAGGAACACGTCGGCGCCGTCCAGCGCCTCGGCCAGCGAGCGCGCGCCGGTTTTCACGGCGTGCGCCGATTTCCACTGGTTCATGCCTTCCGTGCGGCCCTGGAAGACGACGCCCTTGGTGTCGCACAGGATGATATTTTCTGGCGCAAAGCCCATCGCCTTCATCAATTCGATGCAGGCGATGCCGGCAGCACCCGCGCCGTTGCAGACCATCTTGGTGGTCTTCATGTCGCGGCCGGTGACCTCCAGCGCGTTGATCAGGCCGGCGGCCGAAATGATGGCGGTGCCGTGCTGGTCGTCATGGAAGACCGGTATGTCCATCAGCTCGCGCAGCCGCTGCTCGATGATGAAGCATTCCGGCGCCTTGATGTCCTCGAGGTTGATGCCGCCGAAGGAGGGCCCGAGAAAACGCACGCAGTTGATGAATTCGTCGGCATCCTCGGTATCGACCTCGAGGTCGATCGAATCGACGTCGGCGAAGCGCTTGAACAGCACCGCCTTGCCTTCCATCACCGGCTTCGAGGCCAGCGCGCCGAGATTGCCTAGGCCGAGGATGGCGGTGCCGTTGGAGATGACGGCGACCATGTTGCCGCGAACCGTGTAGTCGAAGGCGCGGCTCGGGTCCTCGGCGATGGCGAGAACCGGCACGGCGACGCCCGGCGAATAGGCAAGGCTGAGATCGCGCTGCGTCGCCATTGGTTTTGTAGCGACGATCTCCAGCTTGCCCGGACGCCCCATTGCATGGAATTCCAATGCCTCCTGGGCGCTGACGGAGGGCCCGTTGCTTTCGGTTTTCTTGGCCATGGTACTTTTGGTTTCCTCGCCCGTACGGCACCGCTTGCAATAGGTGCGCATGCTTTCTTTTGTGGAAGGTTCGGGATTAAGGCTACACTTCGCCGCTGTAAACCGCCAAGCATGGCTTGGAAAATTTTGGAAGCAGCTTCTTGAACGACGAGACGCCCATTCGAAGCGACAACGCCACGCCGGCCTTCGCGCCGGCGACGCCGATGATGGAGCAGTATATCGAGATCAAGGCGGCGAACCCGGATTCGCTGCTGTTCTACCGCATGGGCGATTTCTACGAGCTGTTCTTCGACGATGCCGAGAAGGCGAGCCGGGCGCTCGGCATCGTGCTGACCAAGCGCGGCAAGCATCAGGGGCTCGACATCCCGATGTGCGGCGTGCCGGTGCATGCCGCCGACGATTATCTGCAGAAGCTGATCGGCCAGGGGTTCCGCGTCGCCGTCTGCGAGCAGATCGAGGATCCGGCCGAGGCGAAGAAGCGCGGCGGCAAATCGGTGGTGCGCCGCGACGTCGTCCGGCTGGTGACGCCAGGCACCATCACCGAGGACAAACTGCTGGCGCCGTCGGAATCGAGTTTTCTGATGGCGCTGGGACGGGTCAAGGGCGGCAGCAGTGATCACGCTTTCGCCTTGGCCTGGATCGAGATCTCGACCGGTGTCTTCCGCGTCGCCGAAACCACCGCCGACCGGCTGCTCGCCGATGTCTTCCGTGTCGACCCGCGCGAGCTGATCGTCGCCGAGCCGGTGTTTTACGACCCGGAGCTGAAACCGGTATTTGACGTGCTCGGCCGCGTCGCCAGCCCGCAGCCGCCGTCGCTGTTCGATTCGGCATCCGCTGCCGGCCGTATCGCCCGCTTCTTCGAGGTGGCGACGCCTGACAGTTTCGGCACATTTTCGCGCGCCGAGCTGTCGGCGATCTCAGGCGTCGTCGCCTATGTCGAGAAGACGCAGAAAGCCGAGCGGCCGCCGCTGTCGCGGCCGCAGCGCGAGGAGCAGGGCTCGACCCTGTTCATCGACCCGGCGACGCGCGCCAATCTGGAGCTGCTGCGCACGCTGTCCGGCAGCCGCGACGGGTCGCTGTTCAAGGCGATCGACCGCACGGTGACCGGTGGCGGCGCAAGGCTGCTCGCCGACCGGCTGATGGCGCCGCTGACCGACCCGGCGGCAATCGCAGCAAGGCTGGACTCGGTGTCGTTCTTCCGCTCCGAGACGCGCCTCTGCCAGGCGGTGCGGGCAAGCCTGAAGAGCGTCGCCGACATGCCGCGCGCGCTGTCCAGGCTGGCGCTCAACCGCGGCGGCCCGCGCGACCTCGGCGCGCTGCGCGCCGGTTTCGAAGCGGCCGGCGCCATCGCCGAACTGTTCGGGCAAACCGCCTTGCCGGGCGAACTGACCGCGGCGTTGGGAGCTATCAAGGCACTGCCCGGTGAGCTGGCGACGCATCTGGCACAGGCGCTCGGCGACGAGCTGCCGTTGCTCAAGCGCGACGGCGGCTTCGTCCGTTCCGGCTACCACGCCGAACTCGACGAGATGCGGGCGTTGCGTGACGAGTCGCGAAAGGTCATCGCCGGGCTGGAACGCTCGCTGATCGACGAGACCGGCATTCGCTCGCTGAAGATCAGGCACAACAATGTGCTCGGCTACTATATCGAAGTCACCGCCAATCACCATGCGCTGATGACCGGCAGCGACGGCGCCAAGGCGCGCTTCATCCATCGCCAGACGATGGCCAACGCCATGCGCTTCACCACCACGGAACTCGCAGAACTGGAAACCAAGATCGCCAACGCCGCCGACCGGGCGCTGGCGATCGAGCTTGCCGCCTTCGAGGCGCTGACGGCGGAAGTCGTCGGCCAGGCCGACAGGATCCGCGCCGGCGCCGAAGCGCTCGCCGTGCTCGACGTTTCGGCCGCACTTGCCCTGCTTTCCGAAAGCGAGGCCTGGTGCCGCCCCCTGGTCGATGCGAGCCTTGCCTTCGAGATTGCCGGTGGACGCCATCCGGTGGTCGAACAGGCGCTGCGGCGTTCCGGCGAAGGCCCGTTCGTCGCCAATGATTGCGATCTGTCGCCGCAAGGCGATGCTAAGGCCGGCGCGATCTGGCTGCTGACCGGTCCCAATATGGGCGGCAAATCCACCTTCCTCAGGCAAAACGCGCTGATTGCCATCCTTGCCCAGACCGGCTCCTTCGTGCCGGCGGCATCAGCCCATATCGGCGTCGTCGACCGGCTGTTTTCGCGGGTCGGCGCCTCCGACGACCTGGCGCGCGGTCGCTCGACCTTCATGGTCGAGATGGTCGAGACGGCGGCGATCCTCAACCAGGCCGGCGAACGCGCACTGGTCATCCTCGACGAGATCGGCCGCGGCACCGCCACCTTCGACGGCCTGTCGATCGCCTGGGCGGCGGTCGAATATTTGCACGAGAAAAACCGCTGCCGGGCGATCTTCGCCACGCATTTCCACGAGATGACGGCGCTCGCCGGAAAACTGCCGCGGCTCTCCAACGTCACCATGCGGGTCAAGGAATGGGAAGGCGACGTGGTCTTCCTGCACGAGGTCGGCAAGGGTGCCGCCGACCGTTCCTACGGCGTCCAGGTGGCGCGGCTGGCCGGCCTGCCGGAAGCCGTCGTCGGCCGGGCCAAGGAAGTGCTGCACCAGCTTGAAGCCGGCGAGGTTTCGGGCAAGGCCAACCGCCTGGTCGACGACCTGCCGCTGTTTTCCGTGGCGGCGAAGCGGGAAGCGTCGAAGCCGGCGAAGAGTAATGGGCTGGGTGAAGCGCTAGCGGAGATCAATCCCGACGAGATGACGCCACGCGAGGCGCTGGAAGCGCTGTACCGGCTGAAGGGGATGGCTGGGAAGTAGTGCTTCTGCAATCGGAGCGGCGTCGCCGAAACCGCCAATCTCCCCCCTCGTGGGGGAGATGTCCGGCAGGACAGAGGGGGGCGCTGTCCCTCAGACCTGTCCATCGATTGCACGTGCATGGTTGCGTAGGTCTTCTGCGCGCATAGGTTTTGACCGAAAGGTTAGCGATCCTTCACGCCCCCCTCTGCCCTGCCGGGCATCTCCCCCACGAGGGGGGAGATCGGCAGCTTCCCCCTCAAATCATCGCCAGGCCCGACTTCCGCCTCGGCGGCGGGAAGGCGCGGTCAATTTCGGCGAAATCTTCGCTCGTGAGCTCGATGTCCAACGCCGCGACATTCTGCCGGATATGCTCCGGGCGGCTAGCTTTGGGAATCGCGATCACCCCGTCCTGCGCCATCGCCCAGGCAAGCGCGATCTGCGCCGGCGTCGCACCGTGGCGATCGGCGATGGCATCTAACCTGGCGTTGCGCGCCAATACCCCCTGATCGACCGGCGAATAGGCCATCAGCGGCATGCCGCGTTGCCGGCTCCACGGGGCGAGATCGAACTCGACGCCGCGCTGCGACAGATTGTAGAGCACCTGGTTGGTCTGGACATTGCCGCCGGCCGGCAACCGGACCAGCTCCTCCATCTCGCCGGTATCGAAATTGCTGACGCCCCAGTGGCGGATCTTGCCGGCTGCCTTTAACGCTTCGAACGCCTCTACCGTTTCCATCAAAGGCACGCTGCCCGGCCAATGCAGCAGATAAAGATCGATGCGGTCGGTGGCGAGATGCCTCAGGCTGTTCTCGCAGGCCCGTTTCACGCCGGTGCGCGAGGCATTGGACGGCAGCACTTTGGAGACCAGGAAAACCTCGTCGCGGCGCCCGGCGATGGCCTCCGCCACCACCTCCTCGGCGCCGCCGCTGGCATACATTTCGGCGGTGTCGATCAGCGTCATGCCGAGATCCAGCCCGAGCTTCAGGGCATTGGCCTCGTCGGCACGGCGGCGAGCGTCTTCGCCCATCTTCCAGGTGCCCTGGCCGAGCACCCGCACGGCTTCGCCGCACGGCAGGGTGGTCGTTCGTATCGTCGATGGCATGGCATGCTCCAGTCAGGCGACATCATAGCCGCCAAAGCGAATCCAGGTGAAGCCTCTTCCCCGGATTCGCTCTGATAGCGTGACGCCTACTTCACCGGATGGGCGGCGAGCCAGTCCTGCATCTGCTTGATCTCGGCTTGCTGCGCGGCGATCACTGCTTCGGCCAGCTTGCGCATTTCCGGATCCTTGCCATTGGCGAGCTCGATCTTGGCCATGTCGATGGCCGCCTGGTGATGCGGGGTCATGCCGCGGGCGAAATCGACATCGGCATTGCCGGAATATTCGATCGCCATCATGTCGGTATGCATCTTGTCCATCGCCGCCTTGTAGCCCTCGGTCGAGGGGCTTTGCGCGCCCATTGCGCCCATGTCGTGCTTCATCTCCTCGGCTTGTGCCGGAACGCTTTCGAGGAAAACGGCAAGCAGCATTCCCGCCGCCATCATCAAAAGCACGATCTTCTTGGCCAAGGTCATTCATCGTCTCCTTTTTCGAACAGGGTCTATCTGGAAGGTTTACTCAGAGTTTCAACGTCCTGAGCCGCAATGCGTTGGCGATGACCGAGACCGAAGACAGGCTCATCGCCGCCGCCGCGATCATCGGCGACAGCAGCGTGCCGGTGAGCGGATAGAGCACGCCGGCAGCTACCGGCACGCCAAGCACATTGTAGAGGAAAGCGAAAAACAGGTTCTGGCGGATGTTGCGGATCGTTGCGCGAGCCAGCGTGCGAGCCCTGACGATACCGTTGAGATCGCCCTTGACCAGCGTAATTCCCGCACTTTCGACCGCAACATCGGCACCGGTGCCCATGGCGATGCCGACATCGGCGGCGGCAAGTGCCGGCGCATCGTTGACACCGTCGCCGGCCATGGCGACGCCGGCACCGCCGGCACGCAACTCCTCGACCAGCGCGTTCTTCTGTTCGGGCAAGAGCCCGGCACGCACCGCGTCGATGCCGAGCTTGGCTGCGATGGCCTTGGCGGTGCGCTCGTTATCACCGGTCGCCATGACGATTTTCAGCCCACTGTCATGCAGCGCCTTGATCGCCTCGGCGGTGGTCGCCTTGATCGGGTCGGCAACGGCAACGAGACCGGCGAGCCTGTTGCCGACGGCAACGAACATCGCCGTCTTGCCGTCGGCCTGCAGCGCCTCGGCGCTGGCCTGGACCGATGCGGTATCGATGCCGAGATCGGCCATCATTGCGGCATTGCCGAGCGCCACTTTCTGTCCCGAGACCGTGCCAGAAACACCCTTGCCGGTGATTGCATCGAAACCGCTCGCGTCGGCAACCTTCAAGCCGCGTTCGCGGGCGCCTTCGACGATGGCCTCGGCCAGCGGATGCTCCGAGCCTTTTTCCAGCCCAGCGGCGAGCGCCAACAGCTCGTCCTGTGCCATGCCTTCGACGGCAACGACGTCGGTCAGTCGCGGCCGGCCTTCGGTCAGCGTTCCCGTCTTGTCGACGATCAGGGTGTCGACCGAGGCAAAGCGTTCGAGCGCCGCCGCTTCCTTGATCAGCACGCCGGCATGCGCGCCGCGCCCGGTGGCGGTCATGATCGACATCGGCGTCGCAAGGCCGAGCGCACACGGACAGGCGATAATCAGCACCGAGACCGCCGAGACGATGGCAAAGACCAGGCTGGGTTCCGGTCCGACGATCGCCCAGGCGATAAACGCAATGACGGCAACCAGCACGACGGCCGGGACGAAGTAGAACGAGACGCGGTCGGCCAGCCCCTGGATCGGCGCGCGCGAACGCTGCGCCTTGGCGACCAGCTCGACGATGCGCGCCAGCGTCGTCTCGGCGCCGATCTTTTCGGCGCGCATGATCAGCGAGCCGTTCTTGTTGAGCGTGCCGCCGGTGAGGTTGTCGCCTTCGGTCTTTTCGACCGGCAGCGGCTCACCTGTAATCATCGATTCGTCGATGGAAGAACGCCCTTCGAGCACAATGCCGTCGACCGGCACGGCATCGCCAGGCCGGACACGCAAGCGGTCGCCGGCCTTGACGGTTTCGAGCGGCACGTCGTTTTCGGAACCGTCCGAGCCGATCAGCCGCGCCGTCTTCGGCGCGAGGTCGAGCAGCGCACGGATCGCCGAGCCGGTTTTCTCGCGGGCGCGCAATTCCAGCACCTGGCCGAGGAATACCAGCGCGACGATTACCGCCGCCGCCTCGAAATAGACCGGCACGGTGCCGTCATGGCCGCGGAACTGGTGCGGAAAGAGGCCTGGAAACAGTGTGGCGACGACGCTGTAGAGATAGGCGGCACCGACGCCGAGCGAAATCAGCGTCCACATGTTGGGGCTGCGATTGAGGATCGAATCCCAGCCGCGGTGGAAGAACGGGAATGCCGCCCACAGCACCACCGGGCTGGCCAGCGCCAGTTCCAGCCAGACCTTCGCACGGTCATCGATGAAGGCCTGGAACGTCAGGCCGAGCATCGGTGCCATGGCGATGACCAGCAACGGCACGGACAGCACCGCGCTCACCCAGAAGCGCCTGGTGAAGTCGACCAGTTCGGGGTTCGGACCCTCGTCGCCGGTCGGCACCCCCATCGGCTCCAGCGCCATGCCGCAGATCGGGCAGGAGCCGGGCTTGTCGCGTATGATTTCGGGATGCATCGGGCAGGTGTATTGCGTGCCCTTGGGCATCGCCTGCGGCGCCGGCCTGTCGCCGAGATATTTTGCCGGCTCGGCCTCGAACTTCGCCTGGCAACCGGCGGAGCAGAAATAGAAGCCTTGGCCCTCGTGCCGCAAGAAGTGCCTGGCCGTGGCGCGGTCGACGCTCATGCCGCAGACGGGATCGGTTGCGGTCAGATATTTCTGGGGTTCGGCGACGAATTTCGAACGGCAGCTTTCACTGCAGAAATGATAGCGATGGCCGCCATGCTCGGCCGTCGGCTTGCCGGCGGCCGGATCGACGGTCATGCCGCAGACCGGATCGCGGACGACGGCGTCTGCAGCAGAGGAGGCGCCCTTTGCCGAGCAGCAATTGCCATGGGCGTGATGATGGTGATCGGAATGCGTCATGCCGAAAGCCCCTGTATTTCGATGTTGGGGCGGAGGTAGTGCTTCCAGTAACTGGAAGGTCAAGGGCTGTTTTCTATTTTTCGCGCCTAAGCCCTAGCCGAACCGACCGCGGGCGCGAGATGATCGTCCTGTCGGCGGCCGTGGAGAACGCGTCCGTCCGCCCCATACCCAGCGCCGCGAAAACGCGCTATAGACGCCGCCGAAACGGCGAGGCCGAACGGCATTTATGGCAAGAATATCCCTGAAGCTCGAGGAACTAATCGACGGCGAAGCCTTGCGCCGCGAGATGACCGAACTGACCGCGGCCACGGCAGGCGATGGTTCGGGCAAGGCCGCGCGCAGCGGCGTTCTCAAGCTGCTCAAAAGCCGGCTCGCCGACGGCCGCGCGATCGCCGAACGCATGCTGATGGACGACGGCAGCGGCACCGCCTGCGCCGCCCGGCTGTCGCATCTGATGGATGAGATCATCCGCGCGCTCTACGATTTCGCTGCCACCCATGTCTATCGAGTCAAAAACCCGTCATCGGCCGAGCGCATGGCGGTCGTCGCCGTCGGTGGCTATGGCCGCGGCACGCTGGCGCCGGGGTCCGACATCGACCTGCTGTTCCTGCTGCCCTACAAGCAGACGCCATGGGGCGAGCAGATCGTCGAATATATGCTCTACATGCTGTGGGACCTCGGCCTGAAGGTCGGCCACGCCACCCGCAACATCGACGAATGCCTCAGGCTGTCGCGCACCGACATCACCATCCGCACCTCGATCCTGGAGGCGCGTTTCCTGTGGGGCGAGCAAAAGCTCTATGACGAGCTTCTGCAGCGCTTCGACCACGAGGTGGTGCGCACCACCGGGCCCGAATATGTCCAGGCCAAGCTCGCCGAACGCGACGAGCGTCACGCCAAGGCCGGCGAGAGCCGCTACCTGGTCGAGCCCAACGTCAAGGACGGCAAAGGCGGCCTGCGCGACCTGCAGACGCTGTTCTGGATCGCCAAATATTTCTACCGGGTGCGCACCGGCGAGGAACTGGTCGACAAGGGCGTCTTTACCGACGCCGAATACCGGGAATTCCAGAAGGCCGAGGACTTCCTGTGGGCCGTGCGCTGCCACATGCATTTCCTCACCGGCAAGGCCGAGGAGCGGCTGCATTTCGACATCCAGCGCGACATCGCCGAGCGGCTCGGCTACACCACCCATCCCGGCCTGTCGGCGGTCGAACGCTTCATGAAGCACTACTTCCTGGTCGCCAAGGACGTCGGTGACCTGACCCGCATTTTCTGCGCCGCGCTCGAGGAGGAGCAGGCCAAGCATGTGCCGGGCTTCAACCGCATTTTCCTCACCTTTTCGCGGCGCAAGCGCAAGCTCGCCGGCACGGCTGATTTCATCGTCGACAACCACCGCATCAACATTGCCGATGACGAGGTGTTCGAGCGCGACCCGGTCAACCTGCTCAGGCTGTTCTGGTTTGCCGACAAGCACGGCCTGGAATTCCACCCCGATGCGCTGAAGCTTTTGACCCGCTCGCTCGGCCTCGTCGGCAAGGCGCTCAGGCGCGACGAGGAGGCCAACCGGCTGTTCCTCGACATCTTGACCTCCGACCGCAACGCCGAGCTCAATCTGCGGCGCATGAACGAGGCCGGACTGCTTGCCAAGCTGATCCCTGACTTCGGCAAGATCGTCGCCATGATGCAGTTCTCGATGTACCACCACTACACCGTGGACGAGCATTTGATCCGCTGCATCGGCGTGCTGGCCGAGATCGAACGCGGCGACGGTGAAAAGGTCCATCCGCTTTCCCATTCGCTGATGCCAGGGCTGAAGAAGAGCCGCGAGGCGCTCTATGTCGCCGTGCTGCTGCACGACATCGCCAAGGGCAGGCCGGAAGACCATTCGCAAGCCGGCGCCAGGATCGCCCGGCGCATCTGCCCGCATATGGGGCTCTCGCCGGCCGACACCGAAACGGTCGCCTGGCTGGTCGAGAACCACCTCGTCATGTCGATGACCGCACAGACCCGCGATCTCAACGACCGCAAGACGATCGAGGATTTTGCCGCCATCGTGCAGTCGGTCGAACGGCTGAAGATGCTGCTTGTGCTTACCGTCTGCGATATCAGAGGCGTCGGGCCGGGGGTCTGGAACGGCTGGAAAGGCCAGTTGCTGCGCACGCTCTACTACGAGACCGAGCTTTTGTTGACCGGCGGGTTTTCGGAGGTGTCGCGCGCCAAACGGACTGCGGCGGCGCGCGAGCAACTGGCCGAGGCGCTTGCCGACTGGCCGGAAAAGGCCCGCAAGCGTTATGTCGGCCAGCACTACGAGAACTATCTGCTGGCGGTCGATCTTCCCGACCAGCTCCGCCATGCCGAATTCATCCGCGAGGCCGACCATGCCGGCAAGAAGCTCGCCACAATGGTGAAAACCCACCAGTTCGAGGCGGTGACCGAGATCACCGTGCTGGCGCAGGACCATCCGCGCCTGCTTTCGGTGATTGCCGGCGCCTGTGCTGCGGCCGGCGGCAACATCGTCGACGCGCAGATCTTCACCACTTCGGACGGCCGCGCGCTCGACACCATCCTGATCTCGAGGGAGTTCGACCGCGACGAGGACGAGCGCCGCCGTGCCGAGCGCGTCGGCCGGCTGATCGAGGACGTGCTGTCGGGCAAGAGCTGGCTGCCCGAAATGATCGAGAAGCGCACCAAACCACGGCGCGGCGCGAAGGTTTTTCGCATCCCGCCACGCGCCGAGATCCGCAACACCCTGTCGAACCGTTTCTCGGTGATCGAGGTCGAGGGGCTGGACAGGCCGGGGCTTCTGTCGGAGATCACCGGCATGTTGTCGGACCTGTCGCTCGACATCGCCTCGGCCCACATCACCACCTTCGGCGAAAAGGTCATCGACACGTTCTACGTCACCGATCTTACCGGCCAGAAGATCGACAGCCCGTCGCGTACGGCGACCATCCGCAACAGGCTGATCGCGGTGCTCGATGGCACGGCGTCCGAGCGCGGCAAGACCAAAACGGCCGCCGAGTGACTGTTACCTTCCATTTGCCCCAATCGCACAGGCAGTCTTCAAGCGCATGAGCCTTGTCAAGAAATTCGCCACGGTCGCTTCCGGCACGCTGATGAGCCGCGCCCTCGGTTTCGGCCGCGAGATGCTGATGGCTGCCGCACTCGGCACCGGGCCGATCGCCGACGCCTTCAACGCCGCCTTCCAGTTCCCCAACACCTTTCGCCGGCTGTTCGCCGAAGGCGCCTTCAATGCCGCCTTCGTGCCGCTGTTCGCCAAGGAGATCGAGACGCACGGCACCGACGGCGCCAAGCGCTTTTCCGAAGAGGTGTTCGGCGTCTTGTTCACGGCGCTTCTGGCGCTGACCATCGCCATGGAACTGGCGATGCCGCTGATCGTGCGCTACCTGGTGGCACCGGGCTTTGCCGACACGCCGGGAAAATTCGAGACGACGGTGGCACTGGCGACCGTCATGTTCCCCTACCTGATCTGCATGTCGCTCGGCGCCATGATGGCCGGCATGCTGAATTCGCTGCGCCGCTATTTCGCTGCCGCGGTGGCGCCGGTGTTCCTCAACGTCATCCTCATCGCCGTGCTTGCCTATGCCTGGTACAAGGGTTCGGATGCGCGCACCGTCGGTTTCGGTCTGGCCTGGGGTGTGCTGGCGGCCGGCCTGGTGCAGCTGGCGATCGTCTGGGCGGCGGTGCGCCATGCCGGCATTTCGATAGGCTTCCGGCGGCCGAAGATGACGCCGAACGTCAAGCGGCTGCTGATCCTGGCGCTGCCGGCGGCGATCACTGGCGGCATCACCCAGATCAACCAGCTGATCGGTACGGCGATCGCGTCGGCGCAGGACAGCGCCGTGTCGTCGCTGGCCTATGCCGACCGCGTCTACCAGCTGCCGTTGGGCGTCGTCGGCGTCGCCGTCGCCATCGTGCTTCTGCCGGAACTGTCGCGGGCGCTGAAATCGGGCAATCTGGTCGAGGCGGCCAATCTGCAGAACCGCTCGGTCGAGTTCACTTTGTTCATGACCTTGCCGGCGGCCGCCGCACTGCTGGTCATGTCCGAGCCGATCGTGCGGCTGGTCTATGAGCGCGGCGCCTTTGCCGCCAACAATTCGACGCCGACGGTCGCGGCAATCCTGGCGATCTTCGGCCTCGGCCTGCCGGCCTTCGTGCTGATCAAGGCGTTCACCCCTGGTTATTTCGCCCGCGAGGACACGCGCACGCCGATGATTTTCGCCGCCATCTCGGTGGCGATTAACATTACGACGGCACTGACGCTGTTTCCGACGATGGGCGCGCCCGGCATTGCCGTTGCCTCCGCCGTCGCCGGCTGGGTCAATGCGGCGATGCTGCTCGCCGTACTGATCCGGCGCGGCCATTGGGGCCGCGACGTGCCGCTCATGAAACGCATCCCGCGGCTGGTGCTGTCGGCGGCGGTGATGGCGGCGGCGCTCTATTTTGCCGAGCACTGGTTCGCCGCAAGGCTGGCTTCCGGCTCGCCGCTGGTGATCAAGGCGGTAACCCTGCTTGCGCTGGTCGCCGGCGGGGCGCTGCTCTACTTCGTCACCGCCTTCGCCATCGGCGGCGCAGATTTCGGCATGATCCGCCGCAATATCGGCCGGAAGGGATCCCAGCCGGTCAAGGAGCAATCTCCGGATTCATGAGGCGGAAAATTCGTCAGCGCCAATTTTGTTCTTGCTTTGTGCCGGCAGCTATGCTACTAATTTCGGTATGGTGCTAATTGGCTCCAGCGACCCGCCCGCCGAGGCGGGTTTTTGTTTCTGGTCGGCGCCATCCCCTCAAACAGCCTTCTGTTCGGCCAAGGCCAAAGCCCTGCGCGCCCTGGCCAACGCCCCTCTTGATCGTCTCCTCGCTCTCGTCCATAAGCGCGCCGTCGCAAGACTTTCGCCGCGCGCGAAACGGCCCTCCACAAGCCAGGGAAACACCATGACCGACCTCAACCAGTCCCCCTTCAAGCCGCTCGTCTTTTCCGGCGTTCAGCCAACCGGCAATCTGCATCTCGGCAACTATCTCGGCGCCATCAAGAAATTCGTCGCCCTGCAGGACACCTCCGACTGCATCTATTGCGTCGTCGACCTGCATTCGCTGACCGCACAGCTCGTCCATGAGGATCTTCAGGACCAGACGCGTTCGATCACCGCGGCGTTTCTCGCCTCGGGCATCGATCCGACCAAGCACATCGTCTTCAACCAGTCACGGGTGATGCAGCACGCCGAGCTTGCCTGGATCTTCAACTGCGTGGCGCGCATCGGCTGGATGAACCGCATGACGCAGTTCAAGGACAAGGCCGGCAAGGACCGCGAGAACGCCTCGCTCGGCCTGCTCGCCTATCCCTCCCTGATGGCCGCCGACATCCTCGTCTACCGCGCCACCCATGTGCCGGTCGGCGACGACCAGAAGCAGCATCTGGAACTGACCCGCGACATTGCGCAGAAATTCAACAACGACTTTTCGGACCGCATCGCAGCGCTTGGCGTCGGCGTCGAGATGCAGGTCGGCGAGGAGACGGTGAACGGCTATTTCCCGCTGACCGAGCCGGTCATCGGCGGCCCAGCGGCGCGCATCATGTCGCTGCGCGACGGTTCGAAGAAGATGTCGAAGTCGGACCCGTCGGACCTGTCGCGCATCAATCTGACCGACGATGCCGATGCCATTTCGAAGAAGATCCGCAAGGCCAAGACCGATCCGGAGGCTTTGCCCGGCGAACTGGACGGGCTTGCCGGCCGGCCGGAAGCGGAAAACCTCGTCGGCATCTATGCCGGCCTCGCCGAAATATCGAAAGAGGCGGTGCTGACGGAATATGGCGGCCAGCAGTTTTCGGTGTTCAAGCCGGCACTGGCCGACCTTGCGGTGGAAAAGCTGGCGCCGATCGCCGGCGAGATGCGCCGCATCTCCGGCGACCGCGCCTATGTCGACGCGGTGCTGCGGGATGGCGGCGAGCGTGCCGGCGCATTGGCCGAAGCGACGATGAAGACCGTGCGCGACATTATCGGTCTGCTGCAGGGCTGAGCTGCACCAATATCGCCACAGCCGCCGGTCGCTTGCGGGCGGGCTGTGGCGGTGGCAGATTGCGACCGAAACCATCGAACAGGGTGAATATGGTCTCCAAACGCCTCAGCCGCGAAGCCGGTCATCGCCGCAAGTTCCTGGCGATCATCGACGACACGCCCGAATGCGAGCGCGCCGTCGCCTACGCCTCGAAGCGGGCGCAAAGCACGGGCGGCGTGCTGGTGCTGCTCTATGTCATCGAGCCGGATGATTTCCAGCACTGGCTGGGCGTCGAGAAGATCATGCGCGAGGAGGCGAACGCCACGGCGCGCGCCGCACTGGACAGCTACGCCAACAAGGTGCGCCAGAAGCTCGGCATCGAGCCGGAGCTGGTGGTGCGCGAGGGCAAGCCGACCGAAGAGATCCACAAGCTGATCGAGGAAGACCAGGACATCGCCATCCTGGTGCTGGCGGCAGGCGCCGGCAAGGAAGGACCCGGGCCGCTGGTCGGCGCGGTCGCCGGCAAGGGCGCCGCCTTTCCCATCCCGGTCACGGTGGTGCCGCAGAACCTGTCGGACGAGGAGATCGACAGCCTCGCCTGAGATGTGCTGATATTCAGGTGAGGCCGGCCTGCAAATGGCGGCTTCCTCCGCTTCCGGTGCTCACGTACCCAAAAGTACGCTCCGCTCCGGTTCTCGGAACCCACCATTTTCGACTCGGCCTGACCTGAATCTCAACACATCTCCAATCGTTTCAGCGAGTTAGCAAAACATTCCGCCCGCCAGCCGTTCCCGCGATGCCTTTCGCTTGAATGTCGGGCGGATAAAGCCTAATTAGAATTATTCCAAACTAGCTGCCCGAAACGGGCACGGAGACGGCCATGTTCATCCAGACCGAGTCGACGCCAAACCCGGCGACGCTGAAATTCCTGCCCGGCAAGGAAGTGCTGCAAGAAGGCACCGCCGATTTCCGCGATGCCGACAGTGCCGCGACGGCTTCGCCGCTGGCCGGCCGGCTGTTCGAGATCCCCGGCGTCACCGGCGTCTTCTTCGGCTACGATTTCATCACCGTGACCAAGGACGGCCCCGACTGGCAGCATCTGAAGCCGGCTATCCTCGGCGCCATCATGGAGCATTTCATGTCCGGCGCGCCGGTGATGGCCAAAGGCGGCCCCGCCGCCGAGACCAGCCAGACCGGCGAATTCTACGACAAGGCCGACGAGGAGCTGGTCGTCACCATCAAGGAGTTGCTCGATACGCGGGTGCGCCCGGCGGTGGCCCAGGACGGCGGCGACATCACTTTCCGCGGTTTCGAGAACGGCACCGTGTTCCTGCACATGAAGGGCGCCTGCGCCGGCTGCCCGTCGTCGACCGCGACGCTGAAGCACGGTATCCAGAACCTGCTCCGGCACTTTGTGCCGGAAGTGCAGCACGTCGAACAGGTCTCCTGACGCGCCGTTTCATCGTCAACGTCGATAGACAACAAAAAACCGGGCCAAAGTGCCCGGTTTTCTGTTTGCGACGTCTGTGTTGTTGCCTAGACGGTCCGCGTATAAGGGTTTTATATCACAATGACCTTGGCGCCGACCGAGGTGCGGTCGTAGAGGTCGATAATGTCCTGGTTCATCAGCCGGATGCAGCCCGACGACATCGCCTTGCCGATCGAATTCCATTCCGGGCTGCCATGCAGGCGGTAGCCCATGTCGCCGCCCTTGTTGAACAGGTACATGGCGCGCGCGCCGAGCGGGTTCTTCAATCCCGGCTCCATGCCGCCGGCGAACTTGGCAAGCTCCGGCTGGCGCCTGATCATCTGCGAAGGCGGCGTCCAGGTCGGCCATTCGCGCTTCAGCGCGATATGGGCGGTGCCGTGCCATTCGAAACCCTCACGGCCGACGCCGATGCCGTAGCGCATCGCTTCGCCGTCGCCCATGACGAAATAGAGGAACTTGTTCTGCGTATCGACGATGATGGTGCCCGGCTTTTCCTTGGTGTCGTAATCGACGATCTGCCGGCGGTATTTGAACGGCACCTTTTCGATCGGAACGCGCGGCAGGTGATAGCCGGCGTCGGTCACCGCGCCGTAATTGTTGGTGAAGATCTGCGAGCCGATGGTGCTGCAACCGGCGACAGCCGTCGACAGCGCCAGGGCCGCGACGATTGCAAGTGACTTCATGCGCATGAAAAGGTCCGATGCCTGCCCAAACAACAGCGGCTCGAGTCGGCCGCTTTTTTCATCTTCATTCATGCTGGCATTTGCTTTGCTTGCCAAGCGGGCGATGCCTATATCCTTGGGCTTGCGTGCTGGTAAACCTGCGACTATGGCATTTCGGCAACAGCCCCCGCAGGATTATGCTGCAAAATCAATGGGCAAGAACAAGAGCCGGAGACGAGGAAATCGCCGTGAACGTCGGTGGCGCTGCCCGGCGCTCTGGCCTGCCGGCCAAGACCATCCGCCCCTTCGAGGAGATCGGCCTGAGACGCGGCCGCTGCAGGAGATAATCCTGACGGGCCGGGTCTAATAAAGGACGCCGCGAAGTACGGTCCAGGCCAGAAGCCCGAACGTGCCGATCACCACCAATGCACCAAGGACCGTGCCGATCTTTTCAGGCGTCCATCGGGGCGACCAGGAGCGTCGGCCATTCAACTATCGATCATGACGTAGGCGGCACCAAACACGGCAACGATGATTGCCCCAAGCACCGCCCATCCTTTGATGGCCGAGCGGATTTCCTCCGGCGTCGCCGATTTCCGGTCGTCATCTTCCGTCATGCTGTGCTCCTCGTAACAAAACCCGTGGCCGACATTGAAAGCGCAAGCTGCCGGCGCTGCCAAGAGGGTGCAGCGGACATTTTTTGCGCAAAGGTGTAGGAACGTGCGCCGTTCCAGAGCAAGCGTTGCCCAGCCTTCGACACTCCGCAAAGCGCGGGCGGCGGTCACGATCCCGGTGGGCGATACCGGATCGACTTGGCTTTCCCCAGCGCCTCCATCGTCTCTTCGACACTTAACAGGACGGTGGTCTCGTACGAGCTGAGCGCGCCTCCCGCACCGATGGCGAGCATGACGGATGCCATGGATACATTGTCCGGCGCCTCCCACAGGTTCCAGCCATCGTACTCTCCGAAGGCATACCAGAACCCGTGCAGCTTGCCGCCGACCGACTCGATGTAAGAACGGGCAGCCTCGCGTCTATCCTCGGGATTATCCATCAAGCGCGCCCAGGTTTCGGGCCTGTAGCTGAATCGCGTGAGATACATCGGCATGGTTCGTCTCCTCCCAGAGCTGCCCCCACCAAGACAGTTAAGCGCCCCAATCCGGGAGAACGCGAGTCCGTTTCCGAGGCGTAGTACCGGTGGCTTAGTTGCGGGACCGCTAATAGACCTGTTTCAATTGCCTTTCCCAAGGGGAGTAAAGTCAATGGCCGCATATCTCATTGCCGATGTCGACATCACCGACGCCGCCGTTTTCGAGGAATACCGCCGTGACGTGCCGGCAACCGAAGCCCGCTACGGGGGCAGGTACATCGCTCGCGGCGGAGCCACCAAAGTTCTGGAAGGCGATTGGGAACCTCATCGCCTCGTCATTGTCGAATTCCCTGATATGGCGTCCCTCCTGGCATGGTACGACTCTCCGGAATACGGCCGCCTCAAAGTCATCCGCGAACGCTGCGCAAAGACGAGGATCATTGCTCTGGAGGGCATGATTCCGGTTAGCTAGAGGGCTGGGTCGATGACAATGGCAAATCTGAGTTGCCATATCTGGGGCGGCCCGGCGACAGAACAGGATATGAATCAGCAAGCTTCAAACTTGCGGGCGGAAAATGACGGCCAACGATGGGAGGATGACGCCGGAAGCACTCATTGAACGGGACCTACACATCAATATGGCCCCACACCGGATCGGCAGACCTAGGGTTGTGTCATGGCGTTGAAAATGCCGGCGCCAACTATCGCACATAAGACTGCGGCCCCAAGCCCTCCCACAATGATGCACCACCAGGCGCGGCCATTTCCCCGAAGTACGGGATTCATTTTTATCATCCGTCGCGCCAGAAGCCCCTGATAGAGTGCATAAGAAGACCCGAAACCGGCGAGCCAAATGACGGAAAATACGACGCCCCGCGTGAGCATCCTATTGAGCCTAGTCTGCTCGACCGTCAAACTTGCATTCTCAGTAACCATGCTTCGCCACCTTTTTGATTACGCTGCGACCACTATCGGGCATGCAGCGGTGAATATTAGATCAACCGCGACGCCTCGCGAAAACATAGCTCCCCTCACCAGTAGGAACCGCATTCATAACGCGAGCGGCCCGCCTTGTGGAAGAGCGGGCCTTGTGGCGACCGCTCCACAGTATTTTGCAGATAGGTTTGTCAGCCAGGTAATCGCCTAGCCATTCCCCTACGGCTGGGTAGCGCCGATGGCGCTTGTAAGGACGATGGGCGATCACTATCTACAAAATGATAGCGAACAAGCTGGAAACGTCGGTGCGAATCCGACGGCCCCGACCAATCGGGGTTTCGTCTAGAGTAGGACACCACACTTGGTAAACGCCGCTCCCTTCCGGTCGAGCGGCGTTTTCGTGTCCCCCCTAAGGGACCCCTAAGGGTGGGTAGCGTCAGCCTGCTGGTCTGCCTCTACGATCCGATCCGGGCAAGATATTGTCGCCTACGAGACGGTCTTCGGACGATAGTTTGGGCGGTATGAAAGGACCGGTTGCGCCGATCTCGCCTAGCCAATCTTCATAGCCATCGTTCATCTTGGCTTTCAGAGCGTCAGGCTCAATTACTCCGGATTGGAACAGGCTCATGAGACGCCGCCCGAAGTGTTGCCGTGCGGGGTGCCATTCGGGGATTCCAGCTTCGTCGCAGTAGCCTTTGAGCACGGTAGCGAGCATTGAAAGCTGCCTGGAATCGATTGAAGTGTCGTGTGACATTTGCTTTTCCCTTGTGGGGCGAAAGCGTGATCGACTCTTCCAAGCGCCAGGCGCCCGTTCAAATTGGCCAGCGACGTTCCTTCAGTACGCTTTAGTCAGGGATTAGCGAGTCAAATCGGTGCCGGCCTGTCTCGTCCTTAACGAATCCGCACCTTGGGTTTGTCAACCATACAGTCGCCCGCAAAAACCGGGTTCAAACCGTGAACAAAATCTGGCATGGTGCGGCCATGCCGATCATCTCACCTCTACCCCTCAACCCGCTCATCGACGGCCGCCAGTCGGAGCGCGCCATGCTGGTCAGGCGTGGCGTGCAGCGGCTGCTCAAACAGATGGGCGCGCATGTCTTGCCCGAACTGTCGCTGGCCACCGGGCGCCGCGCCGACCTCGTAGCGCTGACCCGCCAGGGCGACATCTGGATCATCGAGATCAAATCCTCGGTCGAGGATTTCAGGGTCGACCGCAAATGGCCGGACTACCGGCTGCATTCCGACCGCTTCTTCTTCGCCACGCATCCCGGCGTGCCTTCCGAAATCTTTCCGGAGGAATGCGGCTTCATTCTCTCGGACGGCTATGGTGCCGAGATTTTGCGCGATGCGCCCGAACACCGGATGGCGGCGGCGACGCGCAAGGCGCTGATGCTGAGGATCGCGCGCGCCGGTGCTGCGCGGCTGCTGGCAGCGGAGCTTGCCGGGGTGTCGGTGCCGGCGCTGGAGGGTGAAAGCGAATAGGCCTTCGTAAAGCTACTTCCGTGACCCGGCGGTCTCGGCCTTTGCTCCGCCGACGCTAAAACCTGCGCCCTCCGGCGCGCCCGGCCGCTTGATCCTGGGCGCGGCCGCGATCACAAGCTCGTTGAACCCTTCGTCGCCGCTGTCCAGCATCTCGAACAATTGCCGGCGCATCCTCGGCTCCCAGAACTTGTTGATGTGCTCGGCGACGCCGGCAATGCCTTGCTCGCGCGGCTTGGAGTGGAAAAAGGCGGCGATCTGGTTGGCCATGCGAACCAGCTTTTCGCTGGTGCTCATGAGGTGGCCTTCGTCATGCGACATGCTTGGCAACTCCGGAAACCACGCGGTCAGGATGGGTGAAAATATCGAAATCGTCGCCGCGCACCAGCGCCACCAGCGTCATCCCGGCGTCGTCTGCGGTGCGGATGGCAAGTGCCGTCGGTGCCGAGACGGCGATGATAACGGCCGAGCCGATCGCCGCGGTCTTCTGCACCATCTCGACCGAAACGCGCGACGTGACGACGACCGCACCGCCGGCGCCGTCGATACCGGCCCTGGCCAGCGCGCCGGCCAGCTTGTCCAGCGCATTGTGGCGGCCGACATCCTCGCGCGCCATGACGATGCCCTTGCCGGGCATATAGCAGCCGGCGGCGTGGACCGCGCCGGTTTCGGCGTGCAGCGGCTGCAGCTTCGACAAAAGCTTGACTGAGCGGACGATGTCATCGGCCTGAAGTGTAAGTTTCGACGCACCGACAGGCTCGACCGAGCGCATTGCTTCCTCGATCGATTCGATGCCGCACAGCCCGCAGCCGACCGGGCCGGCCAGCCGTCTGCGCCGCGCCTCGAAGCGGGTGTTGGCGCTGTCCTTCAGCCTGATCTGGATATCGATGCCGGCGCCGTGATCCTCGACCTCGATGGCTTCGATTTCGTCCGGCGAGGCAATGATGCCTTCGGTCAGCGAGAAGCCGAGCGCGAAATCCTCGAAATCAGCCGGGCTTGCCATCATCACCGCATGCGTGGTGCCGGCAAAGGAGAACGCCACCGGCGTCTCTTCCGGCACCATCCGGTTGGCGGCCGCGGTGCCGCCCGCGCGGCGCGCGAGGCGCGAGATCTGCGCAATGGCTTTGCGGCGCGCGGTCAAGGACTACTCCGCCGCTTCCAACTTCGCGATGCGGCGGCTTTGCTTTGCCTGCTCGTCATAGTCGCGCTGCCATTCCGACGGGCCGTTGGACGCGCCCACCTGCACCGCGGTCACCTTGTATTCCGGGCAGTTGGTCGCCCAGTCGGAGAAGTCGGTGGTGATGACGTTGGCCTGGGTGTCGGGATGGTGGAAGGTCGTATAGACGACGCCCGGCGACACCCGCTCGGTGATCAGCGCGCGCAGCGTCGTCTCGCCGGAGCGGCTGGTCAGCCGCACCCAGTCGCCGTCGCGCAGGCCGCGATTTTCGGCGTCATGCGGATGGATCTCCAACCGGTCCTCGCTATGCCACACGACGTTGTCGGTGCGCCGGGTCTGCGCGCCGACATTGTATTGGGACAGGATGCGGCCGGTGGTCAGCAGCAGCGGGAAGCGCGGTCCGGTCCTTTCGTCGGTCGCGACGTATTCGGTGCGGATGAACTTGCCCTTGCCGCGCACGAAGCCGCCAATATGCATGATCGGCGTGCCTTCCGGCGACTTCTCGTTGCAGGGCCACTGCACCGAGCCCACCCGGTCGAGAAGGTCGAAGGAAACGCCGGCAAAGCTCGGTGTCGTCTTGGCGATCTCGTCCATAATCTCAGACGGATGCGTGTAGTTCCAGCCGAGGCCGAGCGCCTTGGCGAGCTCCTGCGTCGTTTCCCAGTCGGCATAGCCGCATTTCGGCTCCATCACCTTGCGCACCATGTTGATGCGGCGCTCGGCATTGGTGAAGGTGCCGTCCTTCTCGAGGAAGGTCGAGCCGGGCAGGAAGACATGCGCGTAGTTGGCCGTCTCGTTGAGGAAGAGGTCGTGCACGACCACGCATTCCATCGCGGCAAGGCCGGCGGCGACATGCTTGGTGTCGGGGTCCGACTGCAGGATGTCCTCGCCCTGCACATAGAGCCCCTTGAACGAGCCGTCGACGGCGGCGTCCAGCATGTTGGGGATGCGCAGGCCGGGCTCGTCGTCGAGCTTGACGCCCCACAGGCTCTCATAGATGGCGCGCACGGCGTCGCCTGAAATGTGGCGATAGCCGGGAAGCTCGTGCGGGAACGAGCCCATGTCGCAGGAGCCCTGCACATTGTTCTGGCCGCGCAGCGGGTTCACGCCGACGCCCGGCCGGCCAATATTGCCGGTCGCCATGGCGAGGTTGGCAATGGCGATGACGGTGGTCGAGCCCTGGCTGTGCTCGGTCACGCCGAGGCCGTAATAGATCGCGCCGTTGCCGCCGCGGGCGTAGAGCCGCGCTGCGCCGCGTATGTCATCGGGATCGACATTGGCGAGCTGGCCGACAACCTCCGGGCTGTTTTCCGGCAGCGCCACGAACGATGCCCAGTCCTGGAACTCGTCCCAGTCGCAGCGCTCGCGGATGAAAGCCTCGTCGAACAGGCCTTCGGTGACGATGACATGGGCGAGCGCGGTCAGCATGGCGACGTTGGTGCCCGGCTTCAGCGGCAGATGGAACTGCGCCTCGACATGGGCCGAGCGCACGATGTCGGTGCGGCGCGGATCGAGCACGATCAGCTTGGCGCCCTGGCGCATGCGCTTTTTCATGCGCGAGGCGAACACCGGATGCGCATCGGTCGGATTGGCGCCGA
This sequence comes from Mesorhizobium sp. M0166, assembly GCF_040322255.1. Lineage (NCBI taxonomy): Bacteria > Pseudomonadati > Pseudomonadota > Alphaproteobacteria > Hyphomicrobiales > Phyllobacteriaceae > Mesorhizobium > Mesorhizobium sp. M0166. The sequence continues at coordinate 59,849 of NZ_JAMYTD010000009.1, read as the reverse complement.
TCAGCAGGATCACGTCCGTCTGCTCGATCGAATCGAAGTCCTGCGTTCCGGCGGAGGTGCCGAAGGTCTGGCCGAGGCCATAGCCGGTCGGGGAATGGCAGACGCGGGCGCAGGTGTCGACATTGTTGTTGCGGAAGCCCTGCCGGACCAGCTTCTGGACGAGGTAGGTCTCCTCGTTGGTGCAGCGCGAGGAGGTGATGCCGCCGATCGAGGTGCGGCCGTACTGGTACTGGATGCGGCGGAATTCATTCGCCGTATGGGTGAGCGCCTCTTCCCACGACACTTCGCGCCACGGATCGCTGACCCGCTCGCGGATCATCGGCTTCAGGATCCGGTCCTTATGCGTCGCGTAGCCATAGGCGAAGCGGCCCTTGACGCAGGAGTGGCCGTGGTTAGCCTTGCCTGCCTTGTAGGGCATCATGCGGATGACCTCGTCGCCCTTGACCTCGGCCTTGAACGAGCAGCCGACGCCGCAATAAGCGCAGGTGGTGACGGTCGAGCGCTCGGGCAGGCCTTTCGCCAGCACGGTCTTTTCCCTCAGCGCATCGGTCGGGCAGGCCTGCACGCAGGCCCCGCACGACACGCATTCGGAATCGACGAACGCCTCGTGCATGCCGGCCGAGACCCTGGATTCGAAGCCGCGTCCCTCTATGGTCAGCGCAAACGTGCCCTGCACCTCTTCGCAAGCGCGCACGCAGCGCGAGCAGACGATGCACTGCGCCGGATCGTAGGTGAAATACGGGTTCGATTCATCGCGGGCGATGTAGTCGATGGTCAGCGAGCCATGGCCGGGCGCCACTCCGTTTTCCTGTTTGACGTGGTTGCGGCCGTCCACACCATAGCGGTTCTCGGTCAGGCCGACCGTCCTGGCGACCTTGTCGAACTCGCTGGCGCCGGTGCCGGCCTTCTCGCCCCACGCCGCCGGGTGGTCGGAGACGTAGAGTTCCATCACCCCGCGGCGAATGGCGTCTAGCCGGTCGCTCTGTGTATGCACGACCATGCCTTCGCCGACCGGCGTCGTGCACGAGGCCGGCGTGCCGCCGCGCCCATCGATCTCGACGAGGCAGACGCGGCAGGAGCCGAACGAGTCCAGCATGTCGGTGGCGCAGAGTTTCGGGATTTCGACGCCCGCTTCCATCGAAGCGCGCATGATAGAGGTCCCCGCCGGCACCGTTACCGACTTGCCGTCGACGGTCAGCGTTACCTTTTGTTCCGCTTCAGAGGCGGGTGTGCCGTAGTCGATTTCCTGGACCAGCGATTTGATGTCGAATGCCGCGTTCATGCCTGTCCGCTCCTATTCCGCTGCTTCGGCGACCGGCGTCGGCCGAAAGTCGTCCGGGAAATGGTTGAGTGCACTCATCACTGGATATGGGGTGAAGCCGCCGAGAGCGCAAAGCGAGCCGAACTTCATCGTGTTGCAAAGGTCGGTGACCAGCGCGATCTGCTTTTCCGGTTCGACGTTCTGGGCGAGCCGGTCCAGCACCTCGACGCCGCGCGTCGAGCCAATGCGGCAGGGCGTGCACTTGCCGCAGCTCTCGATGGCGCAGAATTCCATGGCAAAGCGTGCCTGCTTCAGCATGTCGGCGCTGTCGTCGAAAACGACGATGCCGGCATGGCCGATCAGTCCGTCCTTGGCGGCAAACGCCTCGTAGTCGAACGGCGTGTCGAACAGGGCGCGCGGGAAATAGGCGCCGAGCGGGCCACCCACTTGCACCGCCTTGACCGGACGCCCGGTCGCCGTGCCGCCGCCGATATCGTCGACGATCTCACCCAGCGTCATGCCGAATGCGGCCTCGTAGAGACCGGGATACTTGACGTTGCCGGCAATCTGGATCGGGATGGTGCCGCGCGAACGGCCCGTGCCGAAATCCTTGTAGAAGGCGGCGCCCTTGTCCATGATCACCGGCACCGAGGCCAGCGAGATGACGTTGTTGATCACCGTCGGCTTGCCGAACAGGCCCTTGTGCGCCGGCAGTGGCGGCTTGGCCCGCACCTGTCCGCGCTTGCCTTCGAGGCTGTCGAGCAGCGCGGTCTCCTCGCCGCAGACATAGGCACCGGCGCCGACGCGGACTTCCATGTCGAATGAATTGGCCGAGCCGAGCACATTGATGCCGAGCACGCCGGCCTTGCGGGCGATCTCGACGGCCTTCTGCATCACCGCCACCGCATGCGGGTATTCGGAGCGGATATAGATGAAGCCCTTGGTCGCGCCGGTGGCGATGCCGGCGATCGCCATGCCTTCGATCAGCACGAACGGATCGCCTTCCATGATCATGCGGTCGGCGAACGTGCCGGAATCGCCTTCATCGGCATTGCAGACGATGTATTTGCGGTCGGCCGACGTATCGAGCACGGTCTTCCACTTGATGCCGGTCGGGAAGCCGGCGCCGCCACGACCGCGCAGCCCGGACTCGGTCACCTGCTTGACGACGTCGGCCGGCGTCATGGCCACTGCATTCTGCAGGCCTTTCAGCCCGCCATGCGCCTTGTAGTGATCGAGCGACAGCGGATCGGTGACGCCGCAACGCGCAAAGGTCAGCCGCGTCTGTTTGGCCAGGAACGGGATCTTGTCCGGCGCACCCAGCCAGCGCTTGTGGTGGCCGCCGGTGAGGAACCCGCAGTCGAACAGGCTTTTGACGTCGGAGGGCTTCACCGGCCCGTAGGCGACGCGGCCATTAGCTGTTGCCACTTCGACCATCGGCTCGAGGAAATAGGCGCCGCGCGAGCCGTTGCGCACGATCTTGGCCTCGATGCCGCGCTCGGCCAATTCCGCCCGAATCGCCTTGGCGACCTTTTCCGCACCCAGCGCCAGCGCGCCGGAATCGCCGGGAATATAGATACGCGGGATCATGAGCGCACCTCGGCAACGATTTCATTGAGTTTTTCGTCGTCGAGCCGCCCTATCACCTCGCCGTCCAGCATCGCCGACGGCGAGCAGGCGCAAAGGCCGAGGCAATAGACCGGCTCCAGCGTCACCGAGCCGTCGCGCGCCGTCTCGTGGAAGCCGATGCCCAGCAATGATTTGAGCTTGGCGGCGATCGCATCCGAACCCATCGACTGGCAGGCTTCCGCCTGGCAGAGCTTCAGCACATGGCGGCCGGCCGGCTGGCTGCGATAATCGTGATAGAAGGTGACGACGCCATGCACCTCGGCCCTGGAGATGTTCAGCGCCTCGGCGATGACCGGCAGCGCGTCCTGCGGCACATAGCCGAACTCTTCCTGTATGCCGTGCAGGATCGGCAACAGCGGGCCTTCGAGGCCTTTCAGCTCGTGGATGATCGCCGCCGTGCGCGATGTGATCTCGGTACTTGCAGGCTGCATCGTCATGCAGCGCCCTCCCTGGTCGTGGCGGTCTTCCGCTAAGTGCTTAGGAAATCAGAGGAAACCCGCTAAATCAATAAAGCCGATCCGTTGCTCGATAGAAATTTTCTATCGTTGGCGGTCACCAGCATTTTTAGCCTAGCGACGGGCGCGGAAATCGTCCGCCAGCGCCATTGCCTCGTCCAACAGCGCCGAGACCAGTGGCGTGTGCGGTTCGCGCGGCGCCGCCACCAATCCGACGGTGTGGCTGGCATCGGGCTCGACGATCGGGATAGCCCGGATCGGCTCGGAAAAGCCGAACGTTTCCGCAAGGTTAAGCGGCATGATGGACGACCATTTGCCGGTTCGGATATGCGAGAACAGCACGATCATCGAGTTGGATTCCAGTGTCGGCCGCACCTGCACGCCGGCTTCGGCCAGATGCTGGTCGATGATGCGGCGGTTCTGCATGTCCGGCGTCAGCAGGCAGAGCGGCAGCTGGCAGAGTTCCGCCCATGTCACTTTGTCGCGGTCGAAATAGGGGTTCCCGACCGCGGTGATCAGCTGGTAGCGCTCGTCGTAGAGCGGCACGCTGGTGACGCGCCCGAGCGGCTCGTTATCGAGATAGGTGATGCCGGCGTCGATGTCGAAATTGCCGAGCAGCGACAGCACCTCGATCGAGGTCCGCGACAGCACCGAGAAGGTAACGCCGGGGTGCTTTGCCCGAAACGGCGTCGTCAGTCGCGCCACCATGGCGAGCGCCGTCGGGATCGCCGCGATGCGGATGCGCCCCGACAGGCCGTGGCGTGCCGCCCGCATCTCTTCGCGCATGGTCCTGCTGTCGCCGACGATGCGGCGCGCCCAAACCAGCACCTGCTTGCCTTCCGGCGTCAGCCCCTGGAAGCGCGAGCCGCGCAGCACCAGCATCACGCCGAGCTGGCCCTCCAGCTGCTTGATGCCGGCCGAAAACGTCGGTTGGGTGACGCCGCACACCTCCGCCGCCCGGCCGAAATGTTCTTCCCTGGCAAGTGCTATGAAGAATTCCAGCTTGTCGATCATGCCGTCGGGAGCCTGTCACGGACGCTGTGTCCGATCGTAGCGCGCAACGTCGTGGAAATCGCCTTCGGCCGCAAGCCGCCTCTGTAAATCGTCCGCATCCACATCTTTCAGCCGGCTTACTGTTTCCCGCGATGGAATGCGGCGCTATGTGGATGAGACGGGGTCGTGGACTGGACACGACGGGAGACCGAACATGCTGGGCTGGTTCCGCAAGCTTTTGCCGCGCGAAGATCGCTTCTTCGACCTGTTCGAGCGGCATTCCCGCACCGTGGTCGGCGGCGCCGAGGCACTGCAGCAGCTTTTGCAGGGCAACGACATCGACCGCTGGTGTCAGACGATCATCGATCTCGAGGACGAAGCCGACCAGATCACCGCGGAAGTGCTGCTGGCCGTGCGCCGCTCCTTCATCACGCCCTTCGATCGCGGCGACATCAAGGACCTGATCCAGTCGATGGATGATGCCATCGACATGATGCACAAGACCGTCAAGACGGTAAGGCTGTTCGAAAAGAAGGAATTCGACCCGCTGATGCAGGAAATGGGGGGCGTCATCGTCGAGGCCGCCAAGTTGGTGGCCGAGGCGATCCCGCTGCTCGGCAAGGTCGGGGCGCATACGGTGCGCCTCAATGCCATCGCCGAGGAAGTCATGCGCGCGGAAGGCCGGGCCGACGACCTGCACGAGCAAGGTCTGAAGGACCTGTTCAAGCGGCACGGCCGCAGCGATCCGATGGCCTATCTGATCGGCAGCGAGATTTACGGCCAGCTGGAAAAGGTGGTCGATCGCTTCGAGGACGTCGCCAACGAAATCAGCGGCATCGTCATCGAGAACGTATAGTGGAAGCCGCAATAGCCTTTCCCGTGCTGGTCGGCCTTGTCGTCGTCGCGCTGTTCTTCGATTTCCTCAACGGCCTGCATGATGCCGCCAACTCGATCGCCACCATCGTCTCCACCCGGGTGCTGCGGCCGCATTATGCGGTGTTCTGGGCGGCCTTCTTCAATTTCATCGCCTTCATGTTCTTCGGTCTCCACGTTGCGGAGACGCTGGGAACCGGCATCATCGACGCCAGCATCGTCACGCCGGCAGTGATCTTCGCAGCACTTGTCGGCGCCATCGTCTGGAATATCGTCACCTGGCTCGTCGGCATCCCGTCCAGCAGCTCGCACGCGCTGATCGGCGGTTTGGTCGGCGCCGGCGTTGCCAAGGCAGGCACCGGTGCCATCGTCTGGGCCGGGTTGGGCAAGACCACGGCGGCCATCGTGCTATCGCCGGCGGCAGGCTTTCTGCTGGCGCTCGTCTTGATCCTCGCGGTCTCCTGGCTGTTCGTGCGGCAGACGCCGTTCGCCGTCGACAGCACCTTCCGCGTCATGCAGTTCTTTTCCGCCTCGCTCTATTCGCTCGGCCATGGCGGCAACGACGCGCAGAAGACCATGGGCATCATCGCCGTGCTGCTCTATTCGCAAGGCATGCTCGGCGCGAATTTTTACGTGCCGCTGTGGGTCGTCATCACCTGTCAGTCGGCGCTGGCGCTGGGCACGTTGCTCGGCGGCTGGCGCATCGTCCACACCATGGGATCGAAGATCACCCGGCTGAACCCGATGCAGGGTTTCTGCGCCGAGACCGGCGGTGCGATCACCCTGTTTGCCGCCACCTGGCTCGGTATTCCGGTTTCGACCACGCACACGATCACCGGCGCCATCATCGGCGTCGGCGCCGCCCGCCGCGTCTCCGCCGTTCGCTGGGGCATTGCCGGCAACATCGTGGTGGCATGGATCGTCACCCTGCCGGCAACCGCGGCGATCGCGGCTCTCACCTATCTCGCGGTCAGCCTGGCATGGTGACAGCACCGTAGCACTGCGCGGCAGGCGATGCGCCGTATCTACCTATCCACAAGGTTCAGGATGTTGCCGTCGGGATCCTTGAACCATGCCACCTTCATGCCCTGACCGACATGAACGTCACCCTCCAGCGTCAGGCCTGGCATGTCGTAATGCTCGAAGGTCACGCCCTTCGATTTCAATGCCTCAACGATCTTGCCGAGTTCGTCGCCGACCGTCCAGGTCACAGCCGTCGCCTTGTTGGTTCCAGCGAAGTTCGAACGGTACACGTTGATGCTGGTATCGCCGCTTTTATAGACGATCAGTTCGCCACCCTCATTGTGCACCTCTTTGAGGCCGAGCACCCCTTCGTAGAAAGCCCTGGCCTTGGCCAGGTCCTTCACAGCGAGATTGGCCGTTGCGTTGCTGTTTGCGAGCATGGTTCGTCTCCTTCCCTGGCGGTCATTCCCTGTCCATTGAAATAGGCTGCGTTGACGATTTGGCGACGGCTGCTCCCACTGGAAATGCCGTCATATGGTCGCCGCCTCCCTGATACGCCGCTGCAACTGTTGGTCCATTGCTTGGTTCTGTTCCGGAACTGCATTATCTGGAGCGGAAAAGTAGAGGAAAAACTCATGCCCGCCGCCAATGAAAACGTGACCAAGGAAATCGTTATCGAGCGCCTGAAAACGGTCAATGGGCCGGATTTCACCGGCAATATCGTCGACCTCGGCCTGGTTTCCGAGATTTTCATTGCCGATGCCAAGGTGTTCTTTTCGATCACCGTTCCCGCTGCCCGTGCCCAGGAGATGGAACCGCTGCGTGCGGCGGCCGAGCGTGTCGTCAAGGCGATCCCCGGTGTTGCCGGCGCCGTGGTCGCGCTGACGGCGGAAAAGAAGGGCGGTGGCATGGAGGCGCCGGTTCCGCAAAGACCGGCTCAGAGGCCCGCTCCGCCGGCCGCACCTGCGCGTCCCGCGCCGCAGGCGCCCGCCTCGCACAGCCAGGGCAAGCGCGGCGTACCCGGCATCGAAGCGATCATCGCCGTCGCTTCCGGCAAGGGCGGCGTCGGCAAGTCGACCACCGCCGTCAATATCGCCCTTGGGCTTGCCGCCAACGGGCTGCGGGTCGGTGTGCTCGATGCCGATATTTATGGCCCTTCCATGCCGCGTCTGCTCAACATTCGTGGCAGGCCGCAGACCGTCGACGGCAAGATCCTGAAGCCGATGCAGAATTATGGCCTCAAGGTCATGTCGATGGGCTTCCTCGTCGATGAGGAGACGCCGATGATCTGGCGCGGGCCGATGGTGATGTCGGCATTGACGCAGATGCTGCGCGAGGTCGAATGGGGACCGCTTGATGTGCTCGTCGTCGACATGCCGCCCGGCACCGGCGACGCCCAGCTGACCATGGCCCAACAGGTGCCGCTGGCTGGCGCCGTCATCGTCTCGACGCCGCAGGACCTGGCCCTGATCGATGCGCGCAAAGGCCTCAACATGTTCAGAAAGGTCGACGTGCCGCTATTGGGTATCGTCGAAAACATGAGCTATTTTCTCGCCCCTGATACGGGAAAACGCTACGACATCTTCGGCCATGGCGGCGCGCGCCGCGAGGCCGAGCGTCTCGGCGTCACCTTCCTTGGTGAAGTGCCGCTCGAGATGGGCATCCGCGAAAGCTCCGATGCCGGCACGCCGGTGGTGGTCTCGAAACCCGATGGCGCTGAGGCGAAAATCTACCGCGACATCGCCGCCAAGGTCTGGGACCGCGTCAATGAAGAGCGCGGTGCGGCCGAGGCTGCAGTGCCGAGCATCGTATTCGAGTGATACGGACGTCCTCCCCCAAGTGAGACCCTTGAGGGGAGGGTGGCTCGAAGGGCCGGGTGTGGTCCGCGGCGACACGCCGCGACTTTTCCGGGATGGGGGCTGACAAACCCCGATCCGGTCTAGCGCGGAGGCAGATGTGTGTCTATCGCACCAAAGTGCGGATTCGGATGGCGCGTGCCCCTTGCCTGCTCCCGCGCGTTGTCATATCGATTTGTCATACAAATACGGAGACCACGATGGCAGGCGCCCCCACCCACAAGAAAAAATTTCGCTCGCAGGAGTGGTTCGACAATCCCGACAATCCGGGCATGACGGCACTCTATCTGGAACGTTACCTGAATTACGGGCTGACGCGGGCCGAACTGATGTCCGGCAAGCCGCTGATCGGCATCGCCCAGACCGGCTCGGACCTGTCGCCCTGCAACCGCCATCACATCGAACTGGCCAAGCGCGTGCGCGAAGGCATCGTCTCGATGGGTGGCATCCCTTTCGAGTTCCCTTGCCACCCGATCCAGGAGACCGGCAAACGGCCGACCGCTGCCCTTGACCGCAACCTTGCCTATCTCAGCCTGGTGGAGGTGCTCTACGGCTATCCGCTCGACGGCGTGGTGCTCACCATCGGTTGCGACAAGACGACGCCGGCCATGCTGATGGCCGCGGCCACCGTCAACATTCCGGCTATCGCGCTTTCGGTCGGCCCGATGCTCAACGGCTGGCACAAGGGCAAGCGCACCGGCTCCGGCACCATCGTCTGGGAATCGCGCCAGCGCCTGTCGGCCGGCGAGATTGGCTATGACGAGTTCATGGATATCGTTGCCTCCTCGGCGCCGTCGACCGGCTATTGCAACACGATGGGCACCGCCACCACGATGAATTCGCTGGCCGAGGCGCTCGGCATGCAATTGCCGGGCTCGGCCGCTATCCCCGCCCCCTATCGCGAACGCGGCCAGATCGCCTACGAGACCGGAAAGCGCATCGTCGACATGGTGCATGAGGATCTGAAGCCCTCCGACATCATGACCCGCAAGGCCTTCGAGAACGCCATCGTCGTCAACTCGGCGATCGGCGGCTCGACCAATGCGCCGATCCACCTCAACGCCATCGCCCGCCATCTCGGCGTGCCGCTCGACAATGACGATTGGCAGAAGGTCGGCCTCAACATACCGCTCATCGTCAATCTGCAGCCGACGGGCGAATATCTCGGCGAGGACTATCACCATGCCGGCGGCGTGCCGGCCGTGGTCGCCGAACTGATGAAGGGCGGCCTGCTGCCCTATCCGGAAGCCATGACGGCTAACGGCAAGACCATCGGCGACAATTGCAGCGGCGCCGTCAACGAGAACCTCGACGTCATCCGCACGGTTGCCGAGCCGCTGAAAGCCAATGCCGGCTTCATCAACCTCAAGGGCAATCTGTTCGATTCGGCGATCATGAAGACCAGCGGCATCTCGCCCGAATTCCGCGAGCGCTATCTGTCGAACCCGAAGGACCCCGAAGCCTTCGAGGGCAACGCCATGGTCTTCGACGGCCCCGAGGACTATCACGCCCGCATCGACGACCCGGCACAGGGCATCGACGAGCACACCATCCTGTTTATGCGTGGCGCCGGCCCGATCGGCTATCCCGGCGGCGCCGAAGTCGTCAACATGCAGCCGCCTGCCTATCTGATCAAAAAGGGCATCCACGCGCTGGCCTGTATCGGCGACGGTCGCCAGTCGGGGACGTCGGGCTCGCCATCGATCCTCAACGCCTCGCCGGAAGCCGCCATCGGCGGCGGCCTGGCGCTGCTGAAGACCGGCGACCGCGTCCGCATCGACCTGCGCAAGGGTACCGCCGACATCCTCGTCAGCGACGACGAGATCACACGGCGCCGCGCCGAGCTGCAAAACAATGGCGGCTATCACTATCCGAAGCACCAGACGCCGTGGCAGGAAATCCAGCGCGGCATGGTCGATCAGTTTTCCGAAGGCATGGTGCTGAAGCCGGCGGTGAAATACCAGGATGTGGCTCATACGAGCGGCGTACCGAGGGACAATCACTGACCAGGATCCGTCGCATGAGGCGGCCGGGAAAACTGCTGCGTACAGCTCTTTTACCGGCTGCTTCGTTGTTGCCGTTCGTCGCTTCAGCCACCGAATTTCCGGTAACGGCCAATGGCTGGACGGTTGCGGTCGCTGGGCGCTGGTGCAACGCGTCCAACCGCGATCCGGTTGAATTCGCCGCCACGCCCTATAACGGCCTGAATTTCGGGCGCACGCGCGACTGGACGGGAATTGTCATGCGCGTGTTCCTGTGGCCGGGTGCCGTCTAGGACGACATGCGCGTCACCGCGACGCTGCAACTTGGCAACGCCGACACGCCGCTGGAAATGACCGCGATGACCACGGTCGACTACATCGTCGACTTCGACCATGCGCTGACGACGGACGAGCAGAAGGCCATCGCCGGCGCCGGATCGATGACCGTGCGGGTGACGGGTGTCGAACAGCCGCTGGTCTTTCGCACCGAAGGTCTTGCCGAAGCGCTGGTGCTGCTCAACGAGTGCGCCAAGTCGATCGAGCAGGAGTGAGGATCGCCTGCAGCAGGAATTTCGTCTCGGCTGTTCCGCTTTTTACCGGGCGTCCGGCAAGCTGGACGTGTCAAGATCAAGCAGAATGCTTGACAAGCGGGCGTGACAAATCCACGATCAACCTAAGGGGTGCATCGCGACGACCCCGTGAGGCGTCAGCCCAACGTTCGCGTCCAAGCTTCTCTTTCAAGGAGGTGGACGCCATGCCGTCAACAACCGCTATCACTGTATCGCAACTGTCCCGTCTGATTGGGCTGCCGGGTGCACCCGCAATCATCGACGTCCGCATCGACGATGACTACAACGCCGATCCGCGCCTGCTGCCGGGGTCGGATCGTCGTGATTTCAGGACTGTCTCGAACTGGGCTGCCGACTTCGCCGGCAGGCAAGTGACGGTCGTTTGCCAGCAGGGAAAAAAGCTCTCGCAAGGCGTGGCCGCATGGCTGCGGCAGGAGGGCATTGCCGCCGAATCGCTCGACGGCGGGTTTGAAGCATGGCGCGATGCCAAGGGCCTTCTCGTTTACGCGGACAAGATACCGCCCGCCGATGCCAAGGGCCGCACCGTTTGGGTAACGCGTACGCGCCCGAAGGTCGACCGCATCGCCTGCCCCTGGCTGATCCGGCGCTTCATCGATCTTCACGCGGTCTTTCTCTTCGTCGAGCCGGCCGAAGTGGCGGCCGTCGCCGATCGCTTTCAGGCCGTGCCTTTCGACATCGAGAACGTGTTCTGGAGCCACCGCGGCGAACGCTGCACCTTCGACACCATGATCGAGGAGTTCGGGCTTAAATCCGAAGCGCTCGATCGCCTGGCCATGATCATACGCGCTGCCGATACTGCGAGCCTCGATCTTGTTCCGCAGGCAGCCGGGTTCCTGGCGGCCTCGCTTGGCCTGTCACGGATGTTTCGCGACGATCTGGAGCAGCTCGAGGCCGGCATGCTGCTCTACGATGCGTTCTTCCGCTGGTGCCGCGATGCCACCGAGGAGACGCATAACTGGCCGGCCGCCGGCGCAGTCAGTCTCGGCGCGGGCAAACCATCGTGAGCGCCGTCCTTTCGAAAAAGCCGGCGGAGATCCAGGAGCCCGCTGTGCCGAGCTTCCGGGAGGCCGTGAAGGTCTGGGCGAAAATCGGCGTGCTCAGCTTTGGCGGCCCGGCCGGGCAGATCGCGCTCATGCACAAGGAACTGGTCGAGGAACGTCGCTGGATCGACGAACAGCGCTTCCTGCATGCGTTGAACTACTGCATGCTGCTGCCTGGCCCCGAGGCCCAGCAGCTCGCCATCTATATCGGCTGGTTGCTGCACAAAACGGCCGGCGGCCTTGTCGCCGGCCTTCTCTTCGTCGTGCCGGGCGCGCTTGTCATGCTCGTCCTCAGCAGCCTTTATGCGCTCTATGGCGATGTACCACTCGTCGCGGCGCTGTTTTTCGGGGTCAAGGCGACCGTGCTCGCCATTGTCATCGAGGCGGTGATCCGGATCGGCAGACGCGCGCTGAAAAACCCGGTCATGGTGTCGATCGCACTCGCCGCCTTCATCGCCATCTACGCGTTGAACGTGCCGTTTCCGCTGATCGTGCTGCTTGCCGGCCTGGCAGGCTGGATCGGCAACCGTAGTGCGCCGGCATTTTTTTTCCGGCGCTTCGCATGGCAAGGGCGATGTTCCCGACATAAAGGGCGTGGTCGATCTGATGTTCGAGCGCGGCGAACTGACCCATGTCAGGCCGACGCGATAGCATGCGCCGCGCACTTTGGCGATCTGGCTGCCGATCTGGCTGGGGCCTGTTCTGCTGGTCTGGGCTGTCACCGGCCCTGCCAGCGTTTGGACGCAAATCGGTGGCTTCTTCAGTGTCATGGCGGTCGTCACCTTCGGCGGCGCCTACGCCGTGCTTGCCTATGTCGCGCAGACAGCGGTCGAGTCCTTCGGCTGGCTGGCACCGGGTGAAATGGTCGACGGCCTTGGGCTTGCCGAAACCACGCCGGGTCCGCTCATCCTGGTCTTGCAGTTCGTCGGTTACGTTGCCGCCTTCCGCCACTCCGGCGCGCTTGCTCCGCTGCTCGCCGGCGCGCTTGGGGCATTGCTCACATTGTGGGCCACATTTACGCCGTGCTTCTTATGATATTTCTTGGCGCGCCTTACATCGAAGCGCTGCGCGGCAACAAGGCGCTGTCGGCGGCGCTCGGTGCGATCACCGCCGCCGTCGTCGGCGTCATCATGAATCTCGCTCTATGATTTGGCTTACACGTCATCTTCGGCGAAGTGCGCAATGTCGGGCTTGGAATGGACGTGCCGGTGCTTTCATCGATAGACTGGCGCGGGGCGCTGCTTTCCTTGCCTCGATGATCGCCATTCTGAAGCCGAAGATCGGTATGCTGCCGACGCTTGCCGGATCGGCGCTGGCCGGTGTCTTGTTGCTGGCGGCGAGCGGGTAACGCTCAGCCGCCCATTCTGCCGCGCGGCAGCTTGATCATATCGCCGAAACGGGCGCGCAATTTGTCGTCGACCGGCTTCGGCACGTGGCGCGGGAAGCGTTCGGCAAGCACGCGTTTCTTCTCGATGATCGCCCGCTGCAGGATATCGGGCCTGCCTTTCTCATTCCATTCCTTCGGCGAAAAGCGGTCGCCGACGGCTGGATAGAAATATTCGGTCTGCATCAGCCGCAGCGTCTGCTCGTTGCCGAGATAATGGCCCGGGCCCTTCAGACAGACATCGGCAATGGTGTCGATCGACAGCGATTCGTCCGTCACTTCGATGCCGCGCACGCAGCGCAGGCAGTGGCCGAGCATGTCGTTGTCGATGATCAGGCTCTCAAGGCAAAAGCCGAGCAGCGAGGCGTGCATGCCGGCCGATTCATAGACCAGGTTGAGGCCGGCAAGACCGGCCATCACGTCGGTTATGCCCTTTTCGTAGCCGGACTGAATGTCAGGCAGTTTCGAATCTGTCATGCCGGCGGCCGAACCGCCAGGCAGGTCGTAAAATTGCGCCATCTGCGCGCAGGCCGCGGTCAGCACCGCCTGCTCGGCCGAACCGCCCGACATGGCGCCGGTCCGGAGATCCGAGACGAACGGCCAGGTACCGAAAATCGCCGGATGGCCTGGCTTGATGGCGTTGACGTAGATGAGGCCGACGAGCACTTCGGCGACCGCCTGCACCACGGCGCCGGCAATCGCCGCCGGTGCCGTCGCACCCGCCTGTCCTGCCGACAGCAGCAGGATCGGAATGCCGCCCTCGACGCAGGCTTCGAGTACGCCGCAGGCGTCCTCTGCAAACTTCATCGGCGGCACGACGAAGCAGTTGGAATTGGAGACGAAAGGCCGGGCGCGAAAATTCTCTTCGCCGCCCGCGATCGCATAGAGCATGTCGAGCGCCGGCTTGACGTTCTCACGCACGGTAAACGAGGTGCCAACATGCTTCGACGTGCCCATGACGCAGGCGTAGAGCGTGTTGAAATCCATATCGAGCGGGTCGGGAATGTCGCGCGGCACCATCGGCCGCTGGAAGAAATGGATGTTGTCCAGCCCTTCAACCAGGCGCGCGGCATCGTAAATGTCCTGCAGCAGCGACTCGCGATACTCACGCTTTTCGACATCGACGAGATGCACCGCAGCACCAGCCGTGCCGTAATGCACGCGCTTGCCCTGGATCACCATGTCATGCTTCGGATCCTGGCCGTGGAGGGTGAAGTGCCGTGCCGCTTTCTTGATGGTGTCGAGCACGAGACCGCGGGGAAAGCGCAGGCGGCCGTCCTCACTGAAGGTCGCGCCGGCCTTGGTCAGCGCCTCGATGCAGGAGGGGATGGCGTTGGCGAAGCCGACCGTCTCCAGAAGGGTAAGCACGGCCTCATGAATACGTTCGCAATCATTGCCGCTGAGCGGGCTGTAGCTTCCGCCTTCGAGGCCGGCACGCACCGGCTTGACGTCGTCGGCAAGCGGTGCCGCCCGCATGGCGCGGCGCGCCTCGCGGCCGCCGGACCGCCGCGAACGCTGGTCTGCGGACACGTCCTGCTTCTCATGGGCCATTGGCATGAAGGCACTCCAACTTTAGCTGCGGAGCGGGCGCGGCGGTTGGTCCACCATCGGCCTGCTTCGTCCCCTTTATACAGCGACTATGCCGCCGGCATTGGCACAGCCTATGTGCCAGCCGGTCCCGTCGCATATGCCAAGGAGCTAAAGAACCGGAGCCGCACTACATGCGCCGGCTCCGATTGGAGAAGGGTAATCAAGCCGCTGCCGGCCTGCGTCCAGCTGCCGTCGCCAGTTCGCGGATGCCGGGTTCGATGTGCTGCAACGCGATCGAGGAAATGCCCAAGCGCATGAAACGCGAAGGCTTTTCGGTGCGGTCGAAGAAGCGGTCGCCAGGCTCGATGATGACGCTGCGCGAGGCCGCGGCCTCCGCCAGCCCGCGCGAATCGGTGCCGCGCGGCCCCTCGAGCCAGAGCGACGTGCCGCCTGCCGAATCGGTCGAGCGCCACTCCGGCAGGAAGGCGGAAATCGCATGGACCAGACGCTTGCGCCTCTCGTCGAAGGCGCTCGACAGCCGCCGCACCAGCGCCTCATGATGGCCGAGCGACAGGAACAATGCGACGGCCCGCTGATTGTTCGCCGGCGGATGGCGCAGCATGAAGCGGCGCAGCGCCCGAAGCTCGGAGATCAGCCCGGCCGAGGCGACGATGTAGCCGAGCCTGAGGCCGGGAGCCAGCGTCTTCGACATCGAGCCGACATAGACGACGCGGCCGGACCGATCGAGGCTCTTCAGCGCCTGCTGCGGCGCCTCGTCCAAGAGCTGGCTGTCATAGCCGTCCTCGATGATGATCTGGTTGTGCCGGTTGGCGCGCGCCAAAAGGTCCTGCCGCCGCTCTGCCGACAGCGGCACCATGGTCGGGCAATGGTGGCTGGGCGTGACGAAGACGAAGCCGGAATCATTGGGAATAGCCGAGGTTACGATGCCGGAGTGGTCGACCGGAACCGGCTGGATCTCGGCGCCGGCCAGCCGGAAGATCGAACGTGCATCGGGATAGCCCGGGTCCTCCATCGCCACCTTCGAGCCCTTGGTCATCAACAGCGTCGCCAGCATGTAAAGCGCGTTCTGGGCGCCCAGCGTCACGATGATCTCGTCGGGATTGGCGAAGATGCCGCGTCGCGGCAGCAGCCGGGCCTGGATCTGCTCGATCAGGAGCGGATCGTCGCGGTCGACCATGTCGGACGCCCAGTTGCGGATTTCGAGCACCGCCAGCGCCATGCGGTTGCACTCGCGCCATTCGGCGGTCGGGAACAGCGCCGGGTCGAACTGGCCATAGACGAAGGGGTAGGACGACTTGATCCAGTTGTCGTGCTTGGCCGGCGGTGGCATGTCGCTCGCCGCGATCTGCCGGCGCGCCTTCCAGTCGATCTCGTTGGCCTGGTCGGGCGCCTTCTGGTGCGGCTTGGCCGGCGTCGCCAGCACTTCGGGATTGACGAAATGGCCGCGGCGCTCGCGGGCCACCAGGAAGCCCTGGTCGACCAACTGCTGGAAGGCCAGCACCACGGTGCCGCGCGCTACGCCGAGCTTTTCGGCAAGAATCCGGCAGGACGGAAGCGGCATGGAAGCCGCGATCTGCCGGTCGAGGATGGCGGCGACGATCGCCTGACGGATCTGCGCCTGCAGGGTCTGACCGGATTCCGCCGAAATCCGGAACAGGCCGGACCATATGGCCGTGTCGTTTCGCTGTGGCATGGGGATGTTCCTCGATGGCCAGCTTTTTCACTTGGCTGGACCAGTCGAATGTACCGGTGGCACAAGGTGTTGCGCCAATCAATTTTTCTGATCGCTGGGATTTATGCCAGTGATCCTTTGCGCCGGCCCGCGCCGCGCTGCGGCATCGCTGCGCATTGAAACAGATGGAATTCGACCCGATAGTTTGCCGCGACGACACGCGCCGGAAACATCCGGCCTGATAAGATGCATCTC
The DNA here is from genome assembly GCF_040322255.1 of Mesorhizobium sp. M0166. Classification (NCBI taxonomy): domain Bacteria; kingdom Pseudomonadati; phylum Pseudomonadota; class Alphaproteobacteria; order Hyphomicrobiales; family Phyllobacteriaceae; genus Mesorhizobium; species Mesorhizobium sp. M0166. Next base: position 43,345 of record NZ_JAMYTD010000009.1, on the reverse strand, counting down.
AAGAGACCGGAGCGAAGCAGTGGATCAATCGTCCTTTCAAAAGCAGCTCGACGCATTGCGCGATCATCGTGCGGCCAAATCGGGCTCGATGCGCGAGGCTTTCGCTGCCGATCCGCAGCGCTTCGAGAAATTCTCCGCCAGCGACGGCGACCTGCTGCTCGACTGGTCGAAATGCGCGGTCGATGCGCGGACGATGGAGTTGCTGGAGAAGCTGGCTGAGGCCGCCGACCTCGAAGGCCGGCGCGACGCGATGTTTGCCGGCAAGAAGATCAACGTCACTGAAGGCCGTGCCGTGCTGCACACGGCGCTACGCAACCTGACCGGCAAGGGCATCGTGCTCGACGGCCAGGACGTGAAGGCGGAAGTCCTTGCCGTACTTGACGCGATGGGTGCCTTCGCGGACGCGGTGCGTTCCGGCAAGGCGGCCGGCGCGACCGGCAAGAAGATCACCGACATCGTAAACATCGGCATCGGCGGCTCCGATCTCGGCCCGGCCATGGCGACGCTGGCGCTGGCACCCTATCATGACGGGCCGCGCGCGCATTACGTGTCCAATATCGACGGTGCCCATATCCACGACACGCTGAAGGGTCTTTCCGCCGAAACCACCCTGTTCATCATCGCCTCCAAGACGTTCACCACAGTCGAGACGATGACCAATGCCGAGACCGCGCGCGGATGGGTCGAGAAGGCGCTCGGCAAGGAAGCCGTCGGCAAGCATTTCGCCGCCGTTTCGACGGCGCTCGACCTGGTAGCCAATTTCGGCATCGCACCCGATCGCGTCTTCGGCTTCTGGGACTGGGTCGGCGGCCGCTATTCCGTCTGGGGTGCGATCGGTCTGCCGGTGATGATCGCCATCGGGCCAAGGGATTTTCGCGCCTTTCTCGACGGCGCCCATGAGATGGACGAGCATTTCCGCACCGCGCCGCTGGCGAAGAACCTGCCGGCGCTGATGGGGTTGATTGGCTGGTGGCACCGGGTGGTCTGCAAATACCCCGCTCGCGCCGTCATCCCCTACGATCAGCGCCTGTCCAGGCTGCCGGCCTACCTGCAGCAGCTCGACATGGAATCGAACGGCAAGAGCGTCACCCTGGACGGCGGCGCTGTAACGACGCCGACCGGCCCGCTGGTCTGGGGCGAGCCCGGCACCAATGGCCAGCATGCCTTCTTCCAGCTTCTGCATCAGGGCACCGATTTCATTCCGGTCGAATTCCTTGCCGCTGCCGTCGGCCACGAGCCGGACCTGAAGCATCACCACGACCTTCTGCTTGCCAATTGCCTGGCGCAGTCGGAAGCCTTCATGAAGGGCCGCACGCTTGAGGAAGCCCGCGCGCAGATGTTGGCCAAAGGCATGAAGCCGGCTGATGTCGACAGGATTGCTCCGCACCGCGTCTTCTCCGGCGACCGCCCCTCGGTGACGATCCTCTACAGGAAACTCGACCCCCACACATTCGGACGGCTGATTGCGCTCTACGAACACCGCGTCTTCGTCGAAGGCACCCTGTTCAACATCAACTCCTTCGACCAGTGGGGCGTCGAGCTTGGCAAGGAACTGGCGACCGGGCTGCTGCCCGTCGTTGAAGGCAAGGAGAACGCCGCAAAGCGGGATGCCTCGACTGCCGGACTGGTGGATTACATTCACCGCTTGCGCGGCCTGGAGTGAAAAGCTTGGCGGACATCAAGGCAATATTGTTCGACAAGGACGGCACGCTCGTAGATTTCAACGCGACATGGCTGGGCATCGCCGACTTCATGGCGATGGATGCGGCCGAAGGCGATCGCTGGAAAGCAGACAGGCTGCTTGCGGCGGCGGGCTTCGACTTCGCCACCAAGCACTTCAAGCCGGATTCGATTTTTGCCTCCGGCACCAACATGGACGTCGTAGAGCTGTGGTTTCCACGGCTGTCCGACGAGGACCAGATGCTTGCCGTCGCCCGCTTCAACGCCATCACTTCGGCGCAGGGATCGGCAATGGCGGTGGCGCTACCGGGTGTGGTCGAGACGCTTGGCCTGCTTCACAGAAAATCCTACCGGCTTGGCGTCGCCACCAACGACTCGACCAGCGGCGCTGAAAAAACCTTGGTCACGCTGGGCGTCGCGCAGCTTTTCGACGCCGCCTATGGTTACGACGCGGTGGCCAATCCAAAACCGGCGCCGGACACGATCCTTGCCTTCTCGGATCTGACAGGGCTCAGGCCGGCGACGATCGCAATGGTCGGCGACAATCGCCACGATCTGGAGATGGCGCGCGCCGGCGGCTGTGGCCTGGCGATTGGCGTGCTGTCCGGCACCGGCACACGTGAATCGCTGTCGCAGATCGCCGACGTCATCCTGGATTCAGTTGCCGATCTGCCCGATTTTCTTTCCGCCCGAGTCAGCGAGACGGTCTAGACTCGCAGCTGGCTGGTCCGAACGAGAACACGCCGCTCGGTTTCATCGCCGCATTCCTGCCTTCGCCGACATCCGACACCTCGTATTCGGCCAGCAGGCGAAGCCGCGAGCGGGGCAGATAGGCGCGGCCCGGATCGCCGATCAGCACGGCGATGCCGGCCCCAAGGCAGCGGTCGAGGAAAGGAAGGACCCGGCCGGCAAGATCATGGGCGTAAAACAGGTCGCCGACCACCACGATGTCCACCGGTGGCGGCGGACCGCTGGTGATGTCCTCGCCGATCGTCGCGATCACAACGCCGTTCGCAGTCGCATTGAGGCCGAGCGCAACCACACCATTGCGATCGATCTCGGCCGCGACGACCGCGCTTGCCCCGGCTGTTGCCGCTGCGATGCCGACGAGACCCGAACCGGCGCCGAGGTCGAGCACGCGACGGCCGGCCACGGTCTCCGGCCGGTCGAGTATGTAGCGGGCGAGCACCGCGCCGCCGGCCCAGACATAGGCCCAGTACGGTGGCTCCGGTTCAGGGCCGTCTTCTTCGGTCGCGTGTTGGTTCCACTCGACAAGCCGCCTGAGCCCGCTTCCCGGATGGGCGGTGTAAAGCCGAATTTCGGGAATCGCAGGCACTGCCGCGATCCGCATGTTCGCCCGGATGAACTCTGCCGGGTCCGGACGCGCACCTGTATCCATGGCGTGGGCGTCGGCGATGCAATGACTCAAGCTGCGCCTAGCCCCGCAACGCCCGGCGCAGGATCTTGCCGACCGGTGTCTTCGGCAGTTCGGTGCGGAACTCGATATATCTGGGGCGTTTGTAGCCGGTCAGGTTCTCGCGGCAATAAGCCGTCAGCATCTCGGCGGTCAGTGCCGGGTCCTTTTTGACGACGAACAGCTTCGGCACTTCACCCGAATGCTCGTCCGGCACGCCGATCGCCGCCACTTCGAGTACGCCCGGATGCTGCGCCACCACCTCCTCGAGTTCGTTCGGATAGACGTTGAAGCCGGAAACAAGGATCATGTCCTTCTTGCGGTCGACGATCTTGGTGTAGCCGCGCTCGTCCATGAAGCCCATGTCGCCCGACTTGAAGAAGCCATCCTCGGTCATCACCTTGGCGGTCTCGTCTGGCCGGTTCCAGTAGCCGGCCATCACCTGCGGTCCGCGGATGCAGATTTCGCCGACTTCGCCGAGCGGCAAATTGTTGCCGTCGTCGTCGCGGATGGCGATCTCGGTCGAGGGCAGCGGCAGGCCGATCGTGCCGGTGTAAACGCCGTCGCTGAACTTGTTGATGGTTGCCCCCGGCGAGGTCTCGGTGAGCCCGTAGGCCTCGCTGATCGGGCAGCCGGTCAGCGCCTTCCAGCGTTCGGCGATGGCCCTCTGCACCGGCATGCCGCCACCCAGCGTCAGGATCAGCGGCTTGAAATCGAGCTTGCGAAAATCCTCATTGTTGAGCAGCGCATTGAACAGCGTGTTGAGGCCCGGAAAGATGTGGATCGGGTATTTCTGCAGCTCCTTGACGAAGCCGGGAATGTCGCGCGGATTGGGGATGAGGACGTTTTGCGCGCCTTGCTGCATGCCTACCAGCACGTTCGCCGTCAGCGCAAAAATGTGATAGAGTGGCAGCGCGCAGAGGAAGTTCATATGCGCCGGCTTCGGCTTGACCGTAAAGGCGTCTTCGGCCCATAGCGCGTTCTGCGCGACGTTCGCCAAAATGTTGCTGTGCAAAAGCATCGCGCCCTTGGAGATGCCGGTCGTGCCGCCCGTGTATTGCAGGAAGGCGATGTCGTCGGCCGCGACCTTTGCGGGCCTGAAAGCCATGCCGGTGCCGGCCTTCAGCGCGGCGTTGAACTTGACATGGCCGGGCAGCGACCATGCCGGCACCATCTTCTTGACGCGGCGTACAACGAAGTTGACGATTGGTCCCTTGAGCCCGCCGAGCATGTCGCCCATCGAGGCGACCACGACATGCTTGACCGCGGTCCTGGCGATCACCGCCTGCAGGGTGCAGGCGAAATTTTCGAGGATGACAATGGCTTGAGCGCCGGAATCCTTGAGCTGGTGCTCCAGCTCGCGCGGCGTGTAGAGCGGATTGATGTTGACCACGACATAGCCGGCGCGAAGCACTGCCATAATCGCCACCGGATATTGCAGCACATTCGGCATCATCAGCGCGACGCGCGCGCCCTTCTGCAGTCCCGTTGATTGCAGATAGGCGCCGAAGGCGGCCGACTGTCGCTCGAGGTCGGCATAGGTGATCGATTTGCCCATACAGACGAAGGCCGGCCGATTCGCAAACTGCTTGCACACCGCGACGAGAAAGTCGCCGATCGAGCTGGAGGGCAGGGCGCCGATCTCGGCCGGCACGATCTTTGGATAACTCTTGAGCCACGGTTTTTCCGGCAGGCCGGCGGCCAGCGACGTGATCGCCTTCGGTAATCTCTTGGCCGGACCTGCCGGCGGTTTTGGCGCTGTCGGCATTGCCTTCGCCGCCGGCTTGGCGGCAGACTTTGCAGCGGGCGCCGTCTTGCCGGTTGCCGGTTTAGCAGCCGTTCCAGCCGTGGTCTTCGCCGCCGGCTTCGCGCTTGCCTTCGCGGTAGCCGTCGGCTTGGCGGCGGCCGTTTTTGACTTGACCGCTTTCGATGCTGCCTCGGCCTTTGCTTTCGCCGCGTTGGTTGTCTTTGCCGGTTTTGCCACCTGTCGCTCCCTCAATCGTTCTTATTGTTTCGGCATGCTTGCGCGCCGCCGCCCCTGACCAACAAAGGTATCCCACGCTTGCCGCCATGGCCGGAACCTGGGAAATCCAGCACACTGTCCATCTATCTATGTATTGCCACACGCGGCGGCCGTGCAAGCCTCGCCACTTGGAGTGCGGTAAGACTTGCTGTCAAACCTCTTGGCCGCGACCGGTTTTCGGACGCGCATCTCTTGAGCCGAACGGCTCGATTCCCCCCAATTGGCGGCATTACCGATCAACAAAAAATTGAAGTCGCTAATAATGTCGTGATCTGCGGATTCGGCTCGTTTTTTCCACAATTTGTCGCGTGCCGGAATTTTTTTCTGCTTCCCGTGGGTTAGGCAAACAAGCAGTTCCAAAGCTAGAAAAACGGTGCTTATATGCGGCCTTCGCGAGCCTGACAGAGGGGCTTGGAAGAACATCAGGGAGTGCTCAATGAAAAAGAAACTGACTTTTGCAGCCGCGTTGCTGGCTGCAAGCGTCCTCGGCGGCATGGCCAATGCAAAACAACTGGTCTATTGCTCGGAGGCTTCGCCGGCCGGCTTCGACCCGTCGCCATGGAGCGGCGGCAACGACTTCGATGCCTCGTCGCGCACCATCTATTCGCGCCTGGTCGAGTTCGAGCATGGCAAGACCACCATCTCGCCCGGCCTGGCCGAGAGCTGGACGGTTTCCGACGACGGTCTCGAATACACCTTCAAGCTTCGCCCGGGTGTGAAATTCCAGACGACCGATTATTTCACGCCGACGCGCGACCTCAACGCCGACGACGTGATCTTTTCCTTCGAACGCCAGTGGAAGAAAGAAAGCCCGTGGTACAGCTATCTGGAAGGCACCGGCTGGGAATATTTCACCGGCATGGGCTTCCCCGATCTCCTGAAGGAAATCGTCAAGGTCGACGACCTGACGGTGAAATTCGTGCTGAACAAGCCTGAAGTCGCGTTCCTGCCGGACCTCGGCATGGATTTCGCCTCGATCGTCTCCAAGGAATATGCCGACCAGCTCGACAAGGCCGGCACCAGGCAGCAGTTCACCCAGAAGCCGGTCGGCACTGGTCCGTTCCAGTTCGTCGACTATCAGGTCGATGCGGTCGTGCGCTATGCGGCGTGGGACGGCTACTATGGCGGCCGCCAGAAGATCGATGATCTGATCTTCGCCATCACGCCCGATCCGGCCGTGCGCGCGCAGAAGCTGAAGGCAGGCGAGTGCGATATCATGTCATACCCGGCGCCGGCCGACATTGCCGGGCTGCAGGGTGACGCGAACCTCAAGGTCGACGAGCAGGAAGGCCTGAACATAGGCTATCTCGCCTACAACACGACGCAGCCGCCTTTCGACAAGGTCGAGGTCCGCAAGGCCCTCAACATGGCGGTCAACAAGAAGGCGATTATCGACGCCGTCTATCAGGGCGCCGGCAAGGTTGCCGTCAATCCGATTCCGCCGACCATGTGGTCCTACAACAAGGACATCAAGGACGATCCCTATGATCCCGAGGCGGCCAAGAAGATGCTGGCCGATGCAGGCGTCAAGGATCTGTCGATGAAGATCTGGGCAATGCCGGTCAGCCGACCCTACAACCCGAACGCCCAGCGCGTGGCCGAGTTGATCCAGGCCGACTACGCTGCCGTCGGCGTCAAGGCGGAGATCGTCAGCTACGAATGGACCGAATACCGCCAACGCGGCAAGGCCAAGGATCGTGACGGCGCCTTTGAACTGGGCTGGACCGGTGACAATGGCGACCCGGACAATTTCCTGTTCCTGCTCGGTTGCGATGCTATCGGCCAGTCCAACTATGCGATCTGGTGCAACAAGGAGTTCGACGATCTGCTGAAGAAGGGCAAGGCGACGACCGACGTCGCCGAGCGCACCAAGATCTACGAGGAAGCTCAGGTGGTGTTCAAGCGTGAGGCTCCGTGGCTGACCATCGCCCACTCCAAGGTCTTCATGCCGATGAACAAGAAGGTGTCGGGCTTCGTTATGGACCCGCTCGGCATTCATCGGTTTGACGGCGTCGACGTCACCGAATAAGTCCTGAGAAATTGAACGGCGGCGCTGGACTTCCCGCGCCGCCGTTCTATGAAGCAAGATGCTCCGTTATCTCCTCCACAAGCTCGCTTTGATCATCCCGACCGTGTTCGGCATATCGCTGGCGGCGTTCGCCTTCGTCCGGCTTCTGCCTGGCGATCCCATCCTGGCCCTGGCCGGCGAGCGTGGCGTCAGCCCCGAACGCTACGCCCAGCTCATCGAGCAGTTTGGCTACAACCGGCCCTATGTCATCCAGTACCTGGAATATATCGGCAGGGTCCTCACCGGCGATTTCGGCATATCCATTGCCACCAAGCGGCCGGTGCTCGGCGAATTCCAGGCGCTGTTTCCAGCCACGCTGGAACTGGCGACGGTGGCGTTGATCATCGCCGTCCTGCTCGGCATCCCCGCCGGCATTTTCGCCGCGGTCAAGCGCGGCTCGTGGTTCGACCAGGCGACGATGGGTGTCGCCCTGACCGGCTATTCGATGCCGATCTTCTGGTGGGGGTTGCTGCTCATTATCTTCTTCTCCGGCTATCTCGGCTGGACGCCGGTTTCCGGCCGCATCGGCCTGCAGTATTTCTTCAGGCCGACGACCGGGTTCATGCTCATCGACAGCCTGATCTCCGGCAGGAGCGGCGCTTTTAAATCTGCCGTCAGCCATTTGATCCTGCCGTCGATCGTGCTGGCGACGATCCCGCTCGCCGTCATAGCGCGCCAGACGCGCTCGGCGATGCTCGAGGTGCTGGGCGAGGACTATGTCCGCACCGCGCGCGCCAAGGGCCTGGCGCCGCGCCGCGTCATCGGTCTGCACGCTTTTCGCAACGCGCTGATCCCGGTGGTCACCACCATTGGCCTGCAGGTCGGCACATTGATGGCGGGCGCCATTCTGACCGAGACCATTTTTTCCTGGCCAGGCATCGGCAAATGGATGATCGACGCCATCGGCAAGCGCGACTATGTCGTCGTGCAGAGCGGATTGCTGATCATCGCGCTGATCGTCATGGCGGTGAACCTGATCGTCGACGTGCTCTACGCCGTCATCAACCCGCGCATCCGGGTGCAGTGAGATGACCGACGAATCCGCCGCCGAAGCTACCGCCGCCTCCATCCCGACAGGCGGCAGGCAACGGGCTTTCGCCGAGTTCTGGCACTATTTCTCGATGAACACCGGGGCCGTCATCGGCCTTGTCGTGTTTTCGGCGCTGGTGCTGGTGGCGATCTTTGCGCCGTTCGTCGCCCCGCATTCGCCCGACGAGCAGTTTCGCGATGCACTGCTGGCGCCTCCTGCCTGGCAGGAAGGCGGCAAATCGATGTTCCTGCTCGGCACCGATGCGGTCGGCCGTGACATGCTTTCGCGGCTGATCTTCGGGGCGCGTTTTTCGCTGTTCATAGGCCTGGTGGTCGTCGTCTTCTCACTCACCAGCGGCATCGTGCTTGGCGTGCTCGCCGGCTATTTCCGCGGCTGGGTCGACACGCTGATCATGCGCATCATGGATATCATCCTGGCCTTCCCGTCGCTGCTTCTGGCGCTGGTGCTGGTGGCGATCCTCGGCCCAGGCCTGTTCAACGCCATGCTGGCGATCGCGCTGGTGCTGCAGCCGCATTTCGCGCGCCTCACCCGCGCCGCCGTGATGGCAGAAAAGAACCGCGAATATGTGATCTCCGCCAAGGTGGCTGGTGCCGGTCATCTTCGCTTGATGGTGAGGACGATCCTGCCGAACTGCCTGGCACCGCTGATCGTGCAGGCCACGTTGTCCTTCTCCAACGCTATTCTCGAGGCTGCGGCGCTCGGCTTCCTCGGTGTCGGTGCGCAGCCGCCGACGCCGGAATGGGGCACGATGCTGGCCTCGGCGCGCGAGTTCATCCTGCGCGCGCCTTGGGTGGTGACCTTCCCCGGCCTTGCCATCCTGATCACTGTGCTTGCCATCAATCTGATCGGCGATGGCTTGCGCGATGCCTTCGATCCCAAGCTGAAGAGGTCATAATCCAATGCCTCTTCTCGAGATCAAGAACCTGACCGTTTCGTTCGACACCGCCGCCGGACCATTCATGGCGGTACAAGGCATCGACCTGTCGGTCGAACCGCGCGAGGTGCTGGCGATCGTCGGCGAATCCGGTTCGGGAAAGTCGGTGGCGATGCTGGCGGTGATGGGGCTTTTGCCCAACACCGCGACAGTGAGGGCCGACAGCATGGCCTTCGACGGCATCGACCTGCTTAAGCTCGGCCCATCCGAGCGGCGCAAGATCGTCGGCAAGGACATTTCGATGATCTTCCAGGAGCCGGTCGCCAGCCTCAACCCGTGCTTTACCGTCGGCTTCCAGATTGAGGAGGTGCTGCGCTTCCACATGGGTATGGACCGCGCCCAGCGCCGGGCGCGCGCCATTGAACTGATGAAGCTCGTCGGCATCGCCGACCCCGAGGAACGGCTGGGCTCCTTCCCGCACCAGATGTCGGGCGGCCAGTGCCAGCGCGTCATGATCGCCATCGCCATCGCCTGCAATCCGAAGCTTTTGATCGCCGACGAGCCAACCACAGCGCTCGACGTCACCATCCAGAAGCAGATCCTCGATCTGCTGGTCGGCCTGCAGGCCAAATATGGCATGGGCCTGATCATGATCACCCACAATATGGGGGTGGTCGCCGAGACCGCCGACCGTGTCATCGTCCAGTACAAGGGCCGCAAGATGGAAGAGGCCGACGTGCTGTCGCTGTTCGAGTCCCCCAAGAGCAACTACACGCGCGCGCTCCTGTCGGCGCTGCCGGAAAACGCCGTCGGCGACCGGTTGCCTACTGTTTCCGACATGCTGTTCGAGCCGGCCCCATCTGTAGTCGCAGCGCGGTCCGCAGGAGGAACCGCCTCATGAGCGTGACGGTAGTCGAAGGCAAGAACATCGTGCGCGACTATCATGTCGGCGGCGGGCTTTTCCGCCCTGCCCGTACGGTTCATGCGGTCAAGGGTGTTTCGTTCAGCGTCGACAAGGGCAAGACGCTGGCCATCGTCGGCGAGAGCGGCTGCGGCAAGTCAACACTTGCCCGCATCATCACCCTGATCGATCCGGCGACCTCCGGCGAGCTTTTCATCGACGGCAAGAAGGTGGACATCGCCAGGGACGGCCTGTCGAAGGAAATGCGTCGCAAGGTGCAGATCGTCTTCCAGAACCCCTATGGTTCGCTCAATCCACGCCAGAAGATCGGCGACGTGCTTGGCGAGCCGCTGCTCATCAACACCGACAGCACGGCCGACGAGCGGCGCGATCTTGCCATGAAGATGCTGAAGAAGGTCGGTCTCGGCCCCGAGCACTATAATCGCTACCCGCATATGTTTTCGGGCGGCCAGCGCCAGCGGATCGCCATCGCCCGCGCGCTGATGCTCAACCCCAGCCTCCTGGTGCTGGACGAGCCGGTCTCGGCGCTTGACCTGTCGGTGCAGGCTCAGGTGCTGAACCTGCTCGCCGACCTGCAGGACGAGTTTCAGCTGACCTATGTTTTCATCAGCCACGACCTGTCGGTGGTGCGCTACATCGCCGACGACGTGATGGTGATGTATTTCGGCGAAGCGGTCGAATACGGCTCGCGCGACGAGGTCTTCGCCGACCCCAAGCACAGTTACACCAGGACGCTGTTTGCGGCGACGCCGCGTGCCGACGTCGCCAGCATCAAGGCCAGGTTGGCGAAGAAGAAGGCCGCCTGATCCGGCGAGGTTTGCCGGCTGGCTACCGCTTCTCGATACCCGGAATGCCGGAGGTCTGCTCGACGAGAAAGTCGACCAGTAGCCGCACCCGGGCAATGCCCGCACGCTCCGGAACGATCAGCATGCTCAGCGGGACGGGAGGCGGAAAATAGCCCGGCATGACCACCTCCAGCCGGCCGGCCGCCAGGAGATCGTCGACAAGCCAGTGGTGGGCGGGTGCGATACCGCGTCCGGCGACAAGGGCTTCCCGCGCGGCAAGCACATGGTCCACACGAAATCGCCCGCCAAAGGGCACCGCAAAAGTCTCGCCGCCCGGCCCCTGCAGGACGAGCATGTCGCTTCCCGCGATGTTCGACATCCGGATGCCTTCATGGCCAGGCAGATCCTGCGGGACAGCCGGTCTGCCGCGCGCCGCCAGATAGGCCGGCGCCGCCACCAGCAGACGTCGGGACTGGCCGAGCGCCCGCAGTTTCATCGAGCTGTCGGTGAGCGGACCGAGACGAAGCGCGATGTCGACGCCCTCCCGCACAAGGTCGATGCGCTCGTCGGTTAGGCTGAGATCGATGCCGATGTCGGGATAGCTGTCTTGAAAGCCGAAGATCAGCCGGCTGACATGCAAGACCCCGAGCGCCGCCGTGCAGGATATCCGGATCGTGCCGGCCGACGCGCCGCGCGTGCCCCGCGCCTCATCGCCGGCCTGCTCAACGAGGCGCAGGATCTGGACGCTGTCGGCATAGTAACGGCTGCCTTCATCGGTCATCGTGACACGCCGGGTGGTCCTGCTGAGCAAGGGCACGCCGACGGCCTCCTCGAGTTCCCGCAAATGCCGTGTGATCGTCGACTGTCCAACTCCGAGCTCGCGCGCCACCGCCGAGAGGCTGCCGCGCTCGGCGACGCGAACGAAGGTGCGCATGCGCTCGAGAGTGACGTCCGATCTATCCATTATTCGGCATTATCTTATACATTTCCTACATATAGCGGATCAGCCAACGGCTGGCTACCTTTGGTGTCTATCGCCCTTCTTCGGAGTAGACCCATGAAAGTCCTGCTTGTTTTTGCTCATCCTGAACCGCGTTCGCTCAACGGCGCGTTGCGTGACGTCGCCATCAGGGAACTCGAGGCCCAGGGCCACGAGGTGCGGGTGTCTGACCTCTATGCCGATGGCTGGAAATCCGAGGTAGACCGTGCCGACTTTCCGTCGTGGCCGCCCGAAGCACGTTTCCTGCCGGCCGGCGCCTCCAAAAAGGCTTTCGCGACGAACACTCTGACCGATGACGTCAAAGCCGAGATCGACAAGCTGCTATGGGCCGACACCCTGATCCTCCAGTTCCCGCTGTGGTGGTACGCCATGCCGGCGATCCTCAAGGGCTGGGTCGATCGAGTGTACGCCTACGGCTTCGCCTATGGCGTCGGCGAGCACAGCGATAAGCGGTGGGGCGACCGCTTTGGTGAGGGAACGCTCGCCGGCAAGCGAGCGATGCTGATCGTGACCACCGGCGGCTGGGAGGAGCATTATTCCGCCCGCGGCGTCAACGGCCCGATCGACGACCTGCTGTTCCCGATCAATCACGGGATTCTCTACTATCCGGGCTACGACGTGCTTCCGCCGTTCGTGGTCTACAGGGTGGACCGTTTCGGGGAGTCCGATTTCGAGCCTGTCGCGGAGCGACTGCGCGAGAGGATGCGGACGCTCGAGACAATCCGGCCCATTCCTTATCGGCAGCAGAATGGTGGCGATTACTTGATCCCAAGCATGCAATTGCGCCCGGGCCTGGAGAACCCGGGTGCGACCGCCTTCGCGCTCCACGAGAATTGCGCCGGCGCCGCCGGCCAGCCCGATCAGGACAGCCGGGCGATGATGGTGCGCAGCGCCTCGCCGAAGCGCCGGACTTCCTCGATCGTATTGTAATGCACCAGCGAGGCGCGCACGGCGCCGCTGTCCATGCTGAGATTGAGCCGCTTCATCAGGCGCGGCGCATACATGTGGCCGTCGCGGATGCCGATCTGCATCTCGGCCATCTCCTCGACGATCCTCTGCGGCGACAGCGTGCCGATGTTGAAGCAGAACGTCGGCACGCGCTCGCTGAGGCGTGCCTCTTCGGCCACGCCGTAGATCGTAGCGCCACAATCTTTGAGCACCGCCAGCATTTCGCGCGCCAGCACCTGCTCGTAGTCGCGGATGGCATTCATACCGGCGACGATGTTGTCGCGGCGCGACCGGTTATTGGCTGGAGCGAAATTGCGGCCGATCGATTCGAGGTAGCGCACCGCGGCGTCCATGCCGGAGACGTTCTCGTAGATGAAGGTACCGGCCTCGATCTTGTAAGGCGGCTCGTCGGGGATGAAATCCTCGCGGAAGGTCGGCAGGCGCTTCAACGTTTCGAAGCGGCCCCACAGGAAGCCCATATGCGGCGAGAAATTCTTGTAGCCGGAGCAGACCAGATAGTCGCAATCCCAGGCCTGCACATCGATCAACCCGTGCGGTCCGTAATGCACGCAGTCGAGGAACACTTCAGCGCCTGCCGCATGCGCAATCCCAGCCACGGAGGCAACGTCGACAATCGAGCCGATCGAATGCGCCGTCACCGTGCAGGCCACGAGCCGGGTGCGCTCGGAGACCAGCGGGCGCAAATCGTCGACATGCAGATTACCGTCCTCGCGCATCCGCCACCATTTGAACTTGGCGCCGGCCGGCGCCAGCGCCAGCCACGTCGCGATATTGGCGTCGTGGTCCATGTCGGTGATGACGATCTCATCACGCTCCTCGTTTGGTCGCTCGGAAAGCATCTGGCCGATGCCGAGGCTGACCAGGCGGATGAACGAAGTGGCGTTCATTCCGAAACAGATTTCCGCCGGGTTGGTGGCGTTGATCAGCAAGGCCACGCTTTCGCGCGCGCCGGCGACGGCTTGATCGACGGTGACGCTGCGGCCATAGCGGCCGCCGCGCTGCACATTATGCGCGACCAAATGGTTGGTGACCGCATCGAGCACGCTTTGCGGGATCTGTGCGCCGGCGGCATTGTCCATGAAGACGAAGTCCCCGGCTTGCTGCAAGGCGGGAAACATGGCGCGGATCGTCTCGACCGGGAAAGCTGCGGCATCGCCGGTTTTCGAAATCTGATGCTGGTTCAAGGTCGTCTCCTGCGAAGTGCGCTGACAGATTCAGCGGGTCTTTTCGGTTTGGAAGCGGCGTTCAAGGAGGCTGACGAGACGGACCATCGGCCAGAGAAAGATGAGATAGACCAGCGCCGCGCCGATCAGCGGTGAGGGGTTGGCATAGAGCGACTGCGCGTTGGTCGCTTCCTTCAGCAGTTCGGGCAGCGCCACGGTGGATGCGAGCGAAGTATCCTTGAACATCGAAACGCAATTGCTGGTCATTGGCGGAATGACCACGCGGATCGCCTGCGGCAGCACTACCTTGCGCAAGGTCAGCAAGAACGGCAGGCCGAGCGCCTGCGCCGCCTCAAACTGGCCGCGCGGAATGCTCTCTATACCGGAGCGGAACACCTCGGCCGAATAGGCCGCCATGATGATGGCGAACGCCATCACCGCGGAAGTCCACGATGACAGGCGAATGCCGAGGAACGGCAGCGCATAGTAGATCAGGATCAGCACGACCAGCACCGGCATCGCCCGGAAAATGTCGATGTAACCGACAGCCAGCAGCCGAAGCGGCTTTGGCGCATAGAGCCGCACCAGGCTGATCGCGAGGCCGACGGGAATACCGATGCCGATGCTCATGATTCCAAGCAGCAGCGTGTTCAGGAAACCGCGCAGCAGCGCCGGCAGGCTGGAGACCATGACGTCGGCGTTGAAGAAGGTGTCCAGCAGCGACATCGCAGCATTCCCGAAACGTTTGGCGTCCCGCGACGCTCGAGCCCGAGCCCGAAATCCGAAATCGTGCCGGCACGAAAGCCGGCACGACATTTAAGCGCGAACTGACGTTCAGGCCTTCGGCATAGGTATTTCCTTGACGGTCGAGGAATCGGCCGGTGCGTCGCTGCCGAACCACTTCTTGTGGATCGCGGCCAGCGTGCCGTCCTTCTTCATCGCGGTCAGCGCGTCGTTCAGCTTGCCGAGCAGCGGGTGGTCCTTGGTCATCATCAGGCCGTACTGCTCGCCGGTCTTGATGCGCTCTTTTACGGCGAGATCCTTCATCCTGGTGAAAGAATATTCCAGGCCCGGAATATCGCTGACCGCCGCATCGACGCGGCCGGAGCTGAGATCGAGCAGCAAATTCTGCTGCGTGTCGTAGCCTTTGACGTCACTGAACCCGTCCGCTTCCTGGTGGGCCTTGACCCAGGCTTCGCCGGTCGAGCCGGACAGCACGCCGACGATCTTGCCCTTGAGGTCGGCCTCGGCTTTGATTGGGCTGTCGGCCTTCGCGGCGATGCCCATGTCGGAATCATAGTAGGGCTGCGTGAACGACTGAGACTTCAGCCGCTCCGGCGTGATGGTGATCGACGAGATGGCGACGTCGATGCGCTTCGAGGTGGTGGCGGCGAACAGCGCCTGGAAACCGAGATCGGCGATATCAGTGGTCATGCCGATACGCTTTGCCGCCTCATTGATGATGTCGACTTCGAAACCCTCGAACGTGCCGCTCTCGTTCTTGTATTCAAAAGGCGGATTGGTCGGATAGGCGCCGACATTCAGCGTGCCTTCGGCATAGGCCGGGCCGCCGGCGATGCCGATGGCGGCAGCAAGAAGCAGCAGGTTGCGACGGGTGAAGTTCATTTTCGTTCCTCTGGTTGTGATCGGACGGGTTTGGCCCCGCACGGTTTTGATAGGCCAAGTGACCGGACTGCCGGAAAGCCCTCCCGGCACGGCAGTCGTAAGATCGATGCTATCCAAAGTACCGCGCTTTTCAAGGCGAAAGTTTTAAGCTTAAAAAATTGCCGCGTGTTGCCATCACTCCGGAATAACCGCCGTGGCCTGGATCTCAACCTTGGCGCGATCCTCGACAAGCGCCATCACCTGCATAGCGGCCATCGCCGGAAAATGCCGGCCGATCACCTCGCGATAGACCTCGCCGATCCCCTTGAGATTGGCCAGATATTCCGCCTTGTCGGTAAAGTACCAGGTCATCGAGGTGATATGCTCCGGCGTGGCGCCGGCCTCGGCGAGCACGGCGACAATATTGGCCAGCGTCTGCCGCACCTGGCCGACAAGATCATCGGTCTCGAAGCGGCCCTGTCCGTTCCAGCCGACCTGCCCGCCGACGAAGACAAGCTGTCCACGCGCGGCGACGCCATTGGCGTAGCCGACGGGTTTCGCCCAGCCTTCCGGCTGCAGGATGGTGTGCATGTCAAAACCTCCCAATGCTCAAATCCGGTCGCTTAAAACTCAAAGACAATCAATTCTTCCACACAACTCCGGTCTCAGGCCGCCCCCATCACCTGCCGTGCAATCACCACCTTCTGCACGTCGGACGCTCCCTCGTAGATGCGCAGCGCCCGGATCTCACGATACAGGCTTTCGACGATATGGCCCTTGCGGACGCCGTCGCCGCCATGCAGTTGCACAGCCTTGTCGATCACCTCTTGCGCTTTGTCGGTAGCGAACAGCTTGGCCATGGCGGCTTCGCGGGTAACCCGAGCCGCGCCCATGTCCTTGGTCCAGGCGGCACGATAGACCAGCAACGCGGCGGCATCGACATCCAGCGCCATGTCGGCGATGTGGCCCTGCACCATCTGCAGCTCCGCCATCGGCGCACCGAACAGCCTGCGCTCGGCCACTCTTGCGATGCTTTCGTCCAGCGCGCGCCGGGCAAAGCCGAGTGCCGCTGCGCCGACAGTCGAACGGAACACGTCGAGCACGGACATGGCGATGCGAAAACCGTCACCGGGTTTGCCGATCAGCGCCGAGGCTGGAATGCGTGCATTGTCGAAGGACAGCCGGGCGAGCGGGTGCGGCGCAATCACCTCCAGCCGCTCGGCAACGATCAGCCCTTCGGTTTCGGAAGGCACGACAAAGGCGGAAAGCCCCTTGGCGCCGGGCGCCTCGCCGGTACGGGCAAAGACAACATAAAAGTCAGCGATACCGCCGTTGGAGATCCAGGTCTTTTCGCCGGATAGGAGATAGCTGTCGCCGTCGCGCGTGGCCGTCATTTCCATATTGGCGACGTCCGATCCCGAGCGCGGCTCCGACAGCGCGAAAGCCGAAATTGCCTTGCCGGCCCGTGTCTTAGCCAGCCAATGCTGCTGCTCGAGCGAGCCGAACAGGCTGAGCGCACCAGTGCCGAGCCCTTGCATGGCGAAGGCGAAATCGGGCAGCCCGTCATGCCGGGCCAGCGTCTCGCGCGTGAGGCAGAGCGTACGCACGTCGAGCGGTGAGGGGTTGTCGGTATCGGGCGCCGTCGGCTTCAGCCAGCCGTCCTTGCCGAGCTTGGCCACCAGCTCGCGGCAGGCGGCGTCGACATCGTCATGCGCAACCGGCAGGTTCTTGGCGCACCATGTCTCCAGCCGCTCCGCCAGCTCGCGGTGACGATCCTCGAAGAACGGCCAGGTGAGGAAGGAACGGTCAGGCATTGCTGCCTCCACAGTTCTCCGGCCCTGGCGCTCCACGGCGCCCCCCTCTGTCCTGCCGGACATCTCCCCCTCTAGCGGGGAAATTGGCAGCTTCGCTGCCACGGCTCTCCCTGCGATTTTGGAGATTGGCGAAAGCGGGCCTGACATCCAATCTCCCCCCTTGAGGGGGAGATGGCCGGCAGGCCAGAGGGGGGTGCTGTCCCGCCAGCGTGCCCATGGAAGCGATCATTCTCAATCCCCCTCGAACACCGGTTTTTCCTTGGCGACGAAAGCCGTGTACGCCCGCTCGAAATCGCGGGTCTGCATGCAGATCGCCTGCGCCTGCGCTTCCGCTTCGATCGCCTGGTCAAGCCCCATCGACCATTCCTGATTCAGCTGCGTCTTGGTCATGCCATGGGCGAAGGTCGGGCCGGAAACGATGCGCGCGGCCATGTCGAGCGCGTCGGCCTCGAGCGTTGCGGCATCGACCAGCCGGTTGTAGAAGCCCCAGCGCTCGCCTTCCTCGGCGCTCATTGTGCGGCCGGTATAGAGCAGCTCGGCGGCGCGGCCCTGGCCAATGATGCGCGGCAGGATCGCGCAGGCGCCCATGTCGCAGCCGGCAAGGCCGACGCGGGTGAACAGGAAAGCCGTTTTGGCCTGTGGCGTGGCGATGCGGATATCGGAGACCATGGCGATGATCGCGCCGGCGCCGACCGCCACGCCGTCGACCGCCGCAATAATCGGCTTGCCGCAATTCAACATCGCCTTGACGAAATCGCCGGTCATGCGAGTGAAGGCGAGCAGCGCCTTCATGTCCATCTTGACCAGCGGGCCGATGATTTCATGGACATCGCCGCCCGAGCAGAAATTGCCGCCATTGGGCAGGAACACCACTGCATCGACGTCGTCGGCATAGACGAGGTCGCGAAAAGTGTCGCGCAATTCGGCATAGCTGTCGAAGGTCAACGGGTTCTTGCGTTCGGGCCGGTCGAGCCGGATCTTTGCGACCTTGCCTTCGACCTGCCAGAGGAAATGCTTCGGCTTGCGGCCCGCCATCTTCGTCATTCCCGTCCCTCCCAATTGCTGCGGAAGGAGGTCAGCATGCCGGTCAGCCGGCGCGCCTCGTCCTCGCTCACATTGCCCAGCAACTCGCCGACCCATTTCTCATGGGCGGCGGCGATCACGGCGAAAGTCTTCGACCCCTCCGTCGTCAGCCGCACCATCGAGGTGCGGCGGTCGCCATTGCGTCGGGCCCGCATCACCAACCCTTCCGAGACCAGGCGGTCGATAATGCCGGTGACATTGCCGTTGGACACCAGCAGGAAGCGCGAAAGATCGCTCATCAGCATGCCCTCCGGCGCCCTGTAGAGCGCGGCCATCACGTCGAAGCGTGGCAGCGTCGTGTTGAACTCTTGCCGCAGGCGTTCGCGCAGCTCGGCCTCGATGGTGCGCGAGGCGCGCAGCAGGCGTATCCACAGCCGCAGGCGGTCTTTGCCGGGTCCGGACGGGGCAGGTAGGGGACCGGCTACCATGTCTCACCTCCGGAGATCGAAATCGTCTGCCCGGTAATCGACCGGGCGGCGTCGCCACACAGATAAAGTACGGCGGCCGCAATTTCTTCCGGCTGGATGAAGCGGCCTTGCGGGTTAGTCGCGGCAAGGCTTGCCCGTGCCTGCTCGGACGAGCGGCCGGTCGTTTCGACGATGCGCTGGACGGCGCTCTCCAGCATCTCGGTTTCGACAAACCCGGGGCACACGGCATTCACTGTTATGCCGGACTTGGCGGTCTCGACAGCGAGTGCCCGCATCAGGCCGACGACGCCATGCTTGGCGGCAACATAAGCTGCGACATAGGGATAGCCTTTCAGTCCGGCAGTGGAAGCGACGAAGATGATACGGCCAGTCTTGCGCACTGCCATGCCGGCCAATGCCGGCTTCACGGTCAGGAACGCACCGGTCAAGTTGACGTCGAGCGTGCGCTGCCAGTCTGCCAGCGAGGTCCGTTGCGCCGGGGCGCTGCCGGACATGCCGGCATTGGCAACGACGATGTCGAACGGTCCGCGTGCCGCTTCCGCGGCCTGGTAGAGCGACGCCATCGATGCCTCGTCGGCGACGTCGGCGGCATTGGCGAAGATGCGCTTGTTCTCGGCGGCGACCGCAGCCAGCGCCGCTTCGCGCCGGCCGCAGATGGTCACGTTAACGCCCGCACCGGCCAGTGCCAGCGCGATTGCGCGGCCGAGGCCGGAGCCGCCGCCGGTGACCAGCGCATGACGCCCTGAGATCGTCGCGGCGGCACTCATACTTTCAGCCCCGCTGCCGCTTCGCGTTCGGCCAGCCGGTAGAGCTGGTCGCGGCCGGGCAGATAGGGATCCGGCCATTTGACGCCGCGATCGCCAAGCGTGACAGCCGCGTGCAGCGTCCAGTAGGGATCGGCAAGATGCGGCCTAGCCAGTGCGACGAGATCGGCACGGCCCGCCATCAGGATCGAGTTGACGTGGTCCGGCTCATAGATATTGCCGACCGCCATCGTAGCCATGCCGACCTCGTTGCGGATACGATCGGAAAACGGCGTCTGGAACATGCGGCCATAGACCGGTCTTGCCACGGCCGAAGTCTGGCCGGCAGATACGTCGCAGATATCTACGCCGGCCTCATGCAGCAGCCGCGCGATCTCTACGGCATCGGCCGGCGTCACGCCTTCAATGCCCAGCCAGTCATTGGCGGAGATGCGCATCGAGATCGGCTTCTCGGCCGGCCACGCGGCGCGCACCGCATGAAAGATTTCCAAGGGGTAGCGCATGCGGTTTTCCAGCGAGCCGCCATAGGCATCGGTGCGCCGGTTGGTCAAGGGCGTGATGAAGGAGGACAGGAGATAGCCGTGCGCGGCGTGTATTTCGAGCATGTCGAAGCCGCAGCGCGCCGCCATCTCGGCCGAGCCGACAAACTGGTCGCGCACCATATCCATGTCGGCGCGGTTCATCGCCCTCGGCACCTGGTTTTCCAGCGACCACGGCACGGAAGACGCTGCCATGACCGGCCAATTGCCCGAGGTCAGCGGCACGTCGGTTCCTTGCCAGCCGAGCATGGTCGACCCCTTGGCACCGGAATGGCCGATCTGGGCGCAGATCTTGGCCTCGGTTTCGCCATGGACGAACTCGACCAGCCGCTTCCAGGCGACCTCATGCTCGGGCGCATAGAAACCGGGGCAGCCAGGCGTGATGCGGCCCTCCGGGCTGACGCAGGTCATCTCGATGTAGAGGAGGCCGGCGCCGCCCTTGGCCCGTTCGGCATAATGGGCGAAATGCCAGTCGGTCGGACAGCCGTCGACCGCCTTGTACTGTGCCATCGGCGAGACGACGACACGGTTCTGCAGCGCCATGTCGCGCAGCCGGAACGGCGCAAACATTGGCGCGCGACGCAGATTATTGCCCCCGGCGCCGGCCTGGCGCTGGAACCATTCCTCGGCGCCGGCCAGCCACTCGGCATCGCGCAGCCGCAAATTCTCGTGACTGATGCGCTGCGAGCGTGTCAAAAGCGAATAGTTGAACTGCACCGGATCGAGGCCGAGATAGCGCTCGACCTCCTCAAACCATTCGAGCGAATTGCGCGCCGCCGACTGCAGCTTCAGCACTTCGGTGCGCCGCGCATCCTCATATTTGTTAAAGGCGGCCTCGAGGTCCCGTTCGGACTCGACATAGTCGGCCAGCGCCACCGCGCTTTCCAGCGCCAGCTTGGTGCCGGAACCGATCGAGAAATGCGCGCTCGCCGCCGCGTCGCCCATCAGCGTCAGGTTCTTGTAGGACCAGCGTTCGCACAAGACCCGTGGGAAATTGATCCACGCCGAGCCGCGGATATGATTGGCGTTGGTCATCAGCGCGTGGCCGCCGAGATGGCTGGCAAAGATGCGCTCGCAGGCGGCAATCGACTCCTGCTGCGACATCGCGCCGAAGCCGAAGCGCTGCCAAGTCTGCTCGCTGCATTCGACGATGAAGGTCGCGGTATCGCTATCGAACTGGTAGGCATGCGCCCATACCCAGCCATGCTCGGTTTTCTCGAAGATGAAAGTGAAGGCGTCGTCGAATTTCTGGTGGGTGCCGAGCCAGACGAACTTGCATTTGCGGATGTCGATATCGGGCTTGAACACGTCGATGAAGGCGCCCCGCGCTTTCGAGTTCAGCCCGTCGGCGGCGACAACCAGATCGTGCGTCTCCATATACGGCTTGGGATCGGCGATGTCGGTTTCGAAGACCAGTTTGACGCCTAGTTCGCGCGCCCGCCGCTGCAGCAGCGTGAGCAGCCGCTTGCGGCCGATGCCGCAAAAGCCGTGGCCGGTCGAGACCGTGCGCACGCCGTCATGGATGACGGCAATGTCGTCCCAATAGGCGAAGTGCTTGCGGATCCAGACGGCGCTGACCGGGTCGTTCTTGGTCAGGTTCTCCAGCGTTTCGGCCGACAGCACGACGCCCCAGCCGAACGTATCATCGGCACGGTTGCGCTCGAACACCGTCACTTCATGCGCGGCATCCCTGAGCTTCAGCGAGATGGCAAAGTAGAGCCCGGCTGGTCCGCCGCCGAGAACCGCAACTTTCATCGTGCGATCTCCTCTTCGCTTCTATTTGTCGAGTTTACGCCTGAGGCAGATTAATTCAAGCTTGAAGTTTCAGGATTGAAACAATCCGCCTCAGAAACCCGGCTTGCCGGCAGTCGGCTTGCGCAGGCCAGAGACGTCCCGGGCTATTTTTCCAGGTTCTTCGGGCTCCACAGCACCGTCTCCGCATCTTTTTCATAGGCCATGCCATTGGGATAGCTGATCGCTTCCAACTGCAAGCCCCAAGGCGCCTGGAAATAGAGGATGGTCTGGCCGGCGGCTGGGCCTTCGGTAACTGGCAGCGGTCCCATCCGCGTCTTGACTCCCTTGCCGTCAAGATAGGCTTTTGCGGCGGCGATGTCGTCGACATAGAAGGCGATATGGAAGCCGCCTATGTCGCTGTTGCGAGGCGTCAGGTCCTTCTGGTCCGGCGCTGTGTATTTGAACAGCTCGATGTTCGACCCGTGTCCGCAGCGGACCAGGGTGATCTCCTCGATCACCGCCTTGGGATCGACGCCCAGCAGATCCTGCATGAATGTGCCCTTGTCGTCGGCGAACGGGCCGAACGACATCGCCTTCTTGCAGCCAACCACTTCGGTGAAGAAATCGACCGCCTGCTGCATGTCGGGGACGGTGACCCCGGTGTGGTCGTGGCCCCGCATGCCGGGTATCGAATCAGCCGAGGCTGTCCCCATCGAGCCGAGCAGGGCGGCCGCAAACATCGTGTTTCTGATTGCGTATTTCATTCCAGTTCTCCTCCGTTCGCGAGCTGACTTGTCGGCGCACGTTCCGAGGCCCGCTTTTCGGCGTGCGGATGCGTTGAGCTTTCTCATGCCGTCGCCTTCGCGGCGGGAAGCAGCCAGCCGTCATCGATCTCGGGCAGCGGAATGGCGGCCAGGAGGTCGCGCGTGTAGGGCTGCTGCGGCTTCTCGAACAAAGTATCCGTCGCGCTGGCTTCGACGATCGCGCCTTCGCGCATGACGACCACTTGCCGGCACAGCCGCCGAATGACAGAAAGATCATGGCTGATGAAGGCAACGGTCAGGCCCATTTCGGCGGCGAGTTTTTCCAGCAGCGTTAGGATCTGCGCCTGGGTCGACACATCGAGGCCGGAGACGATTTCGTCGGCCAGCACGAATTTCGGCGACAGCGCCAGCGCCCGGGCGATGCCGACGCGCTGGCGCTGGCCGCCTGACAGTTCGTGGCGGTAGCGGCTGGCAAAGCTTTGCGGCAGGCCGACGCGCTGCAATGCCTCCGCGACACGCCCCTTGAGATTGTCGCCAAGCCCGTTCTGCTTGAGCGGTGCTGCGATGATGCTGGCAATGGTGCGGCGCGGATTGAGCGACGACATCGGATCCTGGAAGATCATCTGCAGATTGCGGCGCAGCGGCCGCAGCTCCGCTTCCGGCAGATGGGTGATATCGCGGCCCTCGAAGCTGATGCTGCCGGCGCTCGGCTCCAGAAGCCGCACCAAGGCACGGCCAAGCGTCGATTTGCCGGAGCCGGATTCGCCGACGATGCCGGTCACCGAGCCCCTGGGCAGGTCGAAATCGAGGCCCTTCAGGATCTCGGCCAGCGGCGCCCGGCCGATCAGCGGCTTGCGCGTCATATCGGGCAGCGCGACCTTCAGCCCGCGCACGGAAAACAGCGGCTCAACCATGCGGCGGCCTCCAACCCCGGTCGGCAGCGGCGATCTCCGCGGCCAGTCCAGCCAACACCGCCTCGTCCACCGGTTTCAGCGAAGCGTATGGATCGGTGTAGCGCGGCGTCGCCGCCATCAGCGCCCGTGTGTAGGCGTGCTGCGGGGCGGCGAAGAGAGCAGCCGTCTCGGCTTCCTCCACCACCTTGCCGGCATAGAGCACCGAGACTTTCTGGCTGATCTTGGCGACGACGCCGAGATCGTGGGTGACGAACAGGATCGCCGTGCCATGCTCGCGCTGCAATTGCGCGATCAGCCGCAGGATCTGCTTCTGTACGGTGACGTCGAGCGCCGTGGTCGGCTCGTCGGCGACGATCAGCCTTGGTTCGGCTGCGAACGCTGCGGCGATCAGCACGCGCTGGCGCATGCCGCCGGACAGTTCGTGCGGATAGCATTTGAGGACACGCTCGGGGTCGCGGATCTGGACCTCGTCCAGCAATTGGCGGATGCGTGCATCGGCCTTGTCGCCGCTCCAGCGCAGGATGCGCACCAGCCGGTCGGTCATCTGCGGGCCGATGCGGCGCGACGGATTGAGCGCGGTCAAGGGATCCTGTGGGATCAGCGCCGTGCGAGCGCCGATCAGCGTGCGCCTTGCCTTGGGCTGAAGCTTGCCGAGGTCCTCGCCCTCGAGCAGCATATCGCCTTCGACGATGCGCACGCTGGGTGGCAGCACGCCGAGCACGGCCTTGCCGATCATCGTCTTGCCGGCGCCGCTCTCGCCGACCAGCGCCCGGACTTCTCCGGGCTCGACGGCGAGCGACACCGAGCGCAGCACGCGCAAGCCATTAGGCAGCACCGCGCTAAGGCGGCGTATGTCCAGGCAGGGTTTCGCGGGCGCGTTCATCGCAGCACCGGATCGAAACGTGCCCTGAGACCTTCGCCGAACTGGCTGAACGACAGCACCGTCAGGATCAGCGTGACCAGCGGGAACACCAACACCCACCAGGCCTGATGGATCGACAGGCGGCCCTCGGCGATGATGCCGCCCCAGGTCGGATCGTCGGTCGAGATCGACAGATTGACGAAGGACAGGATCGCCTCGACGATGACGGCAATGCCCATCTCAAGCGACAGCAGTGCGACGATCGACGGCACCACATTTGGCAGTACCTCGCGCAGCATGATGCCGATGCGGCCATAGCCGGCGATGCGGGCGTTCTCGACATAGTCCATTCGCGACTGGCCCATCGCCTCGGCGCGGATCACCCGGCAGAAGCGCGTCCAGTCGATGACGGCGATCGCGATGATGACCGAGCTCAAGCCGGTGCCGAGCACGGCAACCAAAAGGATGGCAAACAGCACCGGCGGAAACGCCATCCAGACATCGACGATGCGCGAGATGATGCGGTCGGCCCAGCCGCCGAAATAGCCTGATATCAGGCCGAGCGTCGAGCCGACCAGGCAGGCGGCGATCGCGGCGGCGAACGCGACGATGAATGCGATGCGAGCGCCGAAGATCAGCCGTGACAACAGATCGCGGCCGAGGCTGTCGGTGCCCAGCCAATAGCCGGGCTCGGCACCGCTCAGCCAGAACGGCGGCAGCCGCTCCAGCATCAAATCCTGCGCCAGTGGGTCCTGCGGCGCGACCAGCGGCGCAAAAATTGCGGCCAGCAGCGCCAGCAATAGCCAGCCGCCGGCCAGCCACAGGCGTGCCCGCGAGCCATGTCTTGAAATGCGGGCCTCATCCATGGCGCAGCCTCGGATTGAGCAGCGCGTACATCATATCGACGGCAAGGTTGATCAGCACGAACAGCAGCGCGAACACCAGCACGATGCCCTGGATCAGCGGCAGGTCGCGGTTGATGACGGCATCGATCGCCATATTGCCGAGGCCCTCATAGGAAAACAGCCGCTCGACGATGACCGTGCCGCCGATGAGGAAGGTGAACTGCACGCCGACCAGAGTGAGCGTCGGCAGCGCCGCGTTCTTCAGCGCCTCGCGCAGGATGACCTGCGTTTCCGAAAAGCCTTTGACCCGCGCTAGCACGACATAGTCGAGGTCGAGCACTTCCTTGAGCGACTGTTTCAACAGCTGCGAGATGATGGCGGCCAGCGGCAGTGCCAGCGCGATCGCCGGCATCAGCATGTGCGCCAGCAGGTCCCTGGTCAGGTCGAAGCGCAGTCGCACGATGCTTTCGAACAGATAGAATTGCGTGGCGAAGGGCAGGTCGAGCTGCGGCGACACCCGGCCGGAAATGTCGAAGATAGGCACCAGCACGCCGAACAACAGGATCAGCACCAGACCCCACAGGAAATCGGGAATCGAGAGCGCCGCACCGCTGGCAATGTCGATGCCGGCTTCGACCGCGGTGCCGCGCTCGCGCGCGCCGAGGATTGCCGTCGTGCCGCCGATCGCCACCGCCATCACAAGCGCGACGAAGGCGAGTTCCAGCGTCGCCGGGAGGCGATTGAAGACCAGCCCAAGCACGTCCTGACGCAGTGAGATCGACGTGCCGAAATCGCCTCTGACGACACCGGCCAGCCAGATGAAGAATTGCTGGACGATGGTCTTGTCGAGCCCGTAAAGCGCGCGCAGCCGCGCGATGTCGGCATCGGTCGCGCCGGGCGGCAGCATCATCGCGATCGGGTCGCCCGGCGCGACGCGGATGACGATAAAGACGACGACGGCCACACCGAACAGCGTGATCGCCATCGTCAGAAGACGGATCAGGAATCTTTGCAGCAGCATTCTGGCTTAAGCCTAATGCGTTTCAGTGACTGATGGAACGAACAGGCCCCCTCATCCGGCCGCTTCGCGGCCACCTTCTCCCCGAGGGGAGAAGAGGTCGCTGACGGCTGAGCCAGTCTCTTCTCCCCAGCTGGGGAGAAGGTGGCCCGAAGGGCCGGATGAGGGGGCCTGCGCAAGCCGAGGAGGCACGCTATCTTGCGACCGCGGGCCTCCTCGCGCCGATCTCAGGCCGGGCTCATCAGCGCCGGCAGAAGTGCGCCCGACACATGCTGCACGACGTTGACGCCCTTGGCATGCACGATCGGCTGCGCATACTGGATCAGCGGCAGCACATAGGCCTGTTCGGCGATGTATTTGTCGACGGCCTTCCAGCCGGCGATGCGCTTGGCCTCGTCCTTCTCACCCCATAGCGGATTGATCATGTCGATCAGGTCCTGACTGTCCCATACCGAATGCGGGCTTGGGCCATACATGGCGAAGCCGGTCGACGTCGTGGGATCGCCGATGGCATTGCCCCAATTGTAGAAGGCCGCCGGCGCCAGCTTGTCGGCGGCGCGCAACTCGTAGTGCTTGGCGATCTCGTACACCTCGATCGTCGCCTCGATACCGACCTTGCGCCACATGCCGACGATCGCCTGGATCATCTCGTAGTCCTTGGGCTTGAAGCCCTTGGTCGTCTGTATCGTGAATTTGACCGGCTTTTCCGGCGAATAGCCGGATGCGGCCAGCAATTCCTTGGCCTTTTCCGGGTTGTGCTCGACTTTGATCGACGCATCGTAGGCGGCGTATTCCGGCGTCTCCAGCGTATCGATGGGTTGGCCGTAGCCGCGCAGCAACCGATCGACCAAAAGCTTTTTGTCGACCGCCATCACCGCTGCCTGGCGGACGTTCTTGTCCAGCATCACGTCGATGTCGTTGAAGAAGATCATGCCGATGTCGGAAACGTTCTTGCACGAGCCGGCAAGTCCGTCCTTGGCGATCAGGCGGTCATATTCCTCGTAAGGAATTTCCAGCGTCACCTGCGAGGAACCGGACTCGATCTCGGCGACGCGGCTCGCGGCATCGGTGACGAACTTGATGGTCACGTTTTCGAAGGCCGGCTTGCCGCCCCAGTAGTTCGGGTTGGCTTTAAGCCGCAGGAAGGCGTTGCGCTCGAATTTGTCGACCATATAAGGCCCGGTGCCGATCGGAGCTTTCTCGAAGCCTTCGGCGCCGACCTTCTCGTAATAGGCCTTCGGCATGATGTAGCCGGTGAGGAACGACATCCATTTGAAATACACCGGGTCGAATTGCACGACGTCGCCGGTGATCTTGTTGCCGTCGATCTTGAAGTTGTTGACGTTCTTCCAGACGAACTGGATCGGGTTGCCGGTCTTTTCGTCGCCCGCCCGCTGCAGCGACCAGACCACGTCTTCGGCCGTAAATGGCGAGCCGTCATGCCAGGTCACGCCCTCGCGCACTGTCATCATGATCTTGCTACGATCCTCGTTCCAGCCCCATTCGGTGAGCAGGCCGGGCGCGAAAGAAAGATCCGGCTTCTGCGGGATGAACTGGTCGAACACCGATTGGTAGAGACCTTGGATGGTCGGGTTGACCGCCGAAGGCCCGGTGGTCGGGTCCCAGGACGGCAGATTGACATTGTAGGCGATGGTCAGTTCGCCGGCAGCCTTGGCGATTTTCGGCAGGCCGAGCGCCGTGGCGCCAAGTGCGGCCGCGCCATATCCGAGCAATTCTCGTCTGTTGATTGTCATGGTCGTTCCCCTGTTGCTTTTATGCGCGGTGTCGTTGTCAATCGGTGGGTTCAGGCTCCTTGGGCAACCGCGCCTTGTCCTCCTTCACCCTGGATGAAAAATGGAGCCTACCTCCCGCCAAGTTGTTGCGCGAGCATGAAGCCCGACGCCGCCCCGGTGCCGGCGCCCGGCCATGTTGCCGCCCCGGTCAGGTGCAGATTGCCGACCGGCGTGTTCCAGCCGGCGTAACCGCGCGCCGGCCGGAACAGGAAATTCTGCGCCAGATGATGGCTGCCGCAGATCTGGTCGCCGCCGACGAGGTTCGGATTCTCGCGTTCGAGGTCGATGGGCGAGAACACGGCGCGGCCGAGGATCTTCCGGCGAAGGCCGGGCGCATAGCGCTCGATAATGTCGAGGACGCGCTCGGCGTAGTGCTCCCTAGCCTCGTCCCAGTGAGCCGCCGCGATCGTGCCCGCCGCATCGCCCACAATCTCGGCCGGCAGCATGCGCACCTGCACCCAGAGCACATGCTTGCCGTCCGGCGCACGCGAGGGATCGACCGCAGTCGGCTGACCGACGACCAGCACCGGTTCATCCGGCAGCATGCCGGACATCGCCTGTTGATAGGTCCGCGACATGGCATCGAGCGACGGCGAAAGGTGCACATAGGCGAACTGCCGAAGCTCGGCGCCCGCGCGCCAGTCCGGCAGATCGTCGAGCGCCAGATGGATCATCAACGTGCCCGGCGCATGGCGAAAGTTTTTCATGGCCGTGTCGAAGCCGGCATCGCCCGATCCATTACGCAAAAGTTTCCCGGTCAGCGCCTTGGGCGCGACACCGGCGATGACGGCCCTGGTGGCGGTGTGGGTCTCGCCGGAAGCGAGCCGTACGCCGGTCGCCTTGCCGGCGGAAACCGTGATCTCGGCGACATCAGCCTCGGTGACGATCTTGCCGCCGGCAGCCGTGAGCATGCCCGACAAAGCGCGGATGATGGTGTCGGCGCCGCCCGTGCCGAGCACCATGCCGAAGCACTGGTTGGCCATGGATTCGAGGTAAGGGAACACCGCGCCGCCGGCGATATCCGGCGCGAAGTCGAGATGCATGCCCCAGGTGGCGAGCGTCGCCCTGACATGCGGCGACTGGAAAGTCTCCTCGAGCCACGCGCGGGGTGACGAAAGCAGCAACCGACCGGTATCGAGCGCGCCGGCAAAACCCTTCTTGCGCCACAGGTTCCAGGCGGTGCCGGCGAGTGCTCGGCCGCTCATCGGCGAGCCCAGCAGCCGGAACAGATGCTCGGCCTCCGCCGGGAATGCCGCAACCAGACCACGCCATGTCTGTGCGTCGGCCTCGGAAAAAGCGGCCATCCGTCCAGTGGTCTTCTCCAGGTCGCTGCTGACGCCGAACCAGCGACCGTCGGAGAAGGCGCTGGCAAAACAGTCGGACACCGGCACGAATTCCAGCCCGTGGGTTTTCAATTCATTTGCATATTTCTTGTGAAAGGCCGAGCCGGCGAACAGGCCCAGATTCATTGCGCCGAAATCGTGCCGGAAGCCTGGAAGCGTGAATTCGCGCGTCTGGACGGCGCCGCCGATCGTTGGATTGCGTTCGAAAACCGCTGTTTTCCAGCCTTTGAGCGCCAGATGCGCGGCGCATGCCAGACTGTTGTGGCCTGCCCCGACAAATATGGCGTCGAACTCGCTCACGCCCCGTCCCATTTCCTTTATGCTTAAAGATAATTGCAGATGCATATGTTTTCGTCTAGTAGGATATTAAGGGCCGCGAGAGCCGTCAGCACCATCGAGAAAGAGGGAACAGAGACCATGGACACACAACAACTTCTAGGCGAAGTCGCCGGCCAGCTGCTTTCAGGCGCCATCCAGGTGGTCGACCTGACGGCGCCGCTCGGGCCCGACACGCCGCTGATCAAGCTGCCGCCAGAACTGGCGGTGGACACGCCGAGGATCGAGATCCACGCCATCTCCGCCTATGACAAGAATGGCCCGTGGTGGGCGTGGAACTGGCTGAAGCTCGGCGAGCATTCGGGCACGCATTTCGACGCGCCCAACCACTGGATTACCGGCAAGGATTATCCGGACGGCGCTACCGACACCATTCCGGCGCAGAACTTCGTCGGCCCGGTCAACGTCATCGACTGTTCGAAGCAAGCGGCAGCCGATCACGACTTCCTGCTCACCGTCGATCACATCAAGGCATGGGAAGCCGAACATGGCGCTATCAACGCGGGCGAGTGGGTGGTGATGCGCACCGACTGGTATAAGCGCAACGGCTCGGAAGCCGAGTTCCTCAACGCCAATGAGACCGGTCCGCACACGCCCGGCCCGACCGCGGAAGCCATCCAGTATCTGATCGGCAAGGACATCAAGGGCTGGGGCAGCGAGACGATCGGCACCGATGCCGGCAAGGCCGGCGGCATGGAGCCGCCATTCCCGGCGCACAGCCTGATGCACAAGGCCAACCGCTACGGCCTCGCCAGCCTCTGCAACCTCGACCGGCTGCCGCCGAAAGGCGCGATCCTGATCGCGGCACCGCTCAAGATCGAGCACGGCACCGGCAGCCCGATTCGCGCGTTGGCATTGGTGCCAAGGCAATAGGGTAGCTGCGGTCTTCGGGAGAAGATCATGTGCGCAGGCAATGCTGTGGTGATGGGTTGGGAGCGGCAGTCCTGCAAGGCTGCGGCTCTACGGCGCCCCCCTCTGTCCTGCCGGACATCTCCCCCACGAGTGGGGAGATTGGCAGTTCTGGTGCCTAGCTCATTCCTGCGGCATTGGAGATTGGCGAAGGCCAAGGTGACGGCCGATCTCCCCCCAAGTGGGGGAGATGTCCGGCAGGACAGAGGGGGGCGCGCAGGAACGCCAGCCCGCGCAAATGAATTCCACCTTCCGCTCACCGGGAGCAACCCTCGATGAGCGCTCCCGATCACATCATCGTCGGCAGCGGCATCAACGCGCTGGTTTGCGCGGCGATGCTTGGCGGCAAGGGGGCGAAGGTGCTGGTGCTCGAGCGCAACGACCGCATCGGCGGCTGCGTGCGCACCGAGGAAATCACCGCGCCCGGCTTCATCCACGACGTGATGGCGACGACCTTCGTCCTGTTCATCACCTCGCCGGCCTATGCGGCATTGGGCAAGGATCTGGCGCGGCACGGCCTGGAGTTTTGCGACACCTCCATGCCGACCGGCGTGCTGCGGCCGGACGGCAGCCATGCCGTCCTGCGCACCGACCGTACCGCCAATGTAGCGGCGATCAATGCAATCGCCGCGGGTGACGGCGACAGGCACGCAAACGATGTCGGCGAGATCGAGCGCAACGCCGGCCTGCTGTTCGGACTGCTCGGTGGCAACCTGTGGTCCTACCCAACGGCCAGGCTGCTGGCGGGCGAAGCCTGGCGACGCGGCCCGCGCGGCCTTGCCGCCTTTCTCGGCAGCGCGCTGGTGCCGGCGCGCGGCTGGCTGGAAAGCACCTACCAGTCGGAAACCATGCGCGCGCTGTGGGCGCCCTGGGTGCTGCATGCCGGCCTCGGGCCTGAAGACGCGTTCTCCGGCCAGATCGCCAAGGTCATCGCCTTCGCGCTTGAGGCGGCCGGCGCGCCGATCGTCAAGGGCGGAGCGAAAAACCTTTTGTCCGCGTTCGAAGCCCTGATCAGGGAACGTGGCGGCGAAATCCGCACCGGCGCCGACGTCGCGGCTATCGTCCAAAGCGAAGGCCGCGCCACAGGCGTGCGGCTGGCTTCGGGCGAAACGGTCACCGCGAACAAGAGCGTTATTTGCTCGGTCACGCCGACCCAGCTCTACGAGCGGCTGCTCGGCGACGCGGCGCCGAAAGCCGACGTCGAGGCAGCGCAAAAATACCGCTACGGCAAGGGCAATTTCCAGATCCACTATGCCTTGGATAAACCGCCGGCATGGCGCGGCGAGGGCCTGGACAAGGTCGCGCTGCTGCATCTGACGCCCGGGTTGGATGGCGTGTCGAAGGCCTGCAACGAGGCGGTGCGCGGCATGCTGCCTGAGGTGCCGACCATCTGTGTCGGTCAACCGCACGCGCTCGACCCATCACGCTGCCCGGACGGCAAGGCGATCCTGTGGCTGCAACTGCCCGAGGCGCCACGGCATATCAAGGGCGATGCCGCCGGCAAACTGCAGACACCGGCGGACGGCCGCTGGACCGAGCCATTGCGCGAAGCCTATGCCGACCGTGCCGAAGCGATCCTCGCCAGCCATATCGGCGGGTTCAAGGACAGCGTCATCGCACGTCGTGCCTATTCGCCGGCCGATCTGGAAGCGATGAACATCAATCTGGTTGGCGGAGACCCCTATGGCGGTTCCTCGACCATCGACCAGTCGTTCCTGTGGCGGCCGTTCAAGACGAGCCGCAATCACGACACCGGGGTCAAGGGACTCTACCACATCGGCGCCTCGACCCATCCCGGCGCTGGCTTGGGCGGCGGCTCCGGCTTTCTCCTGGCGGGGAGGCTGTGATGGAACAGAAGGTTGAAAAGCGCCAGCGCATCTCGACTTTGGGCCAGATCGGCCTGCAGCAGTTCGCGCCCTATCTGATGAACCGCATCATGGGCCGCTACAACGCCACCTTGCGCGACAATTTCCGCAAGCAGGGCCTGACCATTCCGCAGGTCCGCACCTTGGCCGTGCTGTCGGTCACCGACGGCGTCACCGTCAACGACCTCTCAGTCTATACCGTGATCGAACAGTCGACCTTGAGCCGCACGCTCGACACGCTGGAAGGGCAGGGGCTGGTGCGGCGCGAGCAGGGCGTCACCGACAGCCGTATCCGCCATGTGTTCCTGACCGACGATGGCCGCGCCGAATTCGCGCGCGCCTGGCCGGCCATGCACGACGCTTTCGAGGCAATGTTCGACGATGTCGATGACGCAGAGTACGCGGCGCTGGTCGCGACATTGCAGAAGATGCTGAAGAACATTCGCAAGCACGACATCTGACGATCTTACGCGCCGCCATCGGGGCGGTAACGGAAGGAGCCCAAAATGGCCGAACGGTCTTTTGCCAAGGAAGTCGAAAAGCTCAGGCTCGGCGCCGGCGAGGAATTTTCCGGCGAGGGCATTCTCGCCATCACCAAGGCGCTGCTGCAATGCGGCGTCGGCTATGTCGGCGGCTATCAAGGTGCCCCGATCAGCCATTTGATGGACGTGCTGGCCGACGCGCAGGACATCCTGGGCGAGCTCGGCGTGCATTTCGAGGCGAGCGCCTCCGAAGCGACCGCCACCGCGATGCTGGCCGCGTCGGTGCATTATCCGATCCGCGGTGCGGCGACCTTCAAGTCGACGGTCGGCACCAATGTCGCCTCCGACGCGCTCGCCAATCTCGCTTCCGGCGGCGTCACCGGCGGTGCATTGATCATCGTCGGCGAGGATTACGGCGAAGGCTCCTCGATCATGCAGGAGCGCAGCCACGCCTTTGCCATGAAGAGCCAGGTCTGGCTGCTCGACCCGCGACCGAACCTGCCGTCGATCGTCAAGGCGGTGGAGGACGGCTTCGAGCTGTCCGAGGTTTCCAACACGCCGGTCATGCTGCAGGTCCGCATCCGCTGCTGCCATGTCCACGGCCATTTCATTGCCAAGGACAACAAGCGCCCGGCAATGACGGTCGCCGATGCGCTCGAGGCGCCGCGCCGCGACACCGGCCGCATCGTGCTGCCGCCCGCGTCCTTCCTGCACGAGAAGGAAAAGGTGCAGAAACGCTGGCCGGCGGCGGTGGATTTTATCCGCACCAACAAGATCAACGAGTTTTTCGGCCCGGAACACGGCTCGGTCGGCATCGTCATGCAGGGCGGCATGTACAATTCGGTCATCCGGGCGCTGCAGCGGCTCGGCCTCGCCGACACCTATGGCGACACCGACGTGCCGCTTTATGTGCTCAACGCCGTATACCCGCTGGTCGATGACGAATTCCTGTCCTTCTGCGAAGGCAAGGACGCCGTGCTCGTCGTCGAGGAAGGCCAGCCCAACTACATCGAGCAGGCCTTCGCCGCGATGCTGCACAAGGCCGGGCGCGGCACCAAGCTCGTCGGCAAGGAACATCTGCCTATGGCCGGCGAATACACCGGCCAGGTGATGCTCGACGGCATCGGATCGTTCCTGCGCGCCACCATCCCGCATCTGCTGCCAAGCGAGGTCCGCGCGCCGAACAAGATCGGCGACGGGCTCGATACCGCCGACCTGATCAACGTCGTCCCGGGCCGCCCGCCCGGCTTCTGCGTCGGCTGCCCGGAGCGGCCGATCTTCGCCGCCACCAAGCTGGTCGAGCAGGAGTTGGGCAAGCACCACATCGCTTCCGACATTGGCTGTCATTTGTTCTCGATCATGCCGCCTTTCGAGCTCGGCGCCACCACCATGGGCTACGGGCTGGGGCCGGCCTCGGCCTCGGCGTTCAATTCGCCCGATGCCAAGCGCCGCTCAATCTCCTTCGTCGGCGACGGCGGCTTCTGGCACAACGGCCTGACCTCCTCGGTCGGCAATGCGGTCTTTAATAAGAACGACGGCGTCATCGTCATTGTTGACAACTTCTATTCGGCCGCGACCGGAGGGCAGGATATCCTGTCGTCCCGCGCCGGCAACAAGACCAAGTCGACCAAGCATCCGATCACCGAGGCGGTGAAAGGCATGGGCGTCAAATGGCTGCGCCACATCGACCGCACCTACGACGTAACCAAAATGCAGGACACGCTGCGCGAGGCGCTGACGACGGACGAAAAGGGCCCGAAAGTCATTGTCGCCTCGTCCGAATGCATGCTCAACCGGCAGCGCCGCGAAAAGCCGCTGGTCGACAAGGCGATCAAGGACGGCGAGCGCATCGTCAAGCCGAAATTCGGCATCGACGAGGACATCTGCACCGGCGACCACGCCTGCATGCGGCTGTCCGGCTGCCCGTCGCTGTCGGTAAAGTCGCTCGACGATCCGCTGCGCGACGATCCGGTGGCGCATATCGACCAGAGTTGCGTCGGCTGCGGCAATTGCGGCGAGGTGGCCGATGCGGCGGTGCTTTGCCCGTCCTTCTACCGCGCCGACGTCGTCCATAATCCCAGCCGCTGGGATCGCTTTCTCGAAGCCGCCCGCCGCGCCACCATCAGCCTGTTGCAGCGTCGTCGCGAGAGCCGGCGCCTGACCTTCGCCGATGCTTGATAACGCTTCGCCATTGCGCCCGAAGGCGGGCCCCACTGAAGACGAGCCCGTTATCAAGCTCGCCGTGCTGGCGGTCGGCGGCCAGGGCGGCGGCGTGCTGGCCGACTGGATCACCGATGTCGCCGAGCGCAACGGTTACGTCGCGCAATCGACCTCGGTCGCCGGTGTCGCCCAGCGCACCGGCGCCACCATCTATTACGTCGAGATGTGCCGCGACACCGGCCGGCTGCCAATCTTCGCGCTGTCGCCGTCGCAGGGCGACGTCGACATCCTGATTGCCGCCGAACTGATGGAGGCCGGCCGCGCCATCATCCGCGGCTTCGTCACGCCCGAGCGCACGACGCTGATCGCCTCGTCGCATCGCATCGCAGCGGTCTCGGAGAAGATCGAACCCGGCGATGGCCGCGCCTCGTCCTCCAAGGTGCACGCCACGGCGGAAGCCGCGGCCAAGCGCTTCATCGCCTTCGACATGGAGAAGATCGCCGCCGACAATGGCTCGATGATCTCGGCCAGCCTGCTCGGCGCGCTGGCCGGCTCCGATGCCTTGCCGTTCACACGCGAAAGCTATGAGCAGGCGGTCAGTGCCGGCGGCCGCGGCGTCAAAGCCAGCCTCGCCGCCTTCGGCGCCGCCTATGATCGGGCGCGCGGCATCGCGAGTGCGCCTTCGGGCGACAAGACTGCAGGACCGGCGACCGCTGAAACCGGCTCGCGCGCGGCGACAAAAGTCAGCGGTCCGGAAAGCCTGTTGAGCGGCTGGCGACAACTCGCGGCGCGCGTCGCCACGCTGCCTGTATCCGTGCACGACATGGCCCTTCGCGGCCTGAAAAAAGTGGTCGACTATCAGGACGTCGCCTATGGCGGCGAATATCTCGACAGGCTCGATCGGGCGGTCGTCCTGGACGATGCCGGACATGGTTACGCGCTGTCGATCGCCGCCGCCAAGCATCTGGCCAACGCCATGTGCTACGACGACATGATCCGGGTCGCCGACCTGAAGACGCGCTCTAGCCGCGACCGACGCGTACGCCGCGAGGTCGGCGTCAAGGACGGCTCCGTGCTGCAGGTGACCGAATATTTCCATCCGCGCATCGAGGAATTCTGCGGCACGCTGCCGGCCGGGCTCGGCAGCTACATCGAAAGCCGGCCGAAGCTCGCCGCCTTCCTCGACCGCCGCATCAACCGCGGCCGCCATATCCGCACCGACAGCTTTGCCGGCTTTGCCGCATTGTGGTTCATCGGCGGCCTGCGCCGCTGGCGCCGCAAGCTGCTGCGCCACAAGGTCGAGACCGCGCATCTCGAGCGCTGGTATGCGCTGGCGCTGGGCCAAGTCGGTGAGGACTATGCGCTTGGCACGGAGATCCTCAACTGCCGCCGCCTGATCAAAGGTTACAGCGACACCCACGCCCGTGCACAGTCGAAATTCGACCGGGTGCTGTCGGCGCTCGACCTGCTCAAGGGCCGCCCGGACGCCGCCGACTGGATCCGGCGCCTGCGCGAAGCGGCGCTGAAGGACGAAAAGGGCGACATGCTCGACGGCGCGCTGAAAACCGTGGCGACGCTGGGCGACACCTCGCCGAGCTAAGGCGCTCGTTAAACCCGGCTGCAACTCAGTCTGTCGTCCATGTCGCCTTCGGCGCGGCAGTCCGCAGGGCAATTCTGAGGCCAATGATCTCGGCGATCGCAGCCTCCAGCACCAGGACGACCGTTTCCTTCGCCACATCATCGAAATTTTCGGCGACATAGCTCAGGTCGCTTAGGACATCGTCCTCCTCTTCCATGATTTTCTCCCCCTGTTGAACGTGAGGCCGGAACGGCCGACGATGAGATGGGCTTTGGGCTGGATCGATGGAACGCGTTTCTTTCACGCTATCATCACGGAAGTGAGGCTATCCAGCCCGCTTCGCTAGGTCTTGCCGCCGCCTTGGTTGTCTGCCTGTTTTGTAGTCTTCATGCCTATGGCAGCAGCAAACATATCGGCTCCGGGACCAAATAACGCCCGCCTCCGAGGGGTGATTTGCCAAATCGTCGCGGCCATGTGAAACGAGCGTGTTGCTGTCGAGGGTGGAATATTGAGGGTCAATCGACTGGCTCCGGCAAACGAGAGGATCGAGCGAGATGGCGGGTGGCCTTCGAATATTATTCGATGTTGCACCGTGGTTCACGCTTGGGCTGATTTTTGCAATTGTGGTCATAACAATTTTTCGGCGCATGCGGCGTTGAACGGGTCCTGCTCTCGACCGGTTCTGAACGTTCTGCACTCAAACCCGCTCCGTCAGAGATCGTAGGACTGGCGTGGATGGGAGCCTTGGTGCTCACGTGGCCTGTCGCCTTCGTCGTGGGTGGCTGGGGCGGACTGGGGCCGGGTTTCCGGCGCTTGCCCAATCTTGCGTGGGCAAGAAGGCGGTCATGGAGGCGTCCAATCAGTACGGGCGTCAACTCATCCTTAGTTGCGAAACGCTGATGAGCGAGTCCCGGCAGCAGCCGGTTCGGCAAACGTAACGAAAAAAGCGGGGTGCTCTGTGTGGCTATCTGTGGCCTATGGCTGTTAGGATGAGAACGGCTTGCAGCGTAAACTGCCTCAAATCACTGTTATTGTGAGATATTTTTGGTGCCGCTTGCGTGACTCGAACACGCGACCCCATCATTACGAATGATGTGCTCTACCAACTGAGCTAAAGCGGCCCGGGAAGCCGAGCTTCCAAGATGGGCTGCGTGATAGACGCAACCGGCTGCGAATTCAAGATGGCAGCCGCGATTTCAGGACGAGCCAATTCGTGCCGTCTCCGGCCGGGCGCAAAGGGCAGCCGCCGCGCGGATCTACCATCGGCCGCGTGATGCCGCATCGGTACGCCGCGCGACCGCCACGTTGGCCGTGACCGGAAAATCAGCGAAAAATGTTGATTCCTTTACCGAAAAGCGCCGAAATCACCTTTGTATCCCTCGGTACGGCAGAATGCGGCCGCTCGCTTGTTGATTGATTGGTCGCCTGCGGCTAACGATCATGACAATGTGAGTGAAATTGCAGAGGGAATTCGCTTGGACGCGATCGAAAAAGCGATCCGCAACGCCTTCGAGAAAGGCAATGCCGACGACCGGGCGTTTCGCGAGCGGGTCTATCGATCGGCTTTCGCGGCACTCGACCGTGCCCTGCAGGCCAATCCAAACGTCACCGTGGAGGTCGCCATCAAGCGCCGCAAGGCGGTCCAGGCGAAGATCACCGAAATCGAATCGGAATTCCTGCCGGCGATTCCCGACGTCGCCGCGCCGACCGACGGCTTGGAGGCAGCACCGGCGGTGGAGCCTCCGGCTGAAACCGAAGCCGAAGCCGAGCCCGCGCCATCGCCCGATGTCATCGTCGACGGCCCGGCGCAGCCGCCCGAATCCGATGCGCCCCGGTCGCGCGTCCTGCCCGTCGTCCCCGACATCATGCCCGATGCGCCTGTTCCCGAGGCGCCGGTGATCGACATGGGGGCCTCGGCTCCGACCGAAGCCGAAATCGACGACGCGGAAGTGACGCCCGACCGCGACGACCGGCGGGCGAGGCGGCGGCGCCTGCCTTTGACCGCGATCTTCTTCGGTGTGACGCTACTCGCCGCCGCCGGCATCGGCCTTTATTTCGCCAACCAGACCGGCGTCTTCAAATCGGCGACCGAGCTCGACACGGCACCACCGGAAGCGCCGCCAACGGTCGACGGCGATGATTTCACGCCGGACGACACCGCTTCGCCGCCGAAGCAGGGCGAGCAGGACCAGGCGCACGACTGGATCAACGTCTTTTCGCCGGGTGACCCGACGCAGGTCAATGCACCGTCGGACGCCAAGGCCGACGTTATCCAGGACGAAAGCGGTTCCTTCCTGCGCATCCGCTCGGGTGCATCCGGCTCGGCCATCAGCTTCGACGTCGGGCAAGGCGTGCTGGAAAAACTCGCCGGCAAGCATGCCACATTCGACATCATCGCACGCTCCGAGGAGGGCCAGGAGACGCAGATTTCCGTCGACTGCAATTTCGGCGAACTCGGCGACTGCGGCCGCAAGCGCTATGCGGTCGGTCGCGAGCGCAATGAATATCTGTTCGACGTGCGCTTTCCCGACAAGCGTCCGGGTGCTGCCGGCACCATCGCCATCAATTCCGACTTCGACAAGCAGGGCAAGTCGGTCGACATCTACGAGATCCGCGTTTCAGTCGTTCCCTAACTATCCAGCAGCGCCTGCAGCGTCTCGATGCTATCGGCTTCGGCCGTCGGCTTGTCCCAGCGCAGCCGCGAAATGCGGGGGAAGCGCATGGCAACGCCGGATTTGTGCCGTGTCGAGCGGTTGAGCCCTTCGAACGCCACCTCGAGCACCAGGCCCTGTCTGCGGTCGGCCCGTACCGAGCGCACCGGGCCGAAGCGCTCGATCGTATTGTCGCGGACATATTTGTCGATTTGCCTCAGTTCCTCGTCGGTGAAGCCGAAATAGGCTTTTCCCACCGGCACCAGCTCCTCCGATCCTTCCGGCCCGGACCAGACGCCGAATGTATAGTCGGAATAGAAGCTCGAGCGTTTGCCGTGGCCGCGCTGGGCATACATCAGCACCGCGTCGACGGTGTGCGGATCGCGCTTCCATTTGAACCACGGGCCCTTCGGCCGCCCGGCCACATAAGGCGAATCCCAGCGCTTCAGCATGACGCCTTCGATGACCGGATGCAGCGGCTTGCGGCGCAATTCCTCCAGCGCCTGCCAGTTGGTGAATTCGACCAGCGGCGACAGATCGAAGCGGCTCGGATCGAGTGTCCTCACGAAGGCCTCGAGCCGGCCGCGCCGTTCGCGGAACGGAAGTCCGCGCACATCCTCGTCACCAATCTGCAGCGCATCGTAGCAGCGCATGAAGGCGGGGT
The DNA here is from genome assembly GCF_040322255.1 of Mesorhizobium sp. M0166. NCBI lineage: Bacteria > Pseudomonadati > Pseudomonadota > Alphaproteobacteria > Hyphomicrobiales > Phyllobacteriaceae > Mesorhizobium > Mesorhizobium sp. M0166. The sequence continues at coordinate 3,244 of NZ_JAMYTD010000009.1, read as the reverse complement.
ATTGCTGCTGGATTTTGGGTGACACGCTCTTGCGGTTCAGCCGCTGCTGCAGGTCCGAGAACGTGCCCGTCGCCTGCCTGGGGTCACCGACCAGAAGCTCGCCGTCGAGGGCGCCTGAAAAATCCATCGCCTCGGCAAGATCCGGAAAGGCGCCGGAGACATCGTCGCCGGTGCGCGAATAGAGCCGGCGAATGCCGCCTTCGCAAGCCGCCTGGACGCGGATGCCGTCCCATTTCCATTCGGCCGCGTAGTCGGCCGGGTCGAGCTTTTCGAGGTCGCCGTCACCGACGGCATTCGACAGCATTACCGGCCTGAACAGCGCCAGTGCCGTCTTCCTGGGTTTTTCCGCCGTGCCCTCCAGCCAGGCGAACAGCGCCGTATAAGGCGGCGTCAGCCCGTGCCAGAGTTCCTCGATCTCGGCGATATCGACCTTGCCGAAATCGGCCAGCGCCTGCTTGGCCAGCCGCGCCGAGACGCCGATGCGCAGGCCGCCGGTGACCAGCTTTATGATGGCAAAGCGCGCCGAAGTGCTAGCGCTGTCGAGCAGCCGGGCCAGCACCTGCGGCCCGTCGGAGCGGCTCGCCGCCTGCAGCTTGGCCACCACCTCGGCCAGCGTCGGCTCGTGGTTCGCAATATCGACCGGCGCTTGCGGCCAGACCAGCGACACGGTCTCGGCCAGGTCGCCGACATAGTCGTAGGAATAGCCGAACAACACGGGATCCATGCGCTCGACGACCAGCGTGCGCAGCATCGCCGGCTTGACCGCGGCGATGGACAGATCGCCGGTGATGGCCGCCAGCGCCAGCCCGCGGTCCGGATCCTCGACGCTGCGGAAATAGTCGGTCAAAAGCGTCAGCTTGCCATTGCGCGACGGCGTCAGGACGAGGCGATCGAGGAGCTCGGCGAAGCGGTTCATGGGAGGGGCGCCAATAGGATAAGTTTGCGCTCTGTCACACCCCCCTCTGGCCTGCCGGCCATCTCCCCCGCAAGGGGGGAGATCGGATGTCGCGACTGGTTTCGCCAATTCCGAACGTCGCAGGAATGAGCGCGGCGCCGAAGCAGCCAATCTCCCCCCTCGCGGGGGAGATGGCCGGCAGGCCAGAGGGGGGCGCGACAGAACGCTATACCGGCGATTTCCACCATCAATCGCCCTCGTCCTCATAGCCAACCAGATGCAGCGGCCTGGCGGCAATGCCTTCGAGTTCGCACCAGCGCACCAGCGCCTCCTCGCGGCCGTGCGTCACCCAGATTTCTTCCGCGCCGGTCTCCTTGATCGTCGCTGTCAGTTCGTCCCAGTCGGAATGGTCGGAGATGATCAGCGGCAGCTCGACGCCGCCCTGCTTGGCGCGCTGGCGGATGCGCATCCAACCCGAGGCGAAGCACGACATCGGATCGGGAAAACGCCGCGCCCAGCGATCGGCGAAGGCGGATGGCGGGCTGACGACGACGGCGCCGGCAAAGTCGCTTTTCGCGCCGCTCTCGACGGTCGCCGGTTCCAATGTTCCGAGATCGATATTCTGGCTCTGGTAATATTCGCTGAGCTTGGCCAGCGCGCCATGGATGTAGATCGGCTTTTCGTAGCCGGCATCGCGCAGCAGGCGCATGACGCGCTGCGCCTTGCCCAGCGCATAGGCGCCGACCAGATGCGTGCGCTCGGGAAACTGCTCGGTCGATCTCAGCAGCCGGGCAATCTCTTCGCTATCGGGCGGATGGCGGAACACCGGCAGGCCGAACGTCGCCTCGGTGATGAAGACGTCGCATTTGAGCGGCTCGAACGGCTCGCAGGTCGCATCCTTCTGGCGCTTATAGTCGCCAGATGCGACGATGCATGTGCCCTGATGCGCGACCTTGATCTGCGCCGAGCCCAGCACATGGCCGGCCGGGTGAAAGCTGACGGTGACGCCGTCGAACGCGATCGTCTCGCCGAGCACGGCGGCCTGCGTCGTTCCGGCAAAACCGTCGCCGTAACGCAGGCCCATAATGTCGAGCGTCTGCTGCGTCGCCATCACCGAGCGGTGGCCGGAGCGGGCATGGTCGGAATGGCCATGCGTGATCAGCGCCCGGTTGACCGGCCGCACCGGGTCGATGAAGAAATCGCCGGGCGGGCAATACAGCCCTTCCGGCCGGGGATGAAGCAGGTCGCTGGCGCGCATGGCCCCAAGATAGGCGCTAATTCCGGCGCGGGAAGCCTGTTGTAAGTCACTGCTGACTCCAGCATAGAGCGCAAGCCGGCTGCAAACACCCGGCGGAACCCGACCACATGAAGCCGCTCCAGACCTCGTCCGGCGATTTGACCGCCGACCGCCGCGCCGACTATGCCGAAATGCTCCATGCATCCGGCGATCATGCGGCAGCGGCGGAATTGCTGCTCGGCGCGCTCGAACTGGCGCCGCACTGGGCGGCCGGCTGGTTCCGCCTCGGCGAGATGCAGGAGACGGCGGGCGCGCCCGATCTCGCCGCGCAGGCCTGGGCGACGGCACTGCGGCTCGACCCGGCGGACAGGCTCGGCGCGGCGCTCAAGCTGCAATTGATCGGCAGGGCAGCGGCGGCTCCGGCGCCGCCCAGCGCCTTTGTCGAGACGCTGTACGACCACTATGCCGAGAGCTTCGAGGGTGAGCTGGTCGACAGGCTCGGCTATCGTCTGCCCGAATGCCTCGACCGTGCCGTCCGGGCAGCACGGCCGGGCCGGTTTTCGCTGGTGCTCGATCTCGGCTGCGGCACTGGCCTGATGGGCCAGAGGCTGCGGCCGATCGCTGATCGGCTGGAGGGCTACGATATCTCGGCCGGCATGCTGAGGCAGGCGCGCGCCAAAGGCGTCTACGATCTGCTCGTCAAGACGGACCTGCAGGAGTTTTGCTATTCTGGCTCGAAAGCCGATCTGGTGACGGCGGCCGATGTGTTCATCTATGTCGGCGCACTCGACAGGGTGGTGACCAAGATTGCCGGAATGCTTGCCGGCGGCGGTCTGTTTGCGTTCTCCGTCGAGACGCTCGCCGGCGGCGACTCGTCCGGCAGCGGCGATTTCGCCCTGCAGCCGTCGCGCCGCTACGCGCATTCGCAACGCTATGTAGAGCGGGTTCTGGCCGCCAACGGCTTTTCGGTCCTGTCGCTGCAGCCAACCATTATCCGGCAGGATCGCCGCCAACCGGTCGAAGGGCTGGCCGTCGTGGCGGAGAAACGCCGCTTGAAGCATTCACAATCATGACCAAGGCGGCGATCCTTCCCACCCCCCTCTGTCCTGCCG
>NZ_JAMYTD010000008.1:0-193738 GCF_040322255.1 Mesorhizobium sp. M0166 | reverse complement strand
CGGTCGGTGTTACTTCTTCCGCGCGGGGTGTGGCTGCCGGGCCCTGCCCCCCCGCCTGGTGTTAAATTACTCGCGCCTGGGGGGGCCCGCCTCGGACCCGCCGGTCCCACCGATGCGGACATTCGAAACCACGATGTTGCTTGAGATGCAATGCGCTCCGGGGTCGGCACTGCCGTGCGGCAAATCAGGCCGGGAGCCGCCACATTCGCACACGACCTGCACCACGCAATTCCGTTTCCGCGAGTGGGTCGCAAGCGAAATTTGGTCCAAGCAGTTGATGAGTTGCATCCGAAATACGGATTTCATCGGGCTCCGCGGACGTTTGGATACGTGCGGCGAGATTAACGGTGTCGCCCCATAGATCATAGGCAAACCGCCTTTTGCCTATAACGCCCGCCACGATTGGTCCTGAGTGAATTCCAATTCTGAGTCTTATCGGTTCTCCTGCGAAGTGTTCGAGCTTAACCGCCTTCCGCAGTTCAAGTGCATAGTGCGCAAGGGCTTCCGCATGATCGGACCGCGCGGCGGGCAGGCCAGCGACTACCATCACACAATCGCCGATTGTCTTGATCTTTTCGCAGCCGTATCGCTCCGAGAGCAGATCCGCCGCCTTGAAGAAGTAATTTAAAATAGCGAGCGTCGTCACCGCTCCGACGTTCCGCGCTCTTTCCGTAAAACCAACGATGTCGGCAAAAAGCACACTCACCTCTGCGTAGTTGTCTGCAATTTCTTCGTGCGCTTTTAGCCGCTCCGCGATAGACGCCGGAAGAATGTTGAGGAGCAGGGCTTCGGCGCGCTGGTATTCACGTGACAATCCCTCTTGGCTCGCCCTCAACGCCTCGTTCATCGATTGTAATTTCTCGTTGAGTTGACGCTCCCTCTCTTGCAGGAGCGTCATTTCATAAGCCTTCTGTTGAAGTCGCTGCCTATTGTCGCGTTCGGCAGTGGCGTCAAGAAAGAGCAGCCACACGCAGGCATTGTCAGCAAAAAGATGGAGGTCCGCGACACGCCCGCTGGGCAGTTCGACCATGGCCATATGATATGGAAGCTCCGGGCAGGGCAGCAAACCTTCCATGAATTCAAGCTGCTCGGCAACAGGCTTACCTATGCGAACTGATGAGAGTCCGTAATGTTTAACGTTACCGCCCTTCTCAGCTATGCAAAGCTGGGCGTCGATTTTCAGATATGCGACGGAGTGCTCGTTGTAGAAGAAATCGTAAATCCAGCTTCTGACTTCTCGTGGCAATTCGTGCATGGTCTATTTGCTAACCATCGAAGCAAGCTGACGAAACGCACCATCAACATGTTCACCCGAAAGCGCACTTGTTAGATAGATTTGCCATCCAAGTTGCCTCAGTTCGTCAATTTCAGTATCCGATATTGCCCACCGGTCGGCCAGATCGGATTTGTTGAACAGCAATACAAACGGCATAGCGCCGAATTCAGCCTCGGCCCGCTCGCGCAACGTGAGCGCCACTTCAAGAGTAGCGGCGCGGGTTCCATCGACGACAAGCACGAGCCCGCTCGCACCTCGCACATAGCTGACGCGGAATGAGCCGATATCGTCTTCGCCGGCCAAATCCCACAAAATCAGATCCACGGTTTTGTCCGGGAATGCGACACTCTTCTTGTCGATTTTCACTCCCACCGTGGTCAAGTAGGTTTCTGAAAAGATGCTTTGCACAAACCTGCGAACGAGACTCGTCTTTCCGACAGCGAACCCGCCCAACATGCAGATCTTCTTTTGCAATTTCCTGGGCTCCGCCCTAGTGGAAGTTTACCGTAACCGAAACTCTGCGGTTGGCGGAGTTCCCCGTTCGGCTATTTTCAATCTCCGCTGGCTCAAAGGTGCCCGCGCCGCGAACCAAGAGCAACTCCGGATCGACGCCGCGCTTCTTGAGAAGCGCACGAACTGTTTCCGCGCGCGCGGCGCTGATCGACAATTTGGCCGTTTCACGGCCCGTCTCGTCCGAATGGCCGGTCAACATGAACTGTGCTGTTACGCCTGCGTTGCGGGCGTCCTTGGCCAATTGCTTCAACTGGTTCGCCAAATTGTCGAGAACCGGCAGTTGCTCCGGTCCCGGTACAGCCTTGCCAGAATCGAAGAAAATGTTGACCGCTTGAATAGCCTCCCTCAAATGAGTGAGTTGCGGAGGGGTCAACTCACGCAGCTCGGAGAGTTCTAGAGAGAGTCCGTCCGCGGACAGCTCTTGGGCGGCGACCCGCGCCCGATCTATCCAGGCGGCAGGAGCCTCACCCTGGGCAACGATGCGATCCTTGATGATCGAAAGCCGTACTGAATCAGGCGGAGTCAGCGACGCCATCAGCCGCTTCACCACGAACTTCGGATCGAGGCTTTGATAGAATTGCCACTGCGAATGAACGCGAGCAGGATCGACCCCTGTTCCGGACAGAAGAGCCTTCGGGTCGGCGGCCTGGGGGTCTCTCAGGCCGGAAATATAGAAATGTCCGCCCCGCGCCGTTTGTTGGGCGACAATGATTCCGGCTTGGGCCTCCAGTCGCGACACATAAGTCTGCCAGTGCTCCGCCGCGCGTGCTTCGGGGCTCACATCACGAACCTTGGAGATGTCGAATTCCGGTCCGCCTGCCGAAAGCTGTCGGGCCGCTGCGCGCGCCCGATCTATCCAGGTATCGGGAGCCTCACCCTCGGCAACGATGCGATCCTCGACGATCGAAAGCCGAACCGATTTCGGCGGGGTCAGCGACACTATCAGCCGCTTCAGGACGAACTTCGGATCAAGGCTCTGATAGAATTGCCACTGCGAATGAACGCGGGCAGGATCTACCTCCGTTCCGGACAGCAGACCCTGCGGGTCGGCGGCAAGCGGGTCTCTCAGGCCGGAAATATAGAAATGTCCGCCCCTCGCCGCTTGTTGGGCGACGATGATTCCCGGTTGGGCCTCCAGTCGCGACACATAGGCCCGCCAGTGCTCCACCGCACGTGTTTCGGGGCTCACATCACGAACCCTGGAGATATCGAATTCCGGTCCGCCTGCCGAAAGTTGTTGGGCCGCTGCGCGCGCCCGAACTATCCAGGTGTCGGGAGCCTCACCCTGGGCAACGATGCGATCATTGACGATCGAAAGTCGTACTGAATCCGGCGGAACCAGCGACGCCGTTAGCCGCTTCAACACGAACTCCGGCTCGAGGCTCTGATAGAATTGCCACTGCGAATGAACGCGGGCGGGATCGACCTCCGTTCCGGCCAACAGCGACTCCGGGTCGGCGGCAAGCGGGTCTCTCAGGCCGGCAACATAGAATTGGCCATTGTGCACCTTTTGTTCGGCAACGATGATGCCCGGCTGGGTCCCCAGTCGCGACACATAGGCCTGCCAGCGCTGCCCGGATTGCCAGGAAAGAAAGAACCAACCGCCTGCGGGAATCAAAACCAGCAGGACTGCAGCCAAGACCAGCCACGGAAATCCCTGGTTTGATTCCTCCTGCTTCAGTTCAACGCAGGTCTGCAACTGCGTCTCTACGCCGACCAGCTGCGAACTATCGCCGTCAAACTGCTCTAGAGCCTGTGAGTATTCATCATGGATGCGAAGCAATACATCGCGAATTATTTCATGTAATTCCTCCGGCGGATTTCCCCGGATCACCGCAACCAAGGTCGCAAACGGTCCAACTTCCGACCAGAGACGAAGCTCCCCGAAACGGATCGTGTCCAGGCCGCTCTGTTCTTTCTCGTTAAATGAGTCCCTTACAAAATCTTGAATTGCACTAAGCATAGAAGAAATGAGTTGGGGATCTTCGCTGGTTGCATTATCAGCAGTTACATGCGCTATCAAAAGCCCGGAATTGCGATTGATGAGAAAAACATGTTCTACACGATAGACAAGAGAATGCTTAAGAACAACTTCTGAGAAGCTCGCTCCTGTTCTCCAAGCTTCAAGTCTCCACTTGAGCCCATGCCAGGTAAATATATGTCTTAAAGTTTCATTCAGCGATTGAAAGGTTTGGTCGATCTTTTCGCCGATCGACTTGCGAATAGCCGGCAGAAACACCGGGTACAATATATCCGTAAGCGTACGCGGGCTCTTCTGGATAGACCGTTGCACGGCCCTCTCGACAGCTGGCGCAAGCGCCTCTCCGAGTTGCGCATGAAGCGCACGTGCGGCTGCACTGGGGAGGACGCCCCCCACTGCGGCCGCAAGCTGCTCAGGTTCGTCGAGCAGGTGCGTAACTCGTGAAAGCTCCGAAATTTCGCGGCCGACCAGCAACTGGCGCAGCGTTTCCATGCGAGGGTCGGCGGTTGGGATTCCGTCGAGACGCGCACGATAGTCCGGATCAACGTTCCGGGCAATTTCGATCAAAAGGCGAGCCAGAGCCTCGCGATCAATCTCTGTATCGTTCGAAGCTCCTCTTTGAGGAAGGCTGATTGGGTCGACGGTCGACGTCAAGTTCCGATCAACTCACTTTCCACGTACGCTCCGAGTTGTTCTTGCTGCCGACGGGATCCTGATTTAGACATTTTGCAACCTCAACAAACAGGCCAGCCAAAAGATTTCGGTCGGTCTTGACGTTGCCGAGATCAGAAAACATTTTCTCCATCAGCATCTGAATGCTTTCATTCTTTTGCTTGATTTCCTCACGCAGCAAATGATCGTTTCGATTTATCCGGTCCGCAACTTCCCGCTCAAGCTCGCTCAACTGATCCGACAACGCGCGCACTTGCTTTTCGAGCGCCTGATTTTGCTCGCGAAGATTCCGATCAATCTCCTTGTCGGCATCGGCTCGCGCGTCTTTTTCGTTCCGCAATTGCGCCGCAAGCGAGTCGACCTGCTTCTTTGCATTTGACTCGTACATTTCAAGATTGCGCTTGGCCTCGGATTCGACATCCTTGAAGCGCTGCAAGACCCGTTCTTCAAGCTTGGAAAAGCGGCGGTCATAGTCCTGCATCTGGTTGCCGAACAGCAGATCACGTATCTTGTCGACACCGACGGCGTCGCCGGGGGCCCCGCTCTCGCGAGCCTGGCCCGCCATGAAGGTCAGCCCGCTTCCTTCTGCATTACTTATCAGATTTGCGTCCGCTTTATTTGCCGAAGAAGCGGTACTCGAAGATTCCTTGGCCATCCCATGCCCCTCCTTTGAACATTGTCCCAGCGCTAATTTAGCAACTGATAAACTTGCCAGCAAAATTGCCGACCCGCAAGCCGGAATCTTCTCGGCTTAAGTCGGTTCGTACGTCCCCCATTCGGGTAGATTCGACATGCGCATCGGCCTCAGCTCTAAGCCGTCGGGCACGCGCGCTTGCCATTCGGCCTGTCTTCAAGTCTTTTTTGCCCACCTCTAATTCGCCCTTATCTTGACAGGGCAGTGCTGCCAGCCGATGCCGTCATCCGGTTTTGACATTTGCCGACTCTTGCCGAAGAAGACGAAAGCTCGATGATCCAGGACAATGCTACCGCAAGGCGGTGTGGTACCGATGTTCAATGCCGAGCAAACCGTCGGCGCAACGCTTGCCGGCATCCGCCGGCAGACCTGCCAGATACTGGATATAGTGGTGATGGACGATGGGTCGACGGACTGATCGGCGTCGATTGTGACGGCCTTCGCCGAGAAACATCAACGCATCTTGTTCTACCTCGTACCTGGCGCGGGTAAGACGGCGTGGCGCATGATCCCTTGGTTTCAATCGTGGTTCCTGCGCACAACGCGGAGGTAACGCTGGCGCGCGCTCTCGATTGCCTTCTCGATCAGGAAATAGTGGATTGGGAGGCGATCATCGTCGACGACGCCTCCACGGACCGCACCCCCGCGATCATCGCCGGTTATGTAGAGCACGATGCCCGATTTCGGACGTTGAGGTCTTGTGCGTATAGCCCCGCCGGCGCGCGCAATAGCGGGATTTCGACAGCGCGCGGCCGCTGGCTCATGTTTCTGGATGCGGACGATTGGGTGGATGCCAGCTTCCTTGCGAAGATGCTGGCCGCACTGAAATCTGCTCCCGATGCAGTGGCCGCCTATTGCGGTTCCCGGCGCGTGATGCCCGACGGCGGACTCACCCCGGCGAGCATCCCAACGGAAGTCGCGATCCAGCCCTTCGAAACATTCGCCCGCCGGTGTGCCATCGCCATTCACGCGCTGCTGGTCGACCGGGAGATCATTGTCGAGTTGGGCGGTTTCGATGTGTCGCTGCGCACCTGCGAGGACTGGGACCTGTGGCAGCGCCTCGCACGTCTGGGCAAAAATTGGGTGATGGTCGACGAGCCGCTCGCTTTCTATCGGGCCAGCCCCAACGCGCTCAGCCGCAATTCGGCGCAGATGCTGGCAGATGCCGAAATCGTGATCGCTCGCGGCTTTTCCGCCGATCCCAGGGTCAAACACCCGGCATCGGCTCACGCCAATGGAGCGATCGAGGCGAACGGTGGCACCGCTTCCGAAGCGCTCGCGTGGTTCGCATTGTGGAACGCCGCGTCAGATTGCGGCTGCGGCTCGCGCTCGATCAACCCGCAATCCCTGCGCGCGCTCCCGGCAGGACGTAAGTGGGCGCGTGAGATCGCCAAGGTGGCCGTCGATGGCCTTATGGCAGGAAGCCTGTCGGTGCCAGCGCAATTGGCTGCCAGGTGGGACAGGTTCGGCGGCTCCCTCACCGAGCTGATCATCGAACTCGGCAAGGTCTGGAACAATCCCGAGGCGGCTCGCCGCGTCCAGTATCACGTTGAGCAAATGCTGCTCGATGTCGACGATCTTGCCGCGCCGCGCAGGCTGGCGCGGACACTTGGAATTCGTGTCGAGGCGCGAAATCCGGCCTCGATCGAAGTGCCGGAAGGAATAGATCAAATCTATGCCTATCTGATGCTGGATGGCCGGATCGAGGCTCTCGTGCAGTTCGGCGTACTCGGGAAAGTGACAAGGCGTCATTGGGTTGAATTGATCCTGAATTCCGTGCCCCCTGAGCGGCTTATGCACAGTGCCGCGCGGCTTGCGAGGCGATCGCCTGTACATGAACCGCAAAAGGGCGCCGGTGCCGACAAGTCAAACAAGTTTGCAGCCGAGGCATTGTTGTCCATGGCGGGACGCCGGTCCGATCGGGACAGCCATTTCGGCAAACTCGCGGGATTGGCCGCGGAAGCGCAGGCGCTGGTTCGGTCGAGCGCCGAAACTAAAGAGCCTCTTGCAGCGCCGCGCCGTGCACGGGCCACGGATGGGCGCGACAATGATCGCACGTCTTTCTGGAATCGCCATTTCGCGACCGAGGATCCCTGGAACTACGGTTCGCCCTATGAGCAGGAAAAATATGAGCGGCAGCTCGAAATTCTGCCTGCCGGTCCCATCGGACGGGCGCTTGAGCTGGCCTGCGCGGAGGGCCACTTCACGCGGCAGCTGGCGCCGCGCGTGGGCCATTTGACCGCAACTGACATCTCCGCCGTAGCCATCGGGCGGGCGCGCGCGCGATGCAACGATCAGCCGAATGTTGAGTTCGGCGTACTGGATTTCTCTGCGGACACGCTGCCGGGCGAAATGGATCTGATCGTCTGTTCGGAAGCGCTCTACTACCTGGATGATCTCACCGAGTTGCGGCGCATTGCCAAAAAACTCGCTGGGGCGTTGGCGCTTGGCGGCAGTTTCATCAGCGCACACGCATTCGTGCTGCGAGACAATGTTGAAAGGACGGGCTTCGACTGGAACACATTCGGTGCACAAGCAATCTCAGAGATGCTGGCAGCGACCGACGGCCTCGTCCTCGAGCAATCGATCCAGACCGAGCTCTACCGCATAGACCGCTTCCGCCGCCTGTCACCAGGCGACGTGGCGACGGAACCGATGATAGATCATGTGCCAATCCGCGCACCCGTCGAAATCGGGGTCGCGCGAAATATCGTCTGGGGCGGGGCGCGGGCCTTGCGCCGCGACGTCGCGCGTAACGAGCGGCGACAGCGTATCCCTGTCCTCATGTATCACAGCGTCTCCGATGAAGGTCCGGCCGCGCTCGCCCGTTTTCGGCTCACGCCCGCCTTATTCGCCAGCCAAATGGCATGGCTGCGCGCCAATGGCTTTCACGCGATTAGGTCCGAGCAGCTGGAATGGTTCATCGCCAACCGTCAGCCTTTCGTTGGCCGCCCAGCGCTCATCACGTTCGATGACGGCTTCCAGAACTTTGCCGACCATGCCTGGCCGATCTTGCGCGCGAACGACCTGACCGCGGAAGTATTCCTGGTGACGGACTTGGTGGGTGAAAGTGCACTGTGGGACGCCTACAGCGGCCCGCCGACGCAGCTTATGGACGCCGGGACGGTGCGACGCCTCGCCGGCGAAGGTGCGTTCTTCGGAAGCCATCTGGCGACGCATCGCGCGATCGATGGTCTGTCGAGCTCTGACTTGGCCGCCGAGCTCCTGCGCTCTCGTATGTTCATCGAACGGTGGACCGGTCGGCCAACCACGGCGTTCGCGGCGCCCTTCTCTGTCACCGACCGACGGCTTGGCAGGCTGGCCAGGGAGTGCGGCTATCGAATCGGCTTCGGCGGCAGACACGGGCCGGCGGACCTCGATTGCGATCCCATCGACCTTCCGCGCATCGAGATTCGCGGGGATCGCTCGCTCGATGACTTTGTTGGCAAAGTCGAGGCCGTGCTCGCATGAACGGTGAACTTGTCAGTGTCTCGATTTGTAACAAATTGGTTCCGCTTTTTGTTCAGCGTCCCGCCCGCTTACCTGGTTCGCAAGTCTATTGGGCGACTTGGGATACGGCTGACATCAGCTCCTGCGGGTTTGGCGCCCCAAACATGTATCGCCCGCCCTCTGGAACCTCCGTGAAGCTCCAGCGAACGATCCCCTGCCGGTCCAGCAGGAACTGACCGACCAATTGTCCGTGTCCCGTTGCTAGCATCTGCTCGTCGGCTTCGGTCAGTTCGTACTGGTCCATCTTGTTGAGGATTTCGCTGGCCGCAATAGGATCCATAGGACCGGGTAACTCGCCGGGTATGTCGACCCGCATATCCTTTGCCGCTGCCATCGAGACCTTGTACGGCCAGTTCGTCTCGTTTTGGGTGAATTCGAGGTTGGGCAGTCCAAAGGCACGATGTGAAGCGCGTTCAGGGTCGGAGGCCGCAAGCAGATTCGGCATGGGGTGGTAGCGGAAATAGAGACGCGCCCGGTCGATCGGCGTGTTGACCACCGTCAGGCTCTCCACGCCCTTTTCGCGCAGCTGCGGATCAAGCCGCGCCTGGGCGGCGATATGGCGCCGGCAAAACGCACAATGCAGACCTCGAAACAGGCCGACCAGCACCGGTTTTTGGCCGCGAAAGTCGTCAAGCGCGATCTTGCCTTCCTGAGTAATGGCGTCGAGTACCACGTTTGGCGCACGGTCGCCCGGTTGAAGCGGCAGCAAGTCACTACGCGCGGACATTTCCAACCTCCAACCCCGGCTAGTCGAGAAAAGGCAGCACCACAAGCGCTTCCGGGTCGAGCCCGTGCTGGGCGCATATACCCTGCGCCAGGGAAAAGTAGCGTTCGGCCTCGGCCAGATTGTCGAGGTCGAGATTAAGCGTTGCGAGGCCATCATAACACGGAAACAGCAGTTGGGGTTCGCCCGTTTCGCGGGCAACGTCCAGTGCTTCGTGAAACAACCCAACCGCCAGGTCCGGACGGCCGTTGCACTGGTGGATCTGTCCAAGCACGATCAACGGCACCGGCAGGTGCTCGCGCTGGTCGAGCGCCCGGTCGATCTCGATGGCCTTCTCGGCAGCAGGCACGCCCTCCGTTGGACAGCGATCCGTGAAAGTACAACAAGCGACAGCCAGATTGGCGAGAAGGCGCGCCTGGAACCCCAAATCACCAATACGGCGCGCCACTTCAAGACCGCGCCGACAGACCTCCATCGCCTGTGCCGGATCGATGGTCGTGTAAAGCACGCCGAGATTGGTGTAGCCGCGGCAGGCCGCGCCCAGCAGACCGGCGGCTTCAGCCAATTCAATGCTGCGCTCAACCTGACGCACGGCCTCACGGTTTCGCCCAAGGCGAGCCAGCGCGACAGCCTTGGTATTGAGTGCCTCGGCGGTCACAAGAGTGGCATCACGCCCTATCTCGGAGACATGCTCCGTTGTCAGAGTGCGTACGCAATCCAGCGCCGCGTCTGCCCATTTTGCCGCGAGAGCGTGATCTCCGCTGCGGAACGCCTGCCGGCCACGTTCTTGCCACAGATGCGCCTGCTCGATCGGAGCATCCGCTCCATCGAGGAGCGCTGCCGCCTCAGCATAGCGGGCTTCTGCCTTGTCCCGCTTGCCGACGTCCCAGAGCAGCCGACCGATCTTGCGCAAAACTCGCGCCGAGGCGACGTGATTGGCCGACTCGCGGTATGCCTGCAACACAGTCTCGTAGTGGTGGTGCGCGATCTCGCGGCGGCCTGCCGGGCCGCTCAAATCGGCAATGCGCTCCGCAATTGCCAGTTTGAGCGGTGTTTGCCCGATCGCGTCCAATGCAGTCAGTGCTCGCTCGTAGAAACGAAGGGCGTCGTCGTTGGCGTATATCATACGAGCGCGATCGCCTGCCGCCTGCAGGTAATGCGCGCCCTTCTCCCGCTCGGCGCTCTGTGCGAAATGATGACCGAGCACGGTCAAATCCTCGAGCCGTTCCGGCTTGTCGCCGCACAGTTGCTCCAAGGCAGCACCGATCCGTCCATGGATTTCGGTCCGGCGTTGCAGGAGCAGGTTCTGGTAGATCACGTCCTGCAGCAATGTTTGCGTAAAGCGGTAGCTTTGCGATGAGACCGAGCCTGATCCGGCAACTTCCTCGATGATTTCCGCATCGCAAAGCAGCTCGCAGCCGGCTTCAAGCCGGTCGGGGTCGGCTGTCACGGTTTTCAGAAGTGTGGCATCGAAGCGCGGGCCGATTACCGCGGCCTCCTGGGCCAACCGGCGCACCTCTTGGGGCAGCCGGTCGACGCGGGCAAGCAACATTGCCTGGATAGTGGCGGGGATGCCGGTTGCGACTTCGCCTGCCACAGTCCGCCATCGCTGGCCATCGCGCATCAGTACACCGCGATCGATAAGGCCGCGAACGATCTCCTCTACAAAAAGGGGGTTGCCGCCCGCGCGCTCGAGGATCTGGTCGAGAAGCCCTCCTGCGGAGTTTACCCAGCTCTCGCCGAAAAGCGCCGCCAGCAGGCTGCGTCCGTCATCATTGTTGAGCGGCGGAAGCCTGAGCGCTGTGTGACTGACCCGACTTGAGTCGAGCTGGTCGTTGTCCGGCGCCGGACGATGCGTGACCAGCAACATCAACCGCGTGCGTTCCAACCTGTCCATCACGAAACGCAGTGCCTCGAGCGACACGGCGTCGGCCCAGTGCAGGTCTTCGACGACAATCAACAGCGGCGACAACGTAAGCCGCCGTTCGATGATTGTGCGGACTGCGTAGAGAATTTGCCGCCGTAGTTGCTCAGGCTCGACATGCTGCAAGGTGGCATCGGGGTCGCCGAGGCCCAGCACATGGTAGAGCAAAGGCATCAGCCGCTTCGCCTCCTCGCCCTGCAGGCCGAGATCGGCAAGCAAGCCTGCGAGCTTCCCCCGCATCTCGTCCCCATTGTCGTTTTGCATCATCCCGGCAGCGCTGCGCACCACTGCGCCCAAGGCGCCAAATGATTGTTCGCCCAGCGGTGAGCACGTGGCCTGTCGCACGGCGACGTTGCGAAAACGCTCCTCGTCGCCGACGCGGGCGACGAACTCCTTCACCAGCCGCGATTTCCCGATACCGGCTTCTCCGACCAGGCGGACAAGTTGGGCCGAGCCGCTGCACGCCTGGTCAAGGCTCGCCAGCATTCTATTGAGCTCCGCACCACGACCTATCAGCGGCGCGCTGAGGCCGAGCGCCTCGAGCCCGCGCGCTGCACGCGGCGTCGCAAGCGGTGCGTCCAGTCGATGGACGAGCACGCTGCCAGCCTTGCCGCGAAACACGACATCGCCCAGCGACTCGTAAGAGAAGGCATGCCGGGTCAGCTTGTGAGTGAGCTCGCCTACCAGCACCTCACCCGGTGCGGCCAGCGATTGCAGGCGTTGCGCCGTATTCACTGTGTCGCCGGTCACCGAATAGGATCTGGCGGTGCCGATGCCCAATCCGCCAGTAACGACCGGACCGGTGTTTATGCCGATGTGGAGTAACAGAGGCGAGCCGGAGTGGGGAGTGCTTTCGCCGAGCCGCGCCGTCCGGGCGATCATGTCGAGAGCGGCGCGAAGCGCACGTTCCGGATCGTCCTCATGCGCGACCGGCGCACCGAACAAAGCCAGCAGTGCATCGCCGATGAATTTGTCGACGAAACCACCAAAGTTTCGCACGGCCGACGTCAATTCCTTGAACAGTTTGTTCTGCAGCGCTTGCATGACCTCGGGGTCGAGCTGCTCGCTGAGTGTCGTGAAGCCGCAAAGGTCGGCGAACAGCACCGTTACCGTCCGGCGATCGGCGTCAGAGACGGGATGCAGCCCTTCTTCGCTTTCGATGTTCGGAAGCAGCGACGGAGTTCGAGAAGGCGGCACAATGGTCCGGTTTGGTGTCGGAGCTGGCCGTTCGATGGCTTTTGCGGGCGCACCGACGCTTGCCCCACATTTCGGACAGAACTCGAAATCAGGTGCGCAGAGGTAGCCGCAACTGGCGCATGGCACGGGCTGGCGCCTGCCACACCTCGGACAGAAAGCGTAGCCGCCCTCAATCTCGAAACCGCAGCCCGAGCAGTCCATCGAACAAGACCTCACTAGTGGCCGTGACGGCGTGATCTCGCCCGCACTTCACGGCCACTATTCACAAGGATGCACCGATAGCCGTCGACCAGCAAGTGGCAGCGCAAATGGGCATTGAGCGATCGGTGCGGATCCTGTGGCAGAGCGCTGCCGGCAGGCATTGTTGAAGGCGCAATAGTTGTCGGATCCGCGAACGACGCCGAGATAGTCGCGCTTGCCCAAGGGGCTGTCGGCTCTGACGGGATTGGCGTAAGCTACAGTTAAAGGGGTGCACACATGCACCGCATCATCGCCATAGCGATCTTAGTTCTCGCGGCCGCGTTCAGCTCCGCGGGGGCGGAGGTGCTGATCGGCGTCTCGGCTGCGATGACGGGACGGCTCGCCTGGATCGGCGAGCAGGGACAGCGCGGCGCGGAGATGGCGGTGGCCGACGTCAACACGGCGGGCGGCGTGCTCGGCCAGAACGTGAGGCTCATCTCGGTCGACGACTTCTGCGATCCCGAGCAAGCTGTGGCGGCCGCCAAGAAGCTGGTGGCTGACGGGGTCGTGCTCGTCGTCGGGCATTATTGCTCCGGGGCCTCGATCCCCGCATCAAAAGTGTACGAGGAGGCGGGCGTCGTTGAGATATCCCCAGGCTCGACCAATCCGCAGCTGACCGAACAAGGCCGTGCCAATGTCTTTCGCACCATTGGCCGCGACGACGCGCAAGGTTTCGTCGCCGGCAACTTCCTTGCCGATCGCTGGGGGCAACAAGAAGATTGCGATCCTCCACGACAACTCGACCTATGGGAAAGGTCTCGCCGACGAGACCAGGAAGCAGCTGAACAAGCGGGGCGTGACTGAGGCCGTTTACGACGCATACATTCCCGGGAAGGACGATTATTCGGCCGAGGTCGCTGCGTTGCAGACCGCCGGCGTCTCCGCCTTATATGTAGGTGGGTATCATGCCGAGGTTGCGCTGATTGCTCGCGCTGCACACGACAGTGGCTACACGGTTCAGCTCATATCCGGAGATGCTTTGGCGACCGAGGAATTTGCCCTGATCGCCGGCCCAGCGGCGGAGGGGACCCTCTTCACGTTCCCGGCGGACCCCAGGCGAAGTCCCGAGGCAGCCGCGGTCGTTGAGCAGTTCCGTGCGGAGAACTTCGAACCCGCGGGCTACACGCTGTTGAGCTACTGCGCGGTCCAGGTCTGGGCCCAGGCAGTCTCGAAGGCAGGTTCGCTGGAGCCGAAGGCCGTCATTGCGGCACTGCACGAACGGGAATTCGACACCGTCATCGGCCGGGTCGATTTCGACGACAAGGGCGACCTCACGAAGCAGAGCTGGGTTTGGTACGTCTGGCGCGGCGGAGAATACGTGCCGGTTGAATAGGGTTCGTTGATGGCCGGCGTGCCGGCTGGGACGTCTAGTCTGATGCAGACCAGTGTGGCCCGACTGTTCCGACTCGCCGAGATGCTTGAACGCCTCGGCATACGCGGCCGGCTGTTGCTCGCCTTTTTCGGGATCAGCGCTCTTGCGGTGCTGGCAACCGCTGCGGCGCTCTATGCCTTCCT
The DNA here is from genome assembly GCF_040322255.1 of Mesorhizobium sp. M0166. Classification (NCBI taxonomy): domain Bacteria; kingdom Pseudomonadati; phylum Pseudomonadota; class Alphaproteobacteria; order Hyphomicrobiales; family Phyllobacteriaceae; genus Mesorhizobium; species Mesorhizobium sp. M0166. The sequence continues at coordinate 179,492 of NZ_JAMYTD010000008.1, read as the reverse complement.
CCAGGTTGGCGACGTCGTCGACCGAATTACCACGGATCGAGTGCCCTCGGCGCTCGCCTCCCTCCAGCTGTCGCGCCAGGCCGAACGGGTCGCTGCTGCCGCGCCATCCGTGCTGGCAGCGACAAGCAGGGCTCAGCACAGCGAAGTCTCGGCTGCCGTCGCGCTCGAGATGTCCCGCCTCGAGGCCCTGCGCACGGACCTCCGGGATACCACGTCGGGCACAGTGCCTTTGGCCGAGATCGAGGAAGCCGCGATTGTTCTGAGGCGCAACCTGAAGGAGCTCGACTCTCTTGTTGTCGCCCGGCTCGACGTGGTCGCCCGCAAGGAGGAGCTCCTGAACCGCCTCGCCGCGACGACGACCGGAAGCCAGCGCCTTGTCGCCACCGGCATCCTAGTGATGGATTCCAGGCTCCCGCAATGGCGGGCGGTCGCGGCCGACACGTCGCTGTCGCCCGATCGACGCGCAGCGGCGATGGCCGACCTGGTCCAGGCGATTGCGGCCTACATCCCCCAGCAGAAGGCGCAGCTGGAGATCTCGGCTGTCAACGACGCGCTGGTGAAGATCGCGAACGCGCCGACGCCGGGCGACCTGGCGTTGATCCTTTTTCCGCTACGCCGTTCGCTCACTGCTCTTGAAAAGGTTTCCACGGAGATCGACGAAAAGCTGCGGACCCGCTTCCGGCAGCGTGTCGACGAATTCAAGGGTTTGACCGACGGCGAGGACAGTATCCCCAAGGCGCGGGAGGACGAGTTTGCTGTCCTGGCACAGGGTGAAAGGCTTCTGGCCGAGAACAATCGACTGTCGCGCAATCTCACCGCTGGCGTCGATCGCCTGGTCGCCACGGCAGACCAGGAGATCGCTGCGTCCGGTCGCGAAGCCGCGCTCGTCCAGCGCTACGGCACCGCGGTTGTGCTCGGCTCCGCCTTCCTCAGCCTCCTGAGTTCGGTTCTGGTTGTCTGGCTCTATGTCGACCGCAGCCTCCTCGCCCGACTGGGGGCCGTGAGCCAGGGCATGCTCGCGATTGCGGGGGGCAACCTTCGTGCGCCGCTGCCAGCCGCGGGCAGCGACGAAATCGGGCGCATGGCCGAAGCGCTGAGACTCTTCCGGGATACTGCTGTCGAGGTCGAGGAAAAGAACCTGCGCGACGTTGCGGAAGCTCGTCAGCGGCTCATCGATGCCATCGAAAGCATCTCCGAAGGATTCGCTCTGTACGACGGGGAGGACCGGCTCGTCCTCAGCAACAGCCGCTACCGCGAATTGCTCTACACCGGTCTGGAGACCGAACTGACGCCCGGCACGACATTCGAGCAAATCATTCGCCGATCCGCTGAGCGCGGCTACATCAAGGACGCCGAGGGGCGGGTCGAGGAGTGGGTCGCCGAGCGCCTCTCGCGGCACCGCAAGCCTGGCGAACCTTGGGTGCAGCGGCGAGGCGACGGGCGGTGGGTCATGATCAGCGAGCGGCGGATCAGCGCCGGCGGCACGGTCGCCGTCTATTCGGACATCACTGAGTTGAAGCAAAGGGAGGAGAACCTCGCCGAGAAATCCGTGGTTCTGGAGGCGCTTTCCAGCAAGCTGGCGAAGTATCTGGCGCCCCAAGTGTATCGCTCGATATTCACCGGCTGCCAGGAGGTCAGGATCGCCAGCCAGCGGAAGAAACTGACAATATGCTTCTCCGATATCGCCGGCTTTACCGAGACCACTGACAAAATGGAATCCGAGGATCTCACCCAACTCCTCAATCACTATCTGACGGAAATGTCGAAAATTGCTTCGGATCACGGCGCGACGATCGACAAATATGTCGGCGACGCGATCCTGATGTTTTTCGGTGATCCCGAGACTCGCGGCGTCAAGGAGGACGCGCTGGCTTGCGCGCAGATGGCACTTGCAATGCAAAAGCGGATTAGCGAGCTTGCCGAAGTCTGGCGGGACATGGGGATCGAAACACCGCTGCGCTGTCGCATCGGCATCCATACCGACTACTGCACTGTCGGTAACTTCGGCAGCGAGGACAGGATGGACTACACGATAATCGGCGGCGCCGTGAATCTCGCCTCGCGCCTGGAGCAGGAGGCGCCGCCGGGGGCCATCCTCATTTCCTACGAGACGTTTGCGCAAGTGAAGGACTCAATCGACTGTGAGGAGCTGGGGCATGTCCAGGTCAAGGGGATCGCCTATCCCGTCGCCACCTACCGCGTCATTGATCTGAAGGCCAATCTGGCGGCCGCTCGTCGTGCCGTTCGAACCGAGCTGCCGCACTTTAGGCTGGAACTTGAACCGGAGCTGATGTCCCCTGGCGAGCGTGGCGATGCCGCCACTGCACTTCGAGACGCGCTGGATCGGCTTTGTCGCAAGCCCGGGTAGTAGGGCTTGGTCCACAACGACCCCTCCCAATGGATGCAAGGAGTGGGATGCGGGACGCCGCTCATTGGCGCTATCGATGCGAAGGCCGTAGAACGGTCGCGGTCAGTCTTCGAACTCGGACGGAACGTCCGCATCGGAGCCGAGACTTAACATTCACGGCATCACTGAAGGTCCGGATATGGCGCGAGCTGCCCGTTCCGGGCGCCGCGTTAAACGGCAAAGTTTGACCCAGAGCGGGCGCGCGGCGTGACAGTGTCGTACGTCCGAAAGCGTGATAGAGCTGTCGTTGCCGATTTCGAACTCGTGGTGGACGGGTTCCGCAAGGCCGGTGTCGTGCAATGACAGGTGAGGCCAAGTCAGGTCAGGCCTTGAACTGCAGACAGCTCCCAGGCAAGCCAGATTGTCGACGCGGAAGCCGTCGTCGAAATCCCAAAACGCATCAGCGTCAAGGAAGCGGCCGGACCAGACGCCAGAGGCTCACCGATAGTCGCCGTCGCTTGCGGCCGCGCACCAGAAAATCAACCTGAAATAAGGCTTGAAGTAAGGCTCAGGTCGCCTTGATCTCTGCCCGGCCGATCTTGCGCCATCGGGCGTTTTCGCGAACCAGTTTCAGGTCGTCGGTCGTCTCGGCAAATGTCCGCAATCGGTATTGCCGGAGCAGGTTTGGGAAGAGCGTCCCTTCCGGCAGGCCGGCAAGCTGCTCGCGGACCGAGATCTTTTCATCGATGACCCGCATGCCCCAGGCATTTTCCCGAACCTGCAGCTCCGCGGCCAGTTCGCGCTCTTCCGGCGCGTTTTCGTCCAGCACAGCCAGAAGGATCGAGTGGAAAAGCGCTACATAGCCAATCTGTCTCAGGCCGCCCACAACCCGCACGCGCGGCAAGATGGCAAGGACGAGGAACGTCAGGAACAAGTTCGGCAGCAGCACGCCGTCCAGCAGTGCCTGCCTGAGATGCGGCCGCTCGAATGGGATGGAAAGACCTTGCGGCCTGTCGGGCTCGATCAGGTGCCCGTTCTCGAGAACGAGCTTGCGCACGCGCTCCTCGCGGATGCCCCAGAAATAGTCCGTGGCATTGGGCAGGAATCTGCCAAATGGGCTCGATGCGGCCTCTTGCAAGGCATGTTCGAGACGCTGGCGTCTTGCGGGTTCAATGAGCAGCCTGGAAAGAAGGCTGCCGTCATATTCTAGGTGCCGCGCCATGGCAGCCGCGGCGAGCCGATCATCGATGAAAACCGGCAGGGCCATGCCGGCACGATCCCAATTGGCGACCAGATCCTCGTTCAGGGCTGTCAGCGCATCGGCGGCGGTTTCAAACACCTTGTCCTGCCTGGCAAGCAGTGTGCCCAGCCAGCGGCTGGCATCCGTTTCATCGCCCACCGCTTCGAGCGCGCGCTTGTTGAGGGAGACGGGACCGGCCACGCAGGCGCTTTTGCGGCACAGTTTGTGGCGTCCCATGCCAAACAGGTTGACCTTGTCGTCGCCGACGTCGAGCCATCCCGGCCCCTCCCGGCCAACTGTCTCCATGGTCATCGTCGTTCCCATGAAGCCGACGAAGGCCGACAGCCCGTTTTCGACCGCGCCGAGCCAGGCAAGCAGGAGGGCATCGAAGGTGACCCGGTCCATCAGAAGCAGACAGTGCAGGCCGGACTGAATCACCGGTCTGTGCTCGAACTCGTCGAGGGCTTTGCCGATCTCCTCAGGCTGCATAATCCTACCGAGGCGCTGATGCAGGACCTCGCGCAGGATCGAGCGGGCAGCGATTGCCGGGCCCGATGCAGGCCTTGCCACCGGCCGCCACAGATGGCGGGCGTAGTCGGAAACCGGTGCATTCCAGTTCTGCTCGATGTCGCGCACGACCTCCGGGCAGAGCAGCGACAGCACAGCCAGAATTTCCGCCGGAGGCGTAGGGCTTGGGTCAAAGACGGCGGTCATTGGTCCCGTCTAGCCGCTTGCGGTGCAAACGCCAAGCGAGACCAGACTTGCTGGATGCGGCCGGCCCACACACAGATTGTCAATTCGATCAAGATGGTGTGAGACGAAATGACCGTGCCCTACGCAGTTCTCCATGAGCAATTACCTGTTCGCTGACCCGCCACGAATTGTCAGATTGGCTAAACAGCTAAGGCAAACAGCGGATCTTAGAACCTCAGCCGGGCCATGCTCAGGAGGTCGTGGTACTGCCCGTCGGTAAAGCCGGCCTTCACATGCCGGCCTTCGACCTCAAAGCCGTGTCTCTTGTAGAGACGGAGGGCCGCTTCGTTGTCGGCATAGACGGTCAATTCGACCCGCTTCAGGGCGCGCCAGTTGTCGGCCACGTCAAGCAGCGCGCCAAGTATGGCAGAGCCGATACCTTTGCCGACAAAGGCATCGTCAAGGCCAATATTGATCTCGCCGATATGCGAACGGCGCGGTGAACCCTGCACGACCAGGCTGCCATGGCCGACGACCTTGCCGTCCAGCTCGGCAACGATCCAGGTGGTTTCCGGGCCGGACTTGGCGATGCGCCGCGCCACCTGCTCCACCATCTCGAAAGGCATCCTGAGCGTGCCCCAGCGGAAGCCCGGCATGTTGAAGATAGCGCAAAGCGCCTCCGCATCGCTTGGCCGGACGGACCGGAGCAGCGGCTGAATTTTCTCGGAGGGTGGCGAGGTCGTGCTGGTCATGGCATTCCCGGCGAAGGCAATCGGCCCGGTACGATGCACCGGACGTCACCTGAAAATCCAGCCGTCTCTCAACCTATGATACCGATTGCGAGCTAAAATACCTTGAGGCGGCGTAGAGTTTGAAAACACCGCTGATGCCGATCCAGCCGAAAAGGGCGAGCCAGCACAATGTCCCGGTCGCCGTCCAGTCGATCCGGTGCACCGCAGCGTCGGTGATGACGATGCCGAGGATGGCAAGCAGGCCAACCAGAAACTGCGCCAACCCGAGCACCAGCAGTTCCTCGCGCGGCGCGCTTCTCCAGACGAGATATGTACCGCCCGCACCAGCGAGGAAGATGGCGCTGTAGACCTGAGCGTGGAAGGTATCTATCGGCCATGGCCAGATGCCACTGAATGTCAGGGGAAACAGCAACAGGCCGACGCCATAGAGCCCAAGGATCGCGGATTCCGCCGGCATGTAGCCGCGCCATGCGGGATTTAAGGTCATGCCTTTTGCAGAAGGACGGGCCCTGGCCCGCCACAGGAACAGACCGGATACCGCGACCGAAGCAAGATAGACCAAAAACCACAGCCAGGGCGCTTTGCGCTCGAAGTTGAAGTAGCCGAGATTGATGAACGAAGCCACTGACACGACGACGGTGAAGATGAAGGCCATGACGAGCACGAGCCTGCCGGGCGACCAGCGATTCCAGACCAGCAGTGCCGCCATCACGACCATTTCGGCGGTGTAGAAGCCACCGAGGAAGCGCGCATTGAACGGCGTGACGGCCCATGGCCAGCCCGGTTTCACCAGCACAGGCATGAAAAACAGGCCGGCGCCTACGATCAGGACGATGATGACCACCGCAGAGAAAAGGCGCAGGGCCGCGGGAAATGGCGGATTGTCGGATGTCGGCATGGGAGAAAATCCCAAAGATGAAGGCTCCATGACCATCATAGTGCTGCTTGCGGCCGGTTAAAATCCGCCGAATGGAAATTGAACGGTCACCAGGCTTATCCATTCGAATGGCCGTACGGTCCGTTTCGCAGTAAGATGGAGCACTCGGACCAAAGACCGGTCGGGTCAAAACGCCTCGGGGTGCATTTTCCGGAGCCTGCACGATGAACGAAGCTCAGGATCTGTTCTCACTTTTGCGGCAATCGGCCGATGTCGATCCGCAGGCGATCGACGCGATCAAGCGAACCATCGCGGAGGGTGAGGACCGCGAACTTTGCCGCATCAATGCGCCAGCCTTCGCCAGCAAGCATGGCCTCGACGAGGAGCGCGCCATAAGCGCTTTTCTCCATGCGGCGCGGGTGGGCATCTTCGACATTTCCTGGAATGTTCTGTGCCCCGGCTGTGGCGGCGTGCTCGACACCAACGCCACGCTGAAAACCCTGCAAAAGGACGAATACACCTGCGCACTGTGCTCCGAAGGCTATTCGCCGACCCTCGACGAGATGGTCGAGGTGACATTCACCGTCAGTCCCCGCGTGCGCAGGATTGCCGCCCACAATCCGCACGAACTGCCGGTGGCGGAATATTTCCGGCAGATCTACTGGGCGTCCGGCGTCGATCTGCCGGAAGAGGATTTCGCGAAAAAGCTGGAAGCGTTCTCGCTGGAGGATATCGAGCTTGCGCCCGGTGAAAGGGCGGTTCTGCTCATACAGCTTCCGTCCGAATTCGTCATCGTCTTCGAGCCGGTCACCCACTCAGCGCAGTTCATCGACGGGAAAGGTGAACCAACAAAGGAGCGCCGGAGCCTCTCTTTGGCCTTCGACCGCGACCATATCCAGAGCCAGACGCTGGAGATGCAACCCGGCCCGTTGCGCATTTCGCTGGAAAACAGGACCGACACCCGCGTGCTGCCGACGGTCTTCATAGCCGGCCAGGCATTGCATGATTTCCTGGGAAAACGCCGGCCCTTCCTGACCGCCAAGCGCCTGCTCACCAACCAGACGTTCCGCGATCTCTATCGCACGGATACACTCGACATCAACCAGCGCCTGAAGATCACCAGCCTCACGTTCCTGTTCACCGACCTGCGCGGATCGACCGAGCTTTACGAGCGGGTGGGCGACCTTTCAGCCTTCGATCTCGTGCGCGAGCATTTCCAGGTTCTGCACGAGATCGTCACGGCGGAGGCAGGCGCGGTGGTGAAGACGATCGGTGATGCGGTGATGGCGACCTTCGCGACGCCCGATCGTGCGATTGCTGCGGCCCTCAGGATGCGCGATGCCATGCGTACGCTCAACGACAAGAGCGGGCGCGAAGATCTGCTGCTCAAGATCGGAGTCCATGCCGGCCCCTGTATCGCCGTGTCTATGAATGAGCGACAGGACTATTTCGGCCAGACGGTCAACATTGCTTCGCGGGTCCAGAACCTTGCCAACGCACAGGCGATCTTCGCCACTCGGGCGGTGGTCGACGACAATCTCACCGCCGATCTCTTGCACAGGAACGCGCTGACGCCCGTGCCCCACGAGGTCTCGCTGCGCGGCATTGACCGGGAGATAGCAGTATATACGATCCCTTGAAGACTTGGCCCTGAGGACCTGGCTCGTCCCGGCCCCTCACACGCGCCTATAGATAAAATAACGATTGGCGGGCACCGAAGGCGGCGGCGGGAGGCGTTGCAACTGCGGGTGATCGAGCGGCGTGCCGCTGACGGCGATGCCGCCGACGCGAAGCAGGCGCGCGGTCAGATCGGGAAGCCAGGTAGAGGTCACCGCATCGCGATCTTCATAGCCGGTGCCGATGTCGGCATGGACAAGGGCGGCGTCGATGCCAATGAACCTGCTCGCCGTCTCGCGTATTTCGCCGAGCACGAGGTTTTCAGCTTCGGGAATTGAGCTGGCGTGTGCGGCAAGTGCGCGGTCGAACGCTACGATCCGGCGTCCGGGCAGGCGCTCGCGCAGATGGTGGAACGTCCGGCCATTGCCGAGGCCGAGCTCGAGCACGGGCCCCTCCATCTTCGCCACCTCGGCGCAGACATGATCGAGTATGTCGCGCTGTGCGGTCATCCTCCGGATGAAACTGTCGAGGCGACTCATGTGCGATTGTATGTCCTGAACCAGTCCACGAAATCAACTGCCCCTACCAGAGCGTTTTGCGACCAGTCTTGCCGCGTGTTGAGGCGAACGATGAACACTGCAACAAGCGAACAGGCTGCCGACAAAGATCATACCGGGTGGAGTCGTCGGCGCTGCGCGCGGCGGAATAGCGATGTCACTTGTACGGGTCCGCGGCGTCCCGCAACCCGTCGCCGAGGAAGTTGAACGCCAAGATGACGAGAACGACGGGGAGCATCGGCAAAAGCAGCCATGGATAGAACGCGATCACGCTGACGCTGCGCGCCTCGGTGAGCAGGATGCCCCAGCTGGTTATCGGCGCCCTCAGGCCGAGCCCGAGGAAGCTCAGCGCCGTCTCGCCCAGGATCATGCCGGGTATGGAGATCGTCGCCGTCGCGATCAGATGCGACATGAAGCCGGGAATGAGATGCCGCCCGATGATGCGGCTGCTTCTGGCGCCCATCAATTGCGCGGCCAGAACGTAATCCTCCTCGCGCAAGGCTAGAAGCTTCGAACGCACGGCCCGCGCCAGTCCGGTCCAGTCGAGCAGCCCGAGGATGACGGTGATGCCGAAATAGATCAGGATCGGACTCCAGGTTATCGGCATGATCGCCGCCAGAGCCAGCCATAGCGGAATGCTGGGGATCGATTGCAGAACTTCGATTATCCGTTGGACGATCAGGTCGAAGATACCGCCGTGATAGCCGGCCAGTCCGCCAATGATAATGCCGAGCAGGAAGCTGAAACTGATGCCGACGAGGCCGATTGTCAGTGAAATGCGGGCGCCATAGATGATGCGCGAGAGCACATCGCGCCCCAGCCTGTCAGTACCGGCCAGAAAGAGCTGGCCGTTTTCGGCGGGGCAGACAAAATGCCTGTCACCTTCGATCAGGCCCCAGAACCGATACTTGTCGCCCTTGCAGAAGAAACGGATGCGCTGAACATCATCCTGTTTCTCGATGTAGTTCCGCTTGAGCGTGTCCATATCCAGCGTCATCTGGCGGCCATAGACGAACGGCCCGACGAACTGGCCGTCGTGGAACAGGTGCACCCGCTGCGGCGGCGAATAGATGTAGTCCATGTTGCGTGTGTGCAGATCGTAGGGCGCCAGGAACTCGCAGATCAGTATCCCGAAATAAAGCGCTGCCAGGAATATGCCGGATACAACGGCAAGCCGGTGCCGACGGAATTTCCACCACATCAGCCGCAACTGCGACGCCTGAAAGACCTTCTCCTGCTCCGGCGTCATCGCCTCGACCGACTGCAGGTCAAAGGGCTCGATGGAAACGTAGTGTTGCAGTGGGGCACCCGGAGCGGGCAGCGGCGATGGCGTGTTCATTTGGTGCTGCCGCCTTGCAAACGAATTCGCGGATCAAGTAACGCCAGCGCCAGGTCGGAAATCAGGACGCCGATGACCGTCAGGAAGGCGAGGAACATCAGGAACGACCCCGCCAGATACATGTCCTGGCTTTGCAGCGCCTTGATCAGCATCGGCCCGGTCGTTTCCAAAGACAGCACGATCGCCGTGATTTCGGCGCCGGAGATGATGGCCGGCAAGATAGAGCCGATGTCTGAAATGAAGAAATTGAGCGCCATGCGCAGCGGATATTTGACCAGCGCCCTGAAGGGATGAAGGCCTTTGGCGCGCGCGGTCACGACATATTGCTTATGTAGCTCATCGAGCAGATTGGCGCGCAGCCGCCGGATCATGCTTGCCGTGCCCCCGGTGCCGATGATCAAGACCGGAATCCAGAGATGGGCGAGGATCGACTTCGCCTTGGCCCAGCTCATCGGCTCGCCGAGATATTGCTGATCCATGAGATGGCCGATGGACGTGCCGAACCAGATGTTGGCGAAATACATCAGAATCAGCGCCAGCATGAAGTTCGGAATCGCAAGGCCGAGAAGGCCGAAGAAAGTCAGGCCGTAGTCGCCCCAGCTGTATTGATGCGTGGCGGAGTACATGCCGATCGGAAAGGCGATGAGCCAGGTGAAGATGATCGTGACGAAGGAAACCAGCACCGTCAGCCACATTCGGTCCCCGACGACATCGCGAACCGGCAGCTCATATTCGAAGGAATAGCCGAAATCGCCGTGCAGCATCCCGCCGACCCAGTAGAAGTAGCGAATGACCGGTGGCTTGTCGAAACCATATTCCTTGCGCATCATCTCGATGCGATCGGAATCCACCGCTTCGCCCTGAGCCCGAAGCTCGGCAACATAGCTGTCGAAATAGTCGCCTGGGGGAAGTTCGATGATCGTGAACACCAGTGCCGATATGACCAGCAGCGTTGGAACCATCACGGCGATGCGCCAGACAAAATATCGAAGCACGCTCAGGACTCTCCAAGCCAGAATGTATCCGGCATATAGACACCGAAATAGGCGGTCGGGTCGTAGCCGTAGAGCGCCTTGTCAGGCAAATTGCGCAGCCGTGAGGACGCCAGAATCGGCTGATGCGTTCCGTTCACCGTGCCGATCGAAAACACCTGATCGGTATAGATCGACAGCATTGAATTCCAGATCTCGGCGCGCTCCGTGGCTTCGGTCGATGCGTTCCAGCGCTTGAGTAAAGCCATCAACTCGACCACAGGCGGAAGATCGGGCGCTTCACCGACCTTGCCACGGGACAAGTAGTGAGCACCCCAGAGCGGCCATTGCAGCTGGTCGTCGACGGTGGGGGCCAGTTGGTACGGGTTCATGTCGGCGGTCGGCACACCATTGTCGATGCCCGACCACATCGACATCATGATCTGGCCACCAAGCGCGCGGCTGCGGAAGATGTCGCGCTGCGAAGTCCGGATGAACAGGGCGATGCCGATCTTGCGCCAGTGATCGGTGATGAGCTCGAGCGCGTCGGTTTCCAGCGTGCTTTCGCCGGCCGTTTCCACTACGAGCTGCGCCGAGCGTCCGTCGGGAAGTATCCGCAGGCCGTCATCGTCACGCGCCTGAAGCCCGACCTCGTCGAGCAGGGCATTGGCCTGGTCGGGATCATGGGCGACCCAGGCTTTCGCGAATTCCGGCCGGTAGAGCGGGCTCTCAGGCAGGACCGTATCGGCACTTTCCTGCGCCAATCCGTAGAACACAGCCAAATTGATCTCGCGCCTGTCCACAGCGAGCGAAAGTGCGCGGCGCACGCGCACGTCACGAAAAAGGCCACGCCACACCTGGTCGGCACAATTCAGATTGGGCAGCAGCGCCAGCCGCGAACCCTGTGTGCGTTTCCAGAGATGCATCTTCACCGGGTAGCGCTTCTCCGTATCCTTCAGGAAGGAGTAATCCGTGAAGTCAATTCCCATGGCTTGCAGGTCGCTCTCGCCCGCACCGGTCTTGGCGGAAATGATCGCCGACGAGCTGACATTCATGACAATTCGGTCAACATAGGGCAGTTGCCGGCCATTCTCGTCTATTCGATGAAAGAACGGGTTCCGCTCGAAGACGAACTGCTCAGCCGGCGGCTTGGTCCGGTTCTGCCAGGGATCGAGCGTCGGCAGTTCCGGGTTCTCCGGGCGATACTGCCGCGACATGCGGATATGCAGGAGCGTCCATTTCTGGGCCCGGTTCTCCTTCATTAGGCCGGCGAGTCGGAATGGATCCTGGTATTTCTTGTGGAACTGCTTGAGATAGGCGGCCGGCAGAACAAGCGATAGGGGCGAAGCAGCGGCGAGCTTGGGCAGGAAGTCGGGATTGGGCGCATCCCAACTATAGCGGACCGTCAACGGATCGACGATCTCGAAGCGTGGCGGCTTGCCGTCCGCCAGCAGGGCCGGGGCGAGCCCGCCTTGCGAAAGCTCATCGTTCAGCCAGACATCTTCCCAGCAATAGCGAAAATCCTCCGACGTCAGCAGGCTACCGTCAGACCATTTATGTCCTTCTCGTATCTTGAAAGTGAAGACACGATCATCCGCGACATCGAAACTTTCGAGAATGTCGGCTTGCAGGTTAAGCTTTTCGTCATAGCCGACCAAGCGAGCGTACCCGTAGATCGTCATCATCCGGATATCTTTCTGGCTGCCGATGATCGTGCGCAGCGTGCCACCATATTGGCCGGGCTGCCGGCCCATCGCAGCGAGATTCAACGCGCGCGGGCGCTTGGGCAGGCGTTCGGCGAGTGCCGGCAGCGCTCTGGCCTTCAGCTGCGGCTCAAGAAATTCCGGCTCCAGATCGCCGGCGCGCAACGTGCCCGGCAGAAATGCCGAAGCCATGAGTCCAAGGACGGTGCGCCGGCTGATCAATGGCGTAGCTCGCTGACATCGGCCGAACGTCGGGCCAGTACGAGGTGGCCGCCGCCAAGATCGAGCGGCGACAGCATATCCTCGTCGCCCTCGTCGCGGAATTGCGGTCCCCATGCGCTGGTGTCGGAAGCGCCGCTGAGCTTCAGCGTCTTGAAATCCATCGGCCTGTCGAGATCGGGGAAAGGTACTGCGGCGACCAGTGAGCGCGTGTAGGGGTGGATAGGTTTCCTAAGCAGAATTTCGCGCGGCGCGAGCTCGACGATACGCCCGCCGCACATCACCGCGATGCGGTCTGCCATGTAGTCCACCACCGCCAGGTTGTGGGATATGAACAGGTAGGTCAGGCCCAGTTCCTTCTGCAGGTCCTTCAGAAGGTTCAGGATCTGCGCCTGGACAGAGACGTCGAGTGCCGAAACCGGCTCGTCGCAGATCAGGAGTTCAGGCCCCAGCGCCAACGCGCGCGCGATGCCGATACGCTGACGCTGCCCGCCGGAGAAACTGTGCGGATAACGCTTTATGAAGCGCGGATCGAGCCCGATTGCCTGCATCAGGCTCTTGACCGTGGCGAGTCGGGACGCGGCATTGCCGCGTTGATGGATTTCCAGTGGCTCGCTCAAGATGTTCTCCACCGTCATGCGAGGTGAAAGCGACGAAACCGGATCCTGAAAGACCATCTGGATTTTCGCGCGCAACAGGCGCAGCGCGTCTCCCTCGGCTTCCAAGACGTCGATCGGACCATCGCGGCCGTTAAAGATCACAGAGCCGCCGCTAGGGGTGACAGCCCGCATGAGGATCTTGCTGACGGTGGTTTTGCCGGAGCCGCTTTCGCCGACAAGACCCAGGCACTCACCCCGCCTGATATCAAAGCTCACGCCGTCCACGGCGCGAACAGAGGTTTGATGATCTCCGCCGAACCATCCGGACTTGCGGATCGTGAAGGTCTTTGTCAGATCCTTGACCGACAGCAGGAGGTCGTCCGGCCCCTTCGATGCCGGCGCCGTCTGCTTGCCGAGCAGGTTCTCGACATTCACCGGCACCTCGCGGAGCGCCTGTAGCCTTTCGCCAGGCTTTAGGTCGAAATGCGGAACGGCTGCCATCAGGCCCTTCAGGTAAGGGTGGCCTGGCCGGCGGAATATCGCCTCCACGGGTCCCGCTTCCATGATGTCGCCATGGTACATGACCACCACCTCGTCGGCTACATTGGCGACTACGCCAAGGTCGTGCGTGATCAGCAGCATCGCCATGTTCAGCTTCGTCTGAAGCTCGCGCAGCAATTGCAGGATTTGCGCCTGGATGGTGACGTCCAACGCCGTCGTCGGCTCGTCGGCGATCAACAGGGCGGGCCGGCAGATAAGCGCCATGGCGATCATTGCGCGTTGACGCAATCCTCCCGAAAGTTCAAAGGGATACATGTCATAGGCGCGCTTGGGGTTGGGAAAGCCGACAAGTCCGAGCATTTCCTCGGTCCGCGCCTTGCGCTTCACCCGAGCCATGGGCGTATGAATCTGCAGGGATTCGCTCACCTGATTGCCGATCGTATGCAGCGGCGACAGTGATGTCATCGGCTCCTGAAATATCTTGCCGATGCGGCTGCCTCTCAACGCCCGTATTTCGGGTCCGTCACGCGGCATCTGCAGGATATCCTGCGTCGTGCCGGGCTTTTCAGGATCGGAAAACAGGATACGGCCGCGAACATGGGCTGTGTTCGGCAAAATGCCCATCACAGCCTGGCTGAGAACCGATTTTCCGGAACCGGACTCGCCCACAAGCGCGGTAACCTTGCCGGGCAGGACGCGAAGATTTGCACGCCTGACAGCATGCAACGGTCCCCCTATAATGGCAAAAGAGATGCCAACATCCTCGATCCGCAGTAGATCAACGCCCAAATTCATTCTCACACCAGCCCCCACTCTGGCACGTCCAGAAGGCGAGACTATCGCATTGCCAGCCTAGAGCAACTTGGATTCGAACAGTCGCCAGTTCCCTGGCGGAACCGGCGACCGGACTGCATACCAAACGCGTTCGGATCAGATCGTGGCGGTTACTGGAGCTTCCTCGGGTCGCCCGCCGACAGCCGCGCGGCATCGCGATGAAGCAGCATGACCTGCTCGGCGTCCGATATTCGGTCGTAAATCGGCTCCAGCGCACCGTCTTCATCGAGTGCGAGAGCACCCGACAAATCGGGTGAAAGCACCGTCAGCTTCTTCTTGATGCCCGCCAGTTCCTCCTTGCCGAGCGTCAGCCAGCTATTGGCGCTGCAATAGCCGGCGAAATCTTCGCTGGCGAGAACGCTGTGCGAATATTTCTTGGTCAGGGTCTGAAGGCGCTGGACCTCGTTTACAGCCGAGCCGAAGGCAGAGAATGTGAGCCGGTCGGTAAGCCCGACATTGCCGAACATCACATTGCCGACATGCAGGCCGATACCGAATTTAATGTCGCCCAACCGCTGCTCCTTTCTGCGCAGATTGAGATCCATCATGCGCGCGGTGGCCTTGTGCGCTGCCGCAAGGGCAGCCCGGCAGGCGATCTCGGACTGCGCACGGTGCCTTTCGCAAGGGTAGACGGCAATGAAGCCATCCCCCAGGAAACTCATGATCTGCCCACCTCTGCGATTGAAAGGTGCAGCAATGGCATCGAAAAACTGGTTCAGCGTATCGATATAGACTTCGCGGCCGGAGGTTTCGGCAAGCCTTGTCGACCCGCGCATATCGGCCATGACCAGTGCAGCCCGGATTGTGTCGCCCTCGCCGCGCTTGATCTGGCCGTCCAGCACCCGCCTGCCGGCGTCGCCGCCGAGATAAGTGGTCATCATGTTGTCGGCAAGCTTGGTGAGCACCGCCATCTTGGTTGCGATAGCGAGATGGTTCTGGATGCGCAGCAGCGCCGAAATCATGCTGTCGCTGAAGCCTGCAGCACTGTCGGTGGACCAAGACCCGATCATGCCCTGACTGGTGTTGCCGCTGAAGGGATGGACGAAAGCCATGTAGTCGGTGACGCCCATAAGCTTGAGGTCATCGAAAACAGGAAATTCCGACGGCACCGACGGGTCGAGCCGGCGCCGCAGATGGTCGAGCTTGTGGCTGAGCAGATGGTAGTATGGGCTGGTCAGGAATCTGTCAGAATGAACGCCGTCCTCATTGCGGAAGCCTTCCACTTCCAGGCCCTGGCCGCGGAGCCAGGTGAAGCCAAGCGCGTCATAAAGCGGATGAAGCATCGAAAAGCTCAAATGCACCCGCTTCAACGGCAGGCCGGCAGCAGCCAGCCGTTCACAAAAGCCCCTTACCAATGTTTTCAGGTCGTCGCCCGCCAACGCCGATTGGGTCAGCCAATCGGCAACCTTATCCATGAGAATGGCAGAAATTTCTGCTTGCGCTGTGTTCATGCTATCTCGAAATCTCCTTGATCCGCCACAAATTCGCCGGCTCGGACGCCGTCAGGCCTTCACCACCGTCTCTCGGGCTAGCCCGAGGCGGCCAAAAACATTGCGTGTATCGACGATCAGTCGAGCGTAATCCGCGATCGCCTGATAGTCGATCGCGTCGTGGTCGGTTGCAACGACGACAGCGTCGAAATCCTTCAAGGCCGCCTCGGTCAATTCGACCGAGCGACGCCCCTTGATCGCCATATGCTCCCGTGTGGTCGGGATTTCGGTAACATGCGGATCGTGGAATTCTGCCCTGCCGCCCCATTCCTCGATGAGTTCAATGAGCCGCAACGAGGGGCTTTCGCGGATGTCGGGCACATTCTTCTTATAGGCGAGCCCGATGATGAGAATGCGCGAGCGGCTGAGCGCCTTGCCGCAGCGCCGGTCCAGCGCCTTCGCCAGTTCATCGACGACATGACGCGGCATGGCCGTGTTGATCTCTGCCGCCAGCTCGATGAAGCGGGTCGGCAGTTCGTATTCGCGCGCCTTCCACGTCAGGTAGAAGGGATCGATCGGAACGCAGTGCCCGCCAAGTCCAGGGCCAGGATAGAAAGGCATGTAGCCGAAGGGCTTGGTCTTTGCCGCCTCGATCACCTCCCAGATGTCGATCCCCATCGCACCGAGCACGACCTTCAACTCGTTGACGAGGGCTATGTTGACCGAGCGGAAGATGTTTTCCGTCAGCTTGACCGCCTCGGCGGTCGCCGTGGTGGAAACCGGAACGACGGTCTTGACCACGCCCTGGTAAAAAGCCTGCACGAGCGTCGCCGCTTCAATGCCGTCCCCTGCCACGACCTTGGGGATCGTCGCGACTTCAAAGCTGCGGTTGCCGGGATCCTCGCGTTCGGGCGAAAAGCCGAGGAAGAAGTCTGTCTTCGACTGCAAGCCGGTTTCTTCCAGTATGGGCTTGATCACGTCGTCGGTGGTGCCGGGATAGGTGGTCGATTCCAGCACGATCAGCTGGCCGAGACGCAGATGCTTCGCGATGGTGCCTGCGGTGTTCCTGACAAAGGAGAGATCCGGCTCGCGGTGTTTCGTCAGCGGTGTCGGAACGCAGACGATGATGACATCGCAGACGGCTAGTTCGGCGAAATCCGCAGTGGCGCGGAACCGTCCACTTGCCACCTGGCCGGCAAGGGCTGTCGACGTCACCGCCTCGATGTAGGATTGGCCGCTGTTCAGGCTCTCGACCTTCTGGGCTTCGATGTCGAAGCCGGAAACCGGGAAGCCGGCGCGTGCGATCGCAACCGCCAGCGGCAGCCCGACATAGCCCAGTCCGATCACGCCGACTTGCGCGGTACGCGTCGAAATCCGGTTCAGAAGACGGTCATATGTCGATCGTGAGGCGTCCAACAATCTGCTTCCCGTCAATTCGGACAGGCCGTCCGCTTCCATGGTGAGGCTCACCGGCCCCAAGAGCCCCGAGGCATATTGCGGAAAATCGATGTCCGCAAGCCGTCAGACCGGCACCTTCGCCTTCAGGCTTGCAGCAGCCATCGCATAGCCGCCGGCGGCGCCATCGATGAAATGAACGTGATCGCGCTGCAGCGGCGATGCGACGAGGCATGTCATCAAGGCCGATTTCTGGCGGTGCAGGCCATAGTTGCAGATGCCCGCCTCTTCCGCCTGTTTCAGCCGGTTCTCGATCCGTTGCAACACATCCGCGTCAACGTCGATGGTCATCTTCAAGCCATCGTCGAACTTCCGGAAATCCGAATTGCTGGCCACTTCGCGTTTGTAGATCTTCGGATCGAATCTGCCGATCGTCCAGCCAAATCTATCCGCAACAGCCGTAAGCGTCATCAGGAACACTATCCACAGCTTCGACAGCCACCGCCGTCCTGCCGGCGCCGTGGCCCGCGACTCGATATCGAGGCCGGCGGGCAGCAAACTGTAGTCCGGCCCGTTCACCGGCACCGGGTGGCCATCGCGTTCCTGCCTGCCGGCAAGGGCGATGATGTCGGAAACCAGAGACTGAAAACCGCGCAAATCGCGCGACGCCCCCGGTATGGCTATGATCGAGACGATTTCGCCGTGCCGGGCTTCGATCGGGTTCCAGCGGCACGAGAGGCCGGTCAGGTCCGGCCGCGCGCCGGCCGGCGCAGGATCGATGCGGTAGCGCCCCGCTTTCATCTCGGCTTCCGCCCAACTGCCGCCACCTCCGGCGAACATGGCATAGAAGACCGCATCGGAGGCCTGGAACCTCGCCACGCGAACGTCGAGGCCTTGCGCTCTTATATCCTTTATCGGCACGATTGCGGCACGCAAGGTCAGATCCAGTTCGTCCGCCACCCATCTCTGGACAGCCGCCAACGCGTTGCGGGTGATCTCCAGCGCCGAGCCGGGAAACGCCACGAGCGCGCCGTCGCCGCCGAAGACAAAGGGAAGATCTTGCCTACCCAGCGCATTGAGCAACGCCGAAATGACGCTGGCGCCGGCCATATTGACGGTTTTATAGCGCCCCGCCTCGATCGCCCTGGTCGAGCCGACGATGTCGGCGGTGGCCAGCGCCCAGCTATCGGGGAGCGGCTGATAGTTATCGATATCGGCAACGCTTTCGAACTTTGCGAAGACCGGCAAAGAAGCGACAAACGGGTCGGACGCGGCAGCTGTTTCCATGAGCATCAGATAGCACATTCCAGTGCTTGAAGGTGAAGTCGTTCATGCTTCGAAATTGACTTGCGCAGGCTTTCCGATGATAGGGTCCGGCGATGCGAATTGCCTTCTACGCGCCGCTGAAGTCGCCCAATCATCCCGTTGCCTCCGGCGACCGCCAGATGGCACGGATGCTGGTCAAGGCGCTGGAGCATGGAGGGCATAGCGTCGAACTGGCATCCGAATTGCGCTTCTATCTACGCGAACCGGATTCGAAAAGTTTCGATGCGCTCAAGATCGAGGCCCGGGAGGAAGCCGCGCGGCTGGCAAGGCTTTGGGATCGTGACGGCAAGCCCGACCTGTGGTTCACCTATCATCCCTATTACAAGGCGCCCGACCTGATCGGGCCCGAACTGGCGTTGGCCTTTGGTGTCCCCTATGTGACAGCGGAAGCCTCCTATTCGAGGCGGCGCAACACCGGCTTGTGGGCCGATACGCAAGCGTTGGTGGCGCGAGCCGTCGAACAGGCGGCGCTGAACATCTGCTTCACGCAAAGGGATCGTCAGGGACTGGCAGATGCGGTACCCGACGCCGCTTTCGGCATGCTTTCGCCCTTCATCGACACATCGGTATTCCGGGAAACGCCGGCACGGGGTTGCCCGACGCGCCTCGTTACCGTGGCCATGATGCGCGCGGGCGACAAAGTCGAAAGCTATCGCATGCTGGCGCAGGCGCTGAGTTCGATCGCTCACCTGCCCTGGACCATGTCGGTCGTCGGGGACGGACCTGCCCGCGAAGCGGTCAGAGCGCAATTCGCCGGCTTGCCCGCCGACCGTATCGAATGGCTTGGCGCGATTGAGCCAGCCGCCGTGCCGGATGTCCTCTACAGTGGGGGAATTTACGTCTGGCCGGGTTTCGGCGAGGCCTATGGTGTTGCCTATCTTGAAGCACAGGCCGCGGGCCTTCCGGTTGTGGCTCAGGACATCGCCGGCGTGCCGGAGGTCGTGCGGGATGGCCAGGCCGGGTCTCTCACCCCGCCGGGCGATGTGGCGGCGTTCGCTTCTGCCATTGAAAGGCTTCTGGCCCGTAACGACGAAAGATCCATCATGGCCGCAGAAGCCAGACGTTTCATCCTCGAAGAACGTTCTCTCGGTGCCGCGGCGGCGCGTCTGGCCGAACTTCTTGCGACGATCCCGGTCTCATGACATCCGATCAAATCTGGCAACCCTTGGTGGAGGAACTGGCGAGCCGGCAACGGGCGGACCGTAAGGCAGAGTTCTGGCTGCGCGACGATGACGCCGTGGATACGACGCCTGCGCTTGATCGGCTGCTCGACCTCACTGGCGAATTCGCGGTTCCGGTGACCCTGGCCGTCATTCCCGCCCTGACTGACGAGAAGCTTGTCGTTCGGCTTGACGAGGCGCCGCATGCCACGGTCGCCATCCATGGCTGGGCGCACCGAAATCATGCGCCTGAGGGCCAGAAGAAGCAGGAGCTCGGCGCGCATCGGCCACGCGAGGCGGTGCTCGATGATCTGGCTCGCGGGCTGGCGCACGTAACCGGCCTGCACGGCGCACGTGCCGTTCCGATGCTGGTGCCACCCTGGAACAGGATCGACGCCGGCTTGGTATCCGACCTTGGATCGTTAGGATTTACGGCACTGTCGGTCTATGGGCCGCCAAGGCCGGCTTCACTTGCGGTCATCAACAGCAATGTCGACATCATGGATTGGCATGGCACGCGCGGCTGCCGCGATCACGGCCTATTGGTTCAGGCTATCATCGCGCAATTGCAGCATGCATTCGATGGCGGCGAACCGGTGGGCCTGCTCACCCACCATCTCGTACATGATCAATCGGCATGGCTCTTCCTCGAACGGCTGTTCACGGTCACCGCACAGAGTGAAGCCTGCGCATGGCTTCCGATCAGGACATTGATCGGGCGCAGCGCCGGTAGAGCAATTCCAGGAAAAGTGTGAACGGTTTTCCCGGGAAAAGCGCGTAGCGCTTTCCCTTGGGAATTGCGTCAGATAGAGGAAAATAGCTCAGCGCTTTTTGCGCAGTGAGACTGGAAGTTTGAGCGTCTGGCCATCCCGCGCGGCAAAAGCGCCGGAAAACCTGTCCTTGGCCAGTTTCTGGATCTTGTCCAGTTCCTTGTCGGTGCGTGTCGGATCGTGGTGAAACAGCGCAAGCCCGCGCGCACCCGCCGCCTCACAGAGCTTGACGCCCTGTTGCCACGTCGAGTGCCCGTAACCGCGGCGGCGTTCCATTTCCTCCTCGGTGTAGGTGCAATCGTAAATGACGAGGTCGGCATCTTCGATCAGGCCGAGCACCGCCTGATCGAGTTTGTCCGGCTCGTGCTCAGTGTCTGTGATCACCGCCACGACGCGGCCGCCCCATTCGACCCGGTAGCCTATGCAGCCGCCCGGATGCATAAGACTGCCGGTTCGGACCACCACCCCTTCGTGCGGGCGAAGCACGTCTCCGGATACGAAATCGCGATAGTCGAGGCTTGCCTTGCAGGCCTCCAGTTTCACCGGAAACCACGGCGGCCGCATGAATTCATCGACCATCTGCCGGGTCGTCATGTGTCCTGCAAGATGCCCGGACCAAAGCGTAACCTTGGCGCCCCGGTCATAGATCGGCGCAAAAGACGGCAGCCCGATGATGTGGTCGTAATGGCAATGAGTGAAAAGCAGGTCGAAATCGGTCACGCCCAACGCCTGAAGCGCCGCGCCGGCAGGCCGTAGGCCAGAGCCTGCGTCGAACAGAAGCGTATGCTTACCGCATCGCATCTCGACGCAGATTGAGTTGCCGCCATAGCGAGAGAATTCTGGCCCTGATACCGAAATGCTGCCGCGGACACCCCAAAACCTGACCAGGAAAACGTTGTCGTCCATGCTACCCCTTCGCCCATCATATCCAAACAACTGCTGCTAGGCGAGACAGGCTCTCTCCGGGTGACCTTCTCAGCGAGAGGACAGTGCCGTCACGACGGCGAGGATCGAGCGCACGTCCTTTGTTATTTGGCGCTTCGTGCGTCGATCAGATCCGCCGTCGTATGGCTTAGGCGATCGGCAAGAACCCGCAATATCTCGATGGTCATTTCCGGGAACTCCCTCATAAGCCTCAGGAAATGATCCTTGCGGATTCTCAGGGCTTCCAGCGGACTTGCCGCTCTGACGGTGGCAGTGCGGGAGCTGTTGCACAATATGGCGATCTCGCCGACGATCGAATTTGGCTCCAGTTCGGCAACTTTTATCGGTCCGCTGTCGGAATCGACAAGAATATCCGCCCTGCCTGAAAGGATGACATAGGCGGCGTCTCCCTCGTCGCCCTGCCGGAAAAGGATCTGGCCGGCGCTGTAGCTCACACGATCGGATGTGAACGCAAGCAGCTTAAGCTTTGTCGGCTCGATGGCAGAGAACAAGGGAACGCGTTGCAGCATTCCAACTTCATCCTTGAGCAGCATTGTCGCAAACCTTCCAAAATTCGCGTTTGCCAGACTAGAGCAACGGACGCCCAGATGGAATCAATTCTCTTTCCGGAACCGCGAGACAAACCACGCGAAAGGTGGCGAGCCCGATGTCGTGCACCGGCAGAATGATCCCATCTGAATGTCCGTTGCTCTATGACAACAGTTCCTTGAAGATACCGTTCCCTGCCAAAAGTGTCTCCTGTGTTCCGTCTTCCGCCAATTGACCCGAGTCGAAGACGATAACGCGATCGAACATCATCGCCATTGCCGGATTCGTCACGACCCACACAATTGCCGGCGAATAACCGTCGCGCCTGGCTTCCTCGAGCACATTTCGCAGCACCTTATCCTGCATGCGCTGGTCGAGCGCCGACAGCGGCCGGTTGAGAATGAGAAAATCGGGACGCTTGAGCAAGGCTCGCGCAACATCGAGCTTCTGTCGCTGTCCACCGGTCAGCCGCCTGCCGCCGGAGCCGACGTTGAAGTCCAGGCCGACATCCAGAAGTTCGCCATAAAGCCCCAGTTCGTCAAGAATGTCATAGACGATGGAGCGTATGCGGTCCGGCGCATCGGGATGATTGTTGCCCACACGGCCGAACAGGACATTATCCATGACGGTGGCCGCGGCAATGTATTTGGCAGGATCATACCGTTCGACCGCATTGTGCAGCTCGGGCGGCAGGTCTTCATAGAACCGGTTGCGTGCAGCGACGATCTTGCTCATCAGTTCGTCGCTCAGCAGGCCGAAGCGGTGCCGGGGCTCGATATAGGCAAAGCTCAAGGTGACGATCATGGCGCGATCGTTCTCCGAAACCGCCTCGTAGGGACGGTTCTTGAGCCGTTGCAGCAAGGTTTCGTAGGCGGGTATCTCCTCGGCGCTCATGAAGGCGAGCTGCTGGAAGAACTGGTGATCGGGCGGCAGGTCGGCAAACAGCTCGATCGCCTGTTTGGCGATCTCCAGGCCCATTTCATAGAGCGTGCGGTCGAGGCCGGCTTGCCTCAGCACGGACGCAAAATAGGGATTGGCCGCCAGGGCCCTGTCGGCCAGTTCGGGGCCGGCGGCAGCGCCGAAGAGCAGGTTTTGGCCGATCGTTGCTTCCTTATTGTAGGCGCCCGGTTCGAAAGGAACCACCAGTCCGCTCAGCCCTTCTTGTTCCAGCCGGGTCCGCAGCGCCGCACGCAGCTCGACGATCCGCCTGGCAAGCTCCGTGTGACGCGTGAGGTCGGCCGAAGAGCGCAAGCCAAGATCCAGAATGTCGCGCGACAGAACAACCGCGTCGAGCACCCGGCGCACGGCTTCAAAGAGGTCGTGCGGGCCGGTAGCGCCAGCGGAAGCATAGTTTATCCAGTCGCTGTGGATATCAAGATCCGGATTGCCCGACCGGCGCGCCTCGTGGATGTTCCAGCGGTGCTGGTCTGCCGCAGCACCGTCGTAAGGCACCGATGTCAGCGGCGCATGCTTCAACCCGTAGAGCAGGTTGTCGCGGAGGCTTGCCTGGAACAGGAAAACATCCGACGAGGCATACGACATGCGCCGGCCGGTTACTGCTTCGGGAAGTTCAAGCAGGTCGTCGCTGCCCGAAGCGACCCTTCCGCTGTCCGGCCAGTTCAGCCGCGCGAAGGCTTCTGCAAGCGCCTCCGCTCCACCTGTTGCGGTACTGACCAGCGCCACCGTCTCACCCGGCTTGACCTGGAGGGAGATGCGGTTGAGGAGCATTGCACCGCCATCGTCTGCTATGGACAGATTGATCGCCGACAGCGGCTTGCTCATCGGATCGGGATCGTCGATCGTCAATGCCCCGATTTTCGGCGCGATGAGACCTTCGACGGTGAACTGTTCAACGACCTGTTGATATTTGACCTGGACATCCTGCCGATCCTGATCCCAGTCGATCAGTTCCTTCATCGGTCCGGGCAGGTCCTTGTAGGCGCCGATCACGGCCACGAGCTGGCCGACGTCCAGCCGCCCCTGGAGGACCAGATACCCGCCGATCATGTAGAACAGAAAGGGCGTGAGCTGCGCGAGAAAATTGTTGAGGAACTTCACCATGAATTTCCATTGGTAAAGATCGAAGCGGATCTTGAAGATGAGCCCGAGCCGGGCAGCTATGTCGGCGCGCTCGTAGTTTGATGTATCGTGGACGTGAACCGCGCCGATGCCGTCGACGATTTCGCCAACCCGGCCCGAAAGCGCGCGCGCCGTCAACTGCCGTTGGCGCCCGAGCACGATCAGCCGCCGCCGCATTCGCGGGATGAGCACGATCTGGATCGCCACGATCACGACCGCTATCATTCCGAGCCAGACGTTCTGGATCATGATGAACAGCATGGCCGTCAGCGCCTGGCCGCCGAGCAGCACCGGCTGCAGGAAGGCGTCGCCGATGAAGCCGCCCAGCGGCTCCACCTCGTCCTTCACCATGGTCGCCACTTCGGCGGATTTGACCCGCTTGAAGTAAACCGGCGGAAAACGCAGCACGCGGTCGACCAGATCGAAGCGGATACGCCGCAGCATGCGTTCGCCGAGGCGGCCCTTGTAGGTGTTGATGTAGAATTTGAACAGGCCGTTGATGACGACTAGTAAGAGGAACACAAGGCTCAGGGCAAACAGGGTCTCCATGCGGTCGAGCTGAAAACCGGAGAAGAACTGGACCTCTCCAATGAACGGCAGGTTATAGTGTAGCCTCATGAATGGCTGGGTCGCGCCCGGTTGCTCGAAGCCGCGACCTTGGATCGGGCCGTTGACGATCAGCTTCGGCAGGTCGAAGGACATGAAATACGGGATCATCGAAAGCACGACGATCATCAATATCCAGAGCTGCTGCTTCTTGGTGTGCGTCCAGATATAGCGGGCTAGGCTGGCTTCCATATGCGACTGTGGACCCTTCAGTTGGAAGGATGCAGGATGTAAAAGCACCTGCTGGCGAATGGCGTATCGGCAATTTCTTCGTCGCCAACGATGAGCTCGAAGCTGCTGTGCACGGACATTGTCCAGCGGTCAACGACGCAAGGAACCTGCGAGGCGGCGCGATCCAGTTCCGGCGCATGGTCGATGGCAACGACATGGGCATTGTTGATCGGCGAAGAAAGCAGCTGGCCAAACGGTCCGCGGCTTCCGTAGGGTTTTGGCGAACAGCCGAGCAGCACGAGGCCGCAGCCGCGCGGCTGGTGCTGGCGGATGGACGTAGATGATCCGGACAGATGCAACAGGCTCTCTCCGGCACCGGGCAATAGCCAAGCGGCTTGCAGCATGATCACGTCCGCGGAATCAAACAGTCTTGCGGGAGGCAAGATTGCGTTGTGTCGCCCAAAATCCCAACATACAAGACGAATTATGATGGATGTCACGCAACCACGCAATGCCATGGACTGGCACGAGCAAGCCTTGGACCTCACGCGGGGAATTGCTGCTTATGTCAACTGCCCTCTCGTGTCAGGGCTGGCGCGCGTCGTCGCCAAGCATTCGAAGGCCGATATCGCCAACGCCTTCAACCACAAGCAGGTCGCCTGCAAGATGTGGGCGCTCGACAGGCTGTTCGAAAGCTGCGGCGGCCGGTTCGAGCGCATATGGGTCCTGGGTGGATGGTACGGCGTATTGCCGGCAATGCTTTTCAACGATGCCCGCTTCGACATCGCGGCGGTCGATAGCATCGACATCGATCCCGAAGTCGCGCCGGTCGCCCGGACCCTCAACCGGGAAGCCGGCGACCGGTTCCGGGCACTGACTGCAGATATGTACGCACTCGACTATGCGGCCGGGCGGCCCGACCTGATGGTCAATACGAGCTGCGAACACATAGCCGATCTGCGCGCCTGGCTTGCTCTGCTTCCGCCGGGCACGAATGTACTGCTGCAATCGAACGATTATTTCAGCGAGCCGACGCACATCAACTGCGTGGCTTCGCTTGCAGCCTTCGAGGAAATGGCGGCGCTACGGGAGGTGCGGTTCTCCGGCGAACTGCCGACAAAAAATTATACGCGCTTCATGCTGATTGGAACTGTTTGATGCATTTCGCGCAAAGTGCGTAGCGGTTTTGGGACAACGACACGCATAAAAACAGGACTTGATGCGCGTCGCACGAATCTCACCAGACGCGACGCTTTAGAGCAATTCCAGGAAAAGTGTGAAACGGTTTTCCCGGGAAAGCGCGTAACGCTTTCCCTTTGGAATTGCGTCAAAACAAAGAGATAGAGCGGTTCGGCGTGAAACGATGAGTTGCTCTAGGATCTATCGTCTGTTTGATCATGAACTTTTCCGAAACCGGGCGCCACATTTAGGGACCATGTTCGATACCGCTCGCGCAGGATTTGCGCCGAGCGACGCGCGCCCTGCAGATCGAGGCGATGCGCGGATGGCGTCGGTCCCACAAGCGCCTGTCCGATCGCTTGCGCCAAACCTTCAGGCGTTAGGTCCTTTTCCATCAGCACCGTTGCAAGACCGAGTTCTTCGAGCATCAGGGCGCGAACCGTCTGTTCGGTTTCGCCGCCGGCGGCAAATGGAACGAGCAGGGAGCGACAACCCGCGCGCAGGACATCGCAGACCGTGTTGTAACCCGCCTGCGAGACTGACAGGCGGGCGCCGGTCAGCAGGCTGGCGAAGTCCTCGCGGAACCGGAAGATGGACAGGCCCGGCGTGGCATCGCGTGCGATCGCGTCAAACTCGTCTTTCGGCAGGTTTGGGCCGGTGATCAAACACCATTTCCAAGCGTTGTTGGCATTCCGCGCCGCTGCGATGGTGGAGCTGACAAGGCTCTTTCCGGCAGCCCCGCCGCCAACCGACACCAGAACATCGAAGCGCTCGGAGGCCGCGGGCGATGGCGGCGCGGCAACGAGCCCTGTGTAGGTGACCTCGGCCCTGATCGCCCCAGCCAGTGGAAATGTCCTGTCGATGGTTGCGAAAGCCGGATCGCCGTGGACCATAACAAGATCGAAATGCCTGTTGATGAGATCGACCGTTTCCTCGTTTCGGCCCGGCTTGACGCGCTCCTGGAGAATATCACGGACGGACGTCGCCAGCAGCGGTCTGGGCGACGTCGCGTCGATGGCCTCGATCAGCGGCAAGAGTTCGAAACGCATCTGCCGGCGCCCAAATGGAAACGCCTCGACAATGACGATATCAGGCCTGCAATCCCGGAATGCCTGCAGCAGCATCTCCGAACGCCATTTCTTGAAATCATCGTCGATCGGGTTGCCCTGCAGGTCGACAAGTCCGGAAAATCCTTCATCACCGGAGGTGACAGGTGGCAGGGTTACAGATTTTATCCCCAGTCCCGGAAACCCGGCGATCGGCGCTCCGCCGGTAACGACAGTTACGTCAAACCCGTCCTCGACCAGAGCCGCTGCAACGCGGCTGGCGCGCGCGAGATGGCCGATGCCGAGCAGGTGCTGGACATAGAAGAAAGCGCGCAGCCGCTTCATTCGGCGGCCCGCCACTCCCGCTCGAACAGTTCCTTGAGCTGTCCAATGCTTGCCATATGATCGAAATTGCCGCGCACGCGCCGCTCCGCGGCGTCGCCGAGGCGGTCGCGGAGCACGGGATCACGGATCAGGCGCTCCAGCGCCTGTGCCAGGGCAATCGGGTTTTCCGTCGGAACCAGCAACCCGGTTTCATCCGGCGATAAAAGCTCCGGCACGCCGGAAATATCGGTCGACACGCAGGCAAGCCGCTGGCTAGCCGCCTCCACCAGAACGTTCGGCAGACCGTCGCGGTCGCCATTTGCGGTGATCCTGCAAGCCAGGGCGAAGATGTCGGCGCGGCGGTAGTGCTCAAGCACTTCCTCCTGCGCAAGCGCGCCCTTCCAAGAGACTCGACCATCCAGGCCGAGCTTTTGCGCTAGCGCCTTGAACCGTTCCAGTTCCTCGCCGCCGCCGATATGCTCGAAACGCCACGCCAGATCGCCGGGCAACAGGGCAAGGGCCTGCAGCAACGTATCGTAACCTTTCTTTTCAACGGCGCGCCCGACACTCAGGACGACAACCGGTTCGTCCGGCGCCGAGCCGTCATGCTGCTTTCGCGCCTCGCCGAAACTGCCGAAGCGATCAAGGTCGAGCCCATGATAGCTCAGGTGCACAGACGAGTTGCCGTTAGCGAGTTTTTTCAGACGGTCGAAGCCGGTTTTCGTGCAAGTGACCGTCCAGCGCGCCGAGGAAAGCTTGCCGGCCAGATCCCAGTCCGCCGAAGTCCAGATGTCCTTGGCATGGGCCGAGCAGGTCCAGGGCAGGCCACGAAGCTGGCTGGCATAGCGCGTCACCGATGCCGGTGTGTGCGCGAAATGTGCATGCAGCCAGGCCGCGTCTTCCGGCCATTCGGCCGCCAGCACGAGCGCTTGCCCGAAGCGGCGCGCGCGATTGCGCGTAAAGTCGCGGGGCATATCGGCAGCCAGCGATCCGAGCGCGCGCCAGAAGCCCGGACGCAGCAGATAGGCAAACAGCGAGCGAAGCACGCGCAGCGGCTCTTCATGCAGATATTCCGGTAGATAATGGACGGGCGCTTTGATCTCGTCATGCACGGGGTGGCGTTTTTCGTCGGTCGGCCGCCTGAGCGCGACGAGTATCAGGTCGAACCCCGCACGCTCAAGACCGAGCAGTTCCTGCGCGATGAAGGTTTCGGACAGCCGCGGATAACCCTTCAGAACCACGACGATCTTGCGATGTTGCAACTCAGGTCATTCCTTCAATGACCGAAAGGTGATGGCCGGCCCGCCGGTCGAGCAGTTCCGCGACGATTTCGGAAATGTGAGGCAGCCCCTCCAGCGTCAGATGCGGATTGCTCTGCGATGGGCGGGGCCGGTCCGGCAGCACCTTCAGTGCATCTGCAAACCGCCGGGAATCCTCGGCTTCTTCCGGCAAAAGCATCTCGATGAGGCCGAGTTCGGCTGCGCGCCGTGCGCGGATCAGTTGTTCCCGGCGGGGCTCGACGCGCGGCACGATCAGCGCCGGCTTGTCGAAAGACAGTATCTCGCAATAGGTGTTGTAGCCGCCCATCGCCACTACCGCCTTGGCGCCGGCAATCAGGTCTTCCATGCGGTTGTCGAACTCGATGATCTTGATGTAGGGGATCTTGGACCCCTTCCTGAGCAGCTTGTTGCGCTTGCGCGCCGGCATGTAAGGCCCAAGCACGATCAGGGCTCTATGCTGCAATTGCGGATCCTGCTGATAGGCATCGATGACGTCGTGGATCAGATCGGCGCCGTCACCGCCGCCACCGGTGGTAACGAGGATATAGTCGCCCTCGGGCCGGTGGCCGGGCAACTCGTTCCGCTGCAGGCTCCGTTGCAGGAAACCGACGAACCTCATCTTTGCCCTGACAGCCGGGGGTACATCCAGGCCGGTCAACGGATCGTAGAAATCCGGCGGACCATAGGCCCAGACCTTGTCGTAGAAGACGCCTATCTTGCGCATCACGTCTCTGCGTGCCCACTCTGCTTCGAGCAGATGCGGCGCATCCATCACCTCGCGCAGGCCAAGCACCAGCGTGGTGCCCCGCGTCTTGAGGTAGGACAGCGTGTCCTCAATCTCACCGCGCAGGCCGAGCGGTTCCTTGTCGACGATGAAGATATCCGGCCGGAAGGTCTCAGCTGTATGGCGGATGATCGACTGGCGCATCCTTAGCGTCTCATGCAGATCGATGTCCTTTTCCAGCGAGGTGTATTCGCCGTTACGCAGCTTGATGACGCTGGGGATCTTCACGAAGTCGACACGGGCGCGGTAGTCGAAGGCGCCAGCGATAGTCGCACCCGAAATGATAAGCACCTGAAGTCCGCGGAAATCCTCGACCAGCGAATGCGCGATAGTCCGGCAGCGCTGCAAATGGCCGAGCCCGAACGTGTCGTGGCTGTACATGAGAATTCGAGCGTTTTCTGCGTGCTGGGTCATTGTTGAACGTCTCTTAGAATTCTCGCCTTGAGGACCGTAGCGACCCGCGGGATTCGAAACCATCCTCGCGGGTCTACCGACCTGTTCTGAAACATGAGGGCGCAATTTTCAATTCGTATTACAAAGAGGGTCCATATGCTGAAATCAGGAAGCTACGTCTGCTCAGCGGCTTGCTTGCCACGTAGGTCCAGAAGAACCTGCACCATTTCACTGGTATTGACCATCTCGGATTCTCGGCGGCCTTGGCCGCTACGATCAACGTGGAAGCTCCAGAATGGAATAAGGTATGGGTTGGGTACTTCATTTCGAGCATCTCAGCCAAGCTCCTAAACCATGATGTGCCTTGGCGTGGGAAGCCGGAGCGTTGACGGAGTAGGGGACACGTTCGAACCACCTAGATCTCGACTCTCAGACCAGAATCTGGGGGTCAGGAGTTCGAATCTTTTCGGGCAAGCCATTCATCCAATTGAACTCACTAGCTTTTTGGACGCCATGGGCGACGTGGTGCCGGTTTAATTTTCGGAATTCAGCCGATTTTTCGGGCGGTGTTGAATGGTCGGCGATTCCTGGCGCCAAGATCGCAGAGCGGCACCTCAAAAGCGCGCCTGCGCTCCCAACTTCACGAAATGAGGAATGTTCCTCAATCGCCTTGAATGATCTCAGCGAGGGCTCCTCGATCCTAACCTCATGTCAGTCGACGCACGCTGCGCCGTAGCGGCAGCGGATAATTCTACCGGCAGCAAAAATCCCGCCGCTGCGGTCGTGCGAAGTACGCTGACGATAAAATTCAGGACTTTTGCGTGTCGATTTTGGACCAAGGTCCGTCTTGTAGAATACTGTATTTGAACAAAGCTATGTAAGCCGACTTTCGGATTCGGAAGTCCTGACGTTTTTCATCTGGAACCCATCCTGGCGGGAGGGCGACTCGAAGGAGGAATTATGAAAACGCGCACCTGTCTATTCGCGACTGTAGCCGCTCTCACCCTTGTCGCGTCTCCGGTCCTCGCTGCTCCCGGTGGCAACGGCAATGGCAACGGCAATGGCGGCAGCAACGGTAACGGCGGAAACTCGGCCGGGGCCGGCTCGCAGGGACACGGAGCCGCCACTTCCGCCGCGGCCAAGGATAAGTCGACGACCGGAGTTGCTCATGCAGCGGCGGTCGTTGCGACGACACCGGCCTCACCACAGGCCACTCTGGCCTTGCAGGCAGCGCTGGCAAGACAGGCAGCGAAAGACGCGGCAGACAATGCAGACGACACCTCTGACGAAACCGAATAAGCTTTCGAAGCAGCCATTTGTTGTGTTGTGTTGAAAAGCCGCGGTTCGCCGCGGCTTTTTCGTTTCCCGTCCTGGCGCCCAACTCTCAAGGTGAACAGCGCTTCGAGAAAAAAGCAGCTCCACGGCGGCACTGAATCTACGCTAAGGCCAAACGACGCCGCATCGGCGTCGGATTCGATTGCATGCGAGGAGATCCCATGACCGGCTTTGTCGACCGCGAGCGCGCAACTGACCTGATGCAGCGCGCCGGCATCGAGGCGCTGGTGCTTTGCGAGCCCGAGGCGTTCCAATATGCCACCGGTGCCTGGATCGGCCCGGCCGGCCTGTTCCGGCGGGCCGGCGCCGGTTTCGTGGTCATCCCGAGGCGAGGCGACCTGCCGATCGGCGTCGTGGTGGCGGATTTCCAGGCTGGCCAGCTCCGGGCGGCGATGGCCGGCGCCGTGGTGCGCACGCATGCGATCTGGATCGAATCGGCGTCGCTCGAGCCGGCGACGGCCGACCGGCCCGTTGCGCAGCGCATCGAGGCCGGCCTGGTTGGCCGCGCCCCCGGCTTTTCACGTCCGGCGACCTTCGAGCTTGCCCGCTCCGTCCGCGAGCTGAAAACGATCCTCGCAGAATTCGGGCTGGAGCGTGCGACACTCGGCATCGAGCTGGATTTCGTCTCGGCCAGCGATTTTTCCGCGATGCAGGCGATGTTGCCGGACATTGCCCTGGTCAACGGCTCGCCGATTATCGACAGGCTGCGGGCAATCAAATCGCAAAGCGAAATCGACCTTCTGCAGCAGGGCATCGTCCTGTCGGAAGCCGGCCTGTCGCGGCTGCAGCAGCATGCGGCGACCGGCATGCGTCAGTCTGAGCTGGTCGCGCTTTACCGGCAAGACGTCGCCGATGCAGCCTCCGGGTCGTCGCTGCAAATCTCGACGGCCGAATACGTCACGCTGGGCGCTCGCCCAAAAGGCGCCGACGCGGTCGCCGCCGCCGGCGATCCGCTGAAGGCCGACATGGTGTGCAGCGTGAACGGCTATGCCTCCGACATGTCGCGGAATTTCACCTTCGGGCCGCCGTCGCCCGAACAGGCCGAATTGCATGCGATAGCCGAACGCGCCTTCGCCGATGGGCTTGCCGCGCTTATGCCCGGAAAGCCGCTCGCCGCCGTGCATCGCGCCGCCAGCGAAAGCCTGGCGCGCCAGGGCCTGCGTTCCTATCGCCGCGGCCATTTCGGCCACAGCGTCGGCCATTCCGTGTTTTCCGAGCAATGGCCGTTCATTGCGGCCGACAGCGATGTCGTGATCGAAGCCGGCATGGTGCTGGCGTTCGAGATCCCACTCTACATCGACGGTCTCGCCAGCTTCAATCTCGAGGACCAGTTCCTGATCGCCGCCAACGGGCCGCTGCCGATGAACCGCCTGCCGAGGCGCCTGGGTATTATCGGCTGAATCCAGCCGTTATCTGGCGCCGGCCACGCCCCTGCGGAAATCCGACGGCGACATGCCGGAAAGCTTGCGGAACGACTTGTTGAAGGCACTGAGCGAGCCGAAGCCCGATTCCATGGCGACGCGCAGCACATTGGCATCCTGATGCATCAGCAGCGCCTGCGCGTAACTAAGGCGCAGCAAATTCACATATTCGTTGAGCGTCATGCCGGTCGATTTCTTGAAGATGCTCATCGCGTATTTGGGATGGATGTCGGCCGCCGCGGCGATGTCGACGCAATCGATCTCGTAGAGGAAATTCTCGGCGATGAAGTCGCACATGCGCCCGACATTGCGCAGCGATTGCTGATCGAAGGGACTGCCTATCTCCTGTTCGGCTGGGGTTTCGGGCACCAGCCGGTAAGGCTCGAAGCGCACCCGCTCCAGCCGCAGCAAAAGCTCGTTGACGGCATGCTCGGCCTTGACCGGGTCGCCGGAGCGGGCATAACGGTTCCAGCGCTCGAAATTGTGGTCGTCCGACCGGTCGGTGGCGTCGGTCACCAGCGTCGCCCCGGTCATCAGCCTGTTGCGGACCTCTACGGGCAAATGCAGCCGGAAGAAATGCACCAGCGGCAGATGCGCGCCGGCGTAGATGGCATCGTCGGAGGCTTCGTCCATCTGGTGCGGCAGGCCGCCCCAGAACAGGCACATGTCGCCCGCAGAGAGCGAAAGCCCGTGCCCGTCCATGCGGTAATGCACGGCGCCACGCACGATGAAATTCACCTCGACCTGGGCGTGCCAATGCGGCTTGAGCATCACCAGGGGCTGGGTGTGGAACATCTGCAGCAGCAGCGGCAGGCCCTCCACGCTGCTGGCGCCGGGCTGGTAAAACGGCCTTTCCGGCATCTTACTTTCCGCTCATTTCTTATTCCCTTTGTCGCGGACAAGGCGTTCTCGAAGCCTAGTCTAGCCACGCTCGCAAACAGAGAGCAACTGAAATGGGAGGATTTCAATGCGCATAAAATTGACCTGCGCCGCGCTCGCGCTTGCCTTGGGCTCCAGCCCGGCCTTTGCGCAGTCCGGTGAAATCACGATCTGGAGCTGGAATATCGCCGCTTCGTCGCTGAAGGCCACCATAGCGGGCTTCAACAAGCAGTATCCCGACATCAAGGTGACCGTCGAGGACCTCGGCAACCAGCCGACCTACGACAAGTCGATCGCCGGCTGCGCCGCCGGCGGCGAGGGGCTGCCGGACATCGTGACGATCGAGAACGGCGAAGCCGAAAACTACTGGAGCCAGTTCCCGGATTGCTTCGTCGACCTGCACACGCTCGGCTACACCGCCGAAGACCAGGCAAAATTCCCCGACTTCAAGCGCACCGAGCTCGAGGTTGATGACAAGGCCTATGCGATGCCCTGGGATTCCGGCCCGGTGGCGATGTTCTATCGCCGCGACTTCTACGAGAAGGCCGGCGTCGATCCGTCCTCGATCAAGACCTGGGACGATTTCATCGCCGCCGCCAAGAAGATCCAGGCCGCCAATCCCGGTGTGACGATGACCAACGCCGATTTCAACGGCGATTCCGAATTTTTCCGCATGATTTCCAACGAGCAGGGCTGCGCCTACTTCTCCGCCGACGGTCAATCGATCACCGTCAACCAGCCCAAATGCGTCGATGCCATGACCAAGATCAAGGAGATGAAGGACGCCGGCATCATTTCCTCTGCCGACTGGAGCACCAAGATCACCAACAACACCGCCGGCAAGGTGGCCACGCAGATGTATGGCGGCTGGTATGAAGGCACCGTGCGCACCGAATCGCCCGATGGGGCAGGCAAATGGGGCGTCTATCTGATGCCGAGCCTGACCGCCGACGGTCCGCGCGCCGCCAATCTCGGCGGCTCCTCGCTCGCCATCACCTCGGTGTCGAAGAACAAGGAAGCCGCCTACGCCTATCTGAAATACACACTTGCGACGAATGAGGGCCAGATCACCATGCTGAAAGGCTTCGGCCTGGTGCCGTCGCTGATTTCGGCGCTCAACGACCCTTATGTCTCCGAAGGCCTGCCCTATTGGGGCGGCCAAGCCGTGTGGAAGGACATCCTCGGCACCTTGCCGAAGGTCGTCCCCAGCCGCGGCACGCCGTTCCAGAGCGACGCCGAAATCATCATCCGCGCGGTGCAGACCAAATATCTGGCCGGCGGCTACCCCGACGCCAAGGCGGCGCTCGACGATGCCGCAAGCCAGATCGCCGCGGCGACCGGCCTGCCGGTCAAGTCGTGATCTAGACGAGACGGCTCCGGTGCGCGGCTCCCCTTCTCCCCTTGTGGGAGAAGGTGTCGCCGACGGCGACGGATGAGGGGTGCTCCAGCTTGGTGCCGGCGGCACTCCGGCCATCACCCCTCAACCGTCTCGGCGCTACGCGCCGATCCACCTTCTCCCACAAGGGGAGAAGGCAAGAGACTTGAAAAGCAGAAAGGAGGAAAACGATGCGCTACCAGAACGCTACGGCGTATCGCTTCCTCGCGCCCTATCTGCTGATCTTTTCGATCTTCTGGCTGTGGCCGATCATCGATTCCTTCCTGATCTCGTTCCAGGCGACGCGCACCGTGCCGTGGCGGTTCGCGCCGACCTTCAACTGGGGCCGGCTGATCGGCGATCCGGCCTTCTTCAATGCCTTGAAGAACACATTGCTGATCCTTGTCATCCAGGTGCCGGTGATGATTTCGCTGGCGATTGTGATGGCGGTGCTTTTGAATTCGCCGCTGCTCAAGGCGCGTGGCCTGTTCCGATTTGCCTTCTTCGCGCCGGTCGTGGTTGGCGAAGTCGCCTATTCGGCGGTTTTCCGGCTGATGTTCAATCTCGACTACGGCATCATCAACAAATTGCTGAACAGCATCGGCCTGCCCAGCGTCGACTGGTTTACCAACGTCACCCCGGCGATGGCGGTCATCATGATGGCGGTGACGTGGCGCTGGGCCGGTTACAACGCCATCATCCTGCTCGCCGGCCTGCAGTCGATTCCCGAGGATGTCTACGAGGCGGCGACCCTGGACCGGGTCAGCAAGGTCAAACAGTTCTTCTACATCACGCTGCCGCTGCTCAAGCCGATCATCGTGTTCTGCGCCGTGCTGTCGATCATCGGCACCATGCAGCTGTTCACCGAGCCCTTCCTAATCACCGAGCGCGGCGGGCCGGGCGGCGGCACCGAAACGCTCGGGCTGCTGCTTTACCGCCAAGGCTTCCGGTCGCTCAATTTCGGCTACGCTTCGGCCATCGCCTACACCATGGCCGGGCTGGCGATCGCCATCTCGCTGGTACAGATATGGCTGACGAGGGAACCGAAATGACCTCGCGTTCAAGAATCAGCCGTTCCCAGGCCAGATTGGGACGCAGCATCGCGCTGCATCTGTTCCTGACGCCGCTGGCGCTGGTCTGGTTGTTTCCGCTGTGGATGATGGTGGTTTTTTCGACGATGCCCGACAACGGCATCTTCAGCCCCGACATCGAGCTTTTGCCGCATGGCAACTTCATCGACAATGTCGGCAATCTGCAGCGCGGCACCAATTTCATCGGCGCCATCGGCATCTCCGTCTCGGTGGCGGTGACCTATACCTTCCTGTCGGTGATGCTGACCTCGATGGCCGGTTGGGCGCTGGCGCGTTACAACTTCTTCGGCAAAGGCATGGTCGTCGCCATCATCTTCGGCACCATCACGCTGCCCTATGCGGTCGTGCTGATACCGCAATTCATCATGGTGGCGCGCGACTTCAAGCTCGCCAACACCTGGGTGGCGCTGATCGTGCCGCCGCTGTTCAACTCGCTGGGCGTGCTGTTCATGCGGCAGAGTTTTTCGATGATGCCGCACGAGCTGTTCGACGCCGCCAAGGTCGAGGGCGTCAAGGAATGGCGGATATTCCTGTTCGTCGCACTGCCTCTGGCGCGGCCGATGCTGGCGGCGCTCGCCATCATCCTCTTCCTTGCCTCCTGGAACAACTATCTCTGGCCGCTGCTGATCAATTCCAAGCCGGGCGCAATGACCGCGCCCGTGGCGCTCGGCACGCTGATCGGTCTTACCAAGGTGTCCTGGGGCGGCATCATGGCGGGCGCGGTGATGCTGACAGCGCCAATGCTCGTCGTGTTCGTGCTTCTGCAGCGCCATTTCGTTGCCGGCATCGCCGCCGGCGCCATCAAGTAAGGATCAGCATGGCGGCAGTCACACTCAAAAACGTCATCAAGCGCTTCGGCGTCTTCGAGATCGTCCACGGCGCCAATATCGACATCGATGATGGCGAATTCGTCGTCTTCGTCGGCCCTTCCGGCTGCGGCAAGTCCACGCTGCTCCGGATGATCGCCGGGCTCGAGGACATCAGCGACGGCGAGATCGCCATTGGCGGCAAAGTGGTGAACGACGTCGAGGCGGCCGATCGCGGCATCGCCATGGTGTTCCAGTCCTACGCGCTCTATCCGCACATGACGGTCGAGCAGAATCTGAGCTTCGGCCTGAGAATGACCGGCAACCCCAAGGCAGATACCGAGCGGCGGGTGAAGCGGGCTTCCGAAATCCTGCGCATCGCCGAGCTGATGAAGCGGCGGCCGCGGCAATTGTCGGGCGGCCAGCGCCAGCGCGTCGCCATCGGCCGTGCCATCGTGCGTGAGCCGCAAGTGTTCCTGTTCGACGAACCGCTCAGCAATCTCGACGCCGAGCTCAGGGTGCAGATGCGCGTCGAGATATCGCGCCTTCATAAGGAGCTTGGCGTTACTATGGTCTATGTGACGCACGACCAGACCGAGGCGATGACGCTGGCCGATAGGATCGTCGTGCTCAACGCCGGCAATATCGAGCAGATCGGCGCGCCGCTCGATCTCTACGACGACCCCGCCAACCGCTTCGTTGCCGGCTTCGTCGGCTCGCCGAAGATGAATTTTCTGGCGGCGAAATTGGTTGGCGCCGACAACGGCGCAGCGGTCGTCGAACTGATCAACCATCGCGGCGCGCGACTGCGCAAGCCGCTTTCCGATGCCCTGCCTGCGATAGGCGGCGATGTCGTGCTCGGCGTGCGGCCGGAGCATTTCTTCGACGCCGGCCAGGGCGATTGCGACCTTACCCTCAAGGCCGACGTCGCCGAGCACTTGGGATCGGTGAGCTATGTCTATGCCAATTCCGGGACCGGGGGCGGGCGCGAGGAACTGATCATCGAGCGCGAGGCCTCGCGGCATCGCGCGAATGGCGACGACCTGGTGGTGTCGATCAAAGCCGACCGCTCGCTTCTCTTCGACGCCACCGGCGCACGCATTCGCTAACCCATCTTTCTTTTGTCCGATCGCGATTGCTCGCGGCCACCCCACGGAGATTTGACATGACGTCCAAACCAGAAAAAATTCGCTGGGGCATTCTCGGGCCCGGCAACATCGCCAAGGCCTTTGCCGGCGGCGTCGCCCATTCGCGCACCGGCACATTGGTCGCCATCGGCGCGCGTAATCCGGGCAAGGCGGGGCTCACCGATGCTTTCCCCGGCGCCCGCATCCTCGACGGCTACGAGGCTTTGCTTGGCGATCCGAATGTCGATGCGATCTATATTTCGACGCCGCATCCGAGCCATGCCGAATGGGCGATCAAGGCGGCCGAGGCCGGAAAGCATGTGCTTTGCGAAAAGCCGCTTGGCCTGACCGCGTTCGAGGCCGACGCCATGATCCATGCCGCGCGCAAGGCCGGCACCTTTCTCGGCGAAGCCTTCATGTACCGGCTGCATCCGCAGACGGCCAAGCTGGTCGAGCTGATCAGGGCCGGCGCGATCGGCGACATCAAGATGATCAAATCCAGCTTCGGCTTCGCCATGCCGGGCTTCATGCCGGAGCACCGTCTCTACGCCAAGGATCTCGCCGGCGGCGGCATTCTCGATGTCGGCGGCTATCCCGTCTCGATGGCGCGGCTGATTGCCGGCGCCGCGGCGGGAAAGCCCTTCGCCGAGCCGGACAAAGTCGTCGGCGCTGCGCATCTCGGCCAATCCGGCGTCGACGAATGGGCGTCGGCGCTGTTGCATTTTCCGGGCGGGATCGTCGCGGAAGTCTCCGGCAGCATCTCGCTCGCGCAGGACAATGTCTTGCGCGTTCTCGGCAGCAAGGGCCGCATCGAGGTGGCGGATTTCTGGTTTGCCGGCGGCAAGCAAGGCGGTACCGGCGAAATCCGCATCATCCGTCCGGGTGACACCGAGGTGGTCGAGGTCAAGGAGGACGGCTGGCTTTACGCATTCGAGGTCGATGCCGCCGGCGAGGCCATTCTCGGCGGGAAGCAGGAGTTCGCCTGGCCCGGCATGGGCTGGGCCGACAGTCTCGGCAATCTGCGCGTGCTCGACAAATGGCGGGCCGCAATCGGGCTCGAATATGACATCGAGAAACCGGCAAAGCGCGTCAACACGATCTCCGGGCGGAAGCTGCGCGCCGGCGGGACCGCCATCCCCAAGCGCGGCATTCCGGGCCTGCCGCGGCCCGCCTCGTGCCTGGCGCTCGGCTTCGAGGATTTCCGTACCTTCTCGTCGGGCGCCATCCTGCTCGACGCCTGTTTCGAGGCCGGCGGCAATCTGTTCGACACCGCCTTCGTCTACGGTTCCGGCTATACCGAGACGCTGCTCGGCCAATGGCTGAAAAACCGCGGCGTGCGCGAGCAGTCGGTGGTCATCGGCAAGGGCGCGCACTCGCCGCTCTGCTATCCCGACGTCATCGGCAAGCAGCTCACCCAGTCGCTCGAGCGGCTGCAGACCGACCATATCGACGTCTATTTCATGCACCGCGACAATCCGGATGTGCCGGTCGACGAATTCGTCGACGCGATGGACCGCGAGGTCAAGGCCGGCCGCATTCGCGGTCCGTTCGGCGGCTCGAACTGGACGATGGAACGCATGGACGAGGCGATTGCCTATGCCGAGCGCACCGGCAAGCAGAAGCCCGGCGCGCTTTCCAACAATTTCTCGCTGGCCGAGATGCTGGAGCCGATCTGGGCAGGCTGTGTCACCTCCTCCAGCGACGCGTGGAAGGCCTGGCTTACCGCCCGGCAGATGCCGAACTTCGCCTGGTCGAGCCAGGGCCGTGGCTTCTTCACCGACCGCGCCGGCCGCGACCGGCGCGACAATGAGGAGTTGGTCCGGGTCTGGTACTCGGACAAGAATTTCGGCCGTCGGGACCGTGCCATCGAGCTCGCCAAGCGGCTGGGCAAAAGCCCGATCCACGTCGCGCTCGCCTATGTCCTGGCGCAGCCCTTCCCGTCCGTCCCGCTGATCGGACCGCGCTCGCTCGACGAATTGGAAGACAGCCTCCAGGCGCTCGACATCTCACTTTCGCCGGACGATCTTGCATGGCTGGATAGCGGTTCGGATCAGGCCCGCGCGCGGGCCTGACCGCAGCGGCAGTCGCTTCAGCCTTGCGCTGCGCCCTCAGGCTTGCGGACTGTTTGCGCTGCCCTCACCCTCTCCCACAAAGAACCGGGAAAGGCTAAGAATGAGGGCAGCGCCACCGTCTCTGGAAGTTAGGGAAGACAGATGCTCGACATTGCACCCTCGAAACAGGCTGCCACCTGGCTCGGCTCCTTTGCCAGGGCGCTCGAGGCGGGCGACGTCGAGGCCGTAGTCAACCTGTTCGTCGAGGACTGCTACTGGCGCGATCTTTTGACCTTCACCTGGAATATCAAGACGATGGAGGGGGCGGCCGCGATTCGCGACATGCTGACGGCGACGCTGGCAACGACAAAGCCTGCCCGATGGCAGCTCAGCGGCGAAGCGACTTCGGACGAAGGCACGATCGAGGCCTGGTTTTCTTTCGAGACGTCATCGGCGTGGGGCCATGGCATCATGCGCCTCAGGGACGGCAAATGCCGGACGCTGTTCACGGCGATGAGCGATCTCAAAGGGTTTGAGGAGCGCAAAGGCCCGGCGCGGCCTCTGGGCGTCCGCCACAAGGCGGATCCCGAGCGCGAAACCTGGCTGGAGGCGAGGCGCCGCGAGGCGCGTGACCTCGGCGTTAGCCAACAGCCCTACTGCCTGGTCATCGGCGGTGGCCAGGGCGGCATCATGCTGGGGGCGCGGCTCAGGCAGCTGGGCGTGCCGGCCATCGTCATCGAGAAGAACGCCCAGGCCGGCGATTCCTGGCGCAATCGCTACCGCTCGCTCGTGCTGCACGACCCGGTCTGGTACGATCACCTGCCCTACATCCCGTTTCCCGAAAACTGGCCGGTGTTCACGCCCAAGGACAAGATGGGCGACTGGCTGGAGATGTATACGCGCGTCATGGAGCTCAACTACTGGACCTCCACCATATGCGTGAGCGCTTCCTACGACGAGACCGAAAAGGTCTGGACGGTCGAGCTCGACCGCGCCGGCGAGCGCATCGTGCTGAAGCCCAGGCACATCGTCTTTGCAACCGGTGCTTATGGCCCGCCCAGGCAGATCGACCTGCCGGGCGCCAATATCTTTCAGGGCGAGATCCTGCATTCCAGCCAGTATTCCAGCGGCGAGAAATTCCGCGGCAAAAAGGTCGCCGTCATCGGCGCGGCAAGTTCCGGCCATGACGTCAGCGTCGATCTCTGGGAGAGCGGCGCCGAGGTGACCATGGTCCAGCGCTCGCCGACGACGGTGGTCAAGTCGGACACGCTGATGGAGATCGGTTTCGAGATCTTTTCGGAAAAGGCGCTGGCCCGCGGCATTACCACGGAGAAGGCCGACATGATCGTCGCCTCGACGCCGTTCGCGCTGCTGCCGCAAGGCCAGCGGGCGCTCTACGACATCATCAAGGCGCGCGACGCGGCTTTCTACGACCGCTTGCGCGGCGCCGGCTTCGCCATCGATTTCGGCGACGACGAGACCGGGCTCCTGATGAAGGCCTACCGCACCGGCTCGGGCTTCTACATCGACGTCGGCGCCTGCGACCTGATCATCGACGGCGAGATCGGCATCCGCAGCGGCGTCGGGATCAAGTCGCTGACGCCGACAGGCATCCTCTTCGACGACGGCACCGAACTGGCAGCCGACGCAATCATCGCTTGCACCGGCTATCTCTCGATGAACGAAACCGTGGCGGCGATCGTCTCGCGCGAAGTCGCCGACAAGGTCGGGCCGTGCT
This sequence comes from Mesorhizobium sp. M0166, assembly GCF_040322255.1. Classification (NCBI taxonomy): domain Bacteria; kingdom Pseudomonadati; phylum Pseudomonadota; class Alphaproteobacteria; order Hyphomicrobiales; family Phyllobacteriaceae; genus Mesorhizobium; species Mesorhizobium sp. M0166. Next base: position 138,004 of record NZ_JAMYTD010000008.1, on the reverse strand, counting down.
GGGGGATTGGCTCGGGCGTGAAAGGCGATCCCGGGCCATGGCAAGGCGAATTGCGCAACATGTGGAAGCCGACGGCGCAGGAAGCGCTGTGGTTCCACGGCGGCAATCTGGCGCTGTCGCGCTTCTATTCGAAGTACGTCGCGCTGCAGATCAAGGCCCGCATGGAAGGCATAGCGACGCCGGTTTATGGAGCGCCGGGGCGGTAGTCCGAGCTATCCGTTCAAGTGGAGGATGGTCGCGGCGTGGCCCACCCGCTTGTGGGCAAGCGCGTTCGCTACTCACCGTTGGCGCTATTCTTCCTCCTCCGACAGGTCGAGCGTACGGCCTGCGTAGAGAAATACGCAGGATCACTACCCTGCTCCCGACGATCTCGAATGCGATTGTCGCGCGCCGTCGCCAGCCCACCGTGCGTAGCCCAGGCGCGATGTCGTCGTGGCGCGTACCGCGTTCGGGGAAGGTCTCGAAGCTGAGGCAATAATCGACGATCCGGTTGACAAACCGCAGCGCGGTGGCGGCGCCGGCCTTGGGCGCAAGCTCTGCCAGCAGCTCGGCAATATCCCGTTCAGCTGCAGCATGAAACCTGACCTCATATTTCATGTCCCGGAGCGGGATTTGGCAGTGACGGCATCGATACGGTTGGACAGGTTCTTGCGCAACTGGTCCGCGGTCAACAGACGTTCAGGATGTGCGCGTGCATCCTCGAGGGTCGGGGCGACCTCTTCGCGCAGCCAACGCTCGATGGCCGCATCGCGGGCAGCCAAAGTCCGCAGGCCGTCACGGATGACCTCGCTTTCGGTGGCATACTCGCCCGATGAGACTTTGTCCTTCACCATCTGCGCCATGTCGAGCGGCAGGGTGATGGTCAGAGGTTGAGTGGTTCGCATGGTCGTCTCCTCGTTGCCCCTTCATAATATGGGATATGACTTAATCATACGCCAGCCTCAATCGTGGCTACGTCCGAAATGCCGGCTCGCCACCTCGACATGCGTGCCGTGCCCATGCGCTTCGAAGCGCTCGGTTTCGCCAAGATCGTCCACCGCCTCGTTCGGCCACCAACTGCCGCCGACCACGATGCCGTCCGAGACCAGCCTTTGCTCGGCAACCAGCGAGGCGCCGACCGAATCGACAAAGGTGAAGCGCCCCGTGCGCAGCCGCAGCACCGCGATGTCGCCGACCGCGCCAACCGCAAGCCTGCCCAAATCGGGCCTGACGATCGCTTCGGCCGGCCGCTGTGTTGCGGCGCGCAGCACTTCGACCAGCGGCATGCCGAGCGCCAGCAGTTTCGACATGCAGATCAGGATGTCGAAGGCCGGCCCGTCGACGCAGTAGAGATGAACGTCGCTGCTGATCACGTCCGGCGCCAGACCTTCGCTCAGCATCGCTTTGGCCACCTCGAAATCGAACGAGCCCATCCCGTGGCCGATGTCGAAGATGACGCCGCGCTCGCGCGCCAGCCGCATATCCGGCCGCACCGCCCCCGAGGCGAAGACCGGCGCGTTGGGAAACGGCCGGAAGCAGTGAGTGAGGATGTCGCCCTTGCGCAGCCGCGGCAGCACTTCCGAGCGGCCGGGCGGCGGCTCGTCTATATGCGCCATCAGCGGCAGGCCCGCCTTGTCGGCGGCTTCGAGCGCGAGATCGACCGGCGCGATGCCGCTGCTGCCACCGGCGTGGCGACCGGAGCGGACCTTGACGCCGACAACCACGTCGGCGTGCTCGCGCGCCGCCGCCACCGTTTCGCGCGGTTCGCAGAGCCTGAGATCGCTGCATTCGCCGACCGCCACCGTCTGCGAGAAGCCGAAAATGCCGGCAAAGGAAATGTTCACATAGGCCAGGATGCGGACTTTCGAGCGCTCGATGACGTGGCGGCGAAAGCCGAGGAAATTGCCGGCGCCGGCACTTCCGGCATCGATGAAGGTGGTGGTGCCGCTCTTTGCGGCGAGCCGGTCGGCATCGACGCCGAGCGAGGTGCCGCCCCAATAGACATGGCTGTGCAGGTCGATCAGGCCCGGCGCGACGATGGAGCCCGTGGCGTCGATGACGCGGGCGGCACGTTCGAAGGGGATTTCGGCGTCGATCGCGGCGATACGGCCGTCGGCAATCGCCAGATCGCGTTGTGCGTCGAGGCCGGACGCCGGATCGATGAGGCGGCCGCCTTTTATCAGCAGATCGAATTGCATCGCGCCTGTCTCCGCTTGCCCGTCAGGCCGGCCTGTAGGCGACGGCTTCGACCTCGATCTTGATGTCGATCATCAGCCGCGACTCCACTGTCGTGCGTGCCGGCGGGTCTTTCGGGAAATGCCTGGCATAGACGGTGTTGAAAATGCCGAAATCGCGCGCGTCCTCCAGCCAGACCGTCGTCTTGACCACGTCGTCGAGCGTACAGCCGGCCAGCGCCAGTGCCCCCTTGACGTTCGACAGCACCTGCTCGGTCTGTTCGGCGATGCCGCCCTTGACCACCAGCCCGTCGCTGCCGACCGGTACCTGGCCTGAGACATAGACGAAATCGCCGGCCCTGACCGCCGGAGACAACGGTACATGGGATTTTCCAAAACACTGCTTGGGCAAGGAGGCCTCCTGTCTAGGTTCTTTGGGTGAACGCGCGATGCTGCGAGAGATAGGGGCGGCTGCACGCCATCGATCCACATTTTGAAAGCCTATATCGCTTTGCTGCAGTAACGCCAGAACGATCACCGCCCTTGGTGATCCTTCGCGCCCCCCTCTGCCCTGCCAGCGTCTGGACCCACGACACCAGCCGGCTCAGCGGTCGATCCGCGTCGACAGGATGATCGACGACGACGTGCGCTCGACCCCGTCCATGGCGCCGATCTGGTCGAGAAGCGTGTCGAGATCCCTGATCGACGGCGCCTCGACGATGACGATCATGTCGAAATTGCCGCTGACCGAGTGCAGCGTGCGAACCGGTGCCAGCGCCTGCAGGCTGCGCACCACCTTGTCGGCAAGCTTGGGGGTGACGGTGAGCAAGACATGCGCCCTGACCAACCCCTGTTCGTAATCCGGCGAAAGCCTGACGCCGTAGCCGGCGATGATGCCGCGCTGTTCCAGCCGCTCGATCCGGCTTTGCACCGTCGTTCGTGAGACGCCGAGCCGCCGCGCCAGTTCGGCCGTCGAGGCGCGCGCATTGATGCGCAGTAGAGAAAGCAGAGCCTGGTCGGCATCGCTGAGCATTTCGACGAATCCTACCGGCATATTGCACAAAGAGATACTGCGTTTAGTACAATTCCACGCTTCCTTTCAACAGGCAAGCTGCGATTCTAGCCATCAAATTTAACGTTGGTGCGAGGGACCGGTCATGAAGGAAATCATCGTCGTCGGCGCCGGCAAGATCGGCTCGACCATTGCCGAGATGCTGGCTTCCACGGGCGACTACCGTGTCACGCTCGTCGACCGCTCGGCGGCGCAGCTCGGCGCGGCCGAACTGCCTGAAACAGTCCAGACGCTGGAACTCGACATCGAAGCCGCCGGTACCCTCGAAGCTGCCTTGGCCGGCAAGTTCGCGGTGCTCAGCGCTGCGCCCTTCCATTTGACCACGCGCATCGCCGAGGCGGCGGCGAGTGCCGGCGTGCATTATCTCGATCTGACCGAGGACGTCATCAGCACCAGGCGGGTCAAGGAACTGGCGCGCTCCGGCAACAGCGCCTTTATTCCGCAATGCGGCCTGGCGCCGGGCTTCATCTCGATCGTCGCCAACGATCTCGCCAGCCGCTTCGACACACTGGAAAGCGTGCGCATGCGGGTTGGCGCGCTGCCGCAATACCCTTCGAACGCGCTGAACTACAATCTGACCTGGAGCACCGACGGCGTCATCAACGAATATTGCGAGCCTTGCGAGGCGATCGTCGAAGGCGAGCTGATCGAGGTGCCGCCGCTCGAGGAGCGCGAGGAGTTCTCGCTCGACGGCGTCACCTACGAGGCGTTCAACACCTCGGGCGGGCTGGGCACGCTGGCCGAGACGCTGAAGGGCAAGGTGCGGACGCTGAACTACCGCACCATCCGCTACCCCGGCCATGCCGCGATCATGAAGGCGCTGCTCAACGACCTCGGCCTGCGCCACCGCCGCGACGTGCTGAAGGACATTTTCGAAAGCGCCCTGCCGGCAACGCTGCAGGACGTGGTTATCGTCTTCGTCACTGTCAGCGGCCGCAAGAACGGCCGCCTGCTGCAGGAGACCTACGCCAACAAGATCTACGCCAGGCGCGACGGCGAAACGGTGCGCAGCGCCATCCAGGTCACCACAGCGTCCGCCATCTGCGCCGTGCTCGACATGCTCGCCGACGGCACCTTGCCGGCAAGAGGTTTCATCAAGCAGGAGGACATCGCGCTCGACGTGTTTCTGGCCAACCGCTTCGGCCGCGCCTATGCGCAGCACGAGATGGTTAGCCGGCTTGCGGGGTGAGCTGCGTAATCTCCCCCCTTGAGGGGGAGATGTCGCCGAAGGCGACAGAGGGGGTCGCCTCGCGTAGAGCGCTAACCTCAATCTATCGCAAGGGAGGTCCCATCCAGTCGAACCGACCCCCTCTGGCCTGCCGGCCATCTCCCCCTCAAGGGGGGAGATCACCTGCCCTCAGACATGCACCGCCCGCCCCAGCGCCTTCAGCGCCGCTTCCTGAAGACCCTCGCCCTGTGTCGGATGGGCATGAATGGTGCCGGCGATATCCTCCAGCGTCGCGCCCATCTCCAGCGCCAGCCCAAACGCGGTCGACAGTTCCGACACGCCCTGGCCGACTGCCTGGATGCCGAGCACCAGATGGTTGTCGGCGCGGGCAACGACCCGGACGAATCCGTCCTCGCCCAACTTCGTCATCGCCCGGCCATTGGCGGTGAAGAGAAACAGTCCGACCTTGATCTCGCCACGGGTCTTGGCCTCCTCCGGCGACAGGCCTGCGGTGACCAACTCCGGATCGGTGAAGCAGACAGCCGGGATCGCTCGTCTGTCCCAGCTGCGCCTATGGCCGGCGACGATCTCGGCGACCATTTCACCCTGCGCCATCGCCCGGTGCGCGAGCATCGGCTCGCCGGTGACGTCGCCAATGGCAAAGATACCGCGCATCGAGCTGCGGCACTGGTCGTCGATGCGGATGAAGGGTCCGGCCATGTCGAGGTCGATCTGCTCCAACCCCCAGCCTTCGGTCACCGGCTTCCGACCGACCGTGACCAGGACCTTGTCGGCGGCGATCTTGCCGTTCTTGCCGCCATTCGTCTCGACCAGCAGCGCGTCGCGCTTAGTGGACAGCCCCTTGGCCTTGGCGTTCACGAGCACCTCGATGCCAAGTTCGGCCAGCCGCCTCACCACCGGCCGGGTCAGTTCCGCATCGTATTGCGCCAGCACGCGCGGCAACGCCTCGATCACGGTCACCTTGGCGCCCAGCTTGGCAAAGGCGATGCCGAGTTCCAGCCCGATATAGCCGCCGCCGACCACCGCCAGCCTCTCCGGAACTTCGCTCAGCGCCAGCGCCTCGGTCGACGAAATGACTGGTCCGCCGAACGGCAGCGATGGTAGTTCGACCGGCGCCGAGCCGGTCGCGATCACCACCGTTTCGGCGCGGATCATCTGCACGCCGATCTCGGTCTCGACGGCAACGGTCTTGCCGTCGCGAAATGTCGCCCACCCATGCACCGTCTTCACGCCCGCTTTCTTCAGCAGGCCGGCAACACCGTTGTTCAGCCGGCTAACGATGCCGTCCTTCCAGGCAATGGTCGCTGCGAGATCAAGCGATGGTGCGGCGATCGCAATGCCGAGCGGGCTTTTGCCGCCGGCCATCTGCGAGAGCTTCTCGAACTCCTCGGCCGCATGGATCAGCGCCTTGGACGGGATGCAGCCGACATTGAGGCAAGTGCCGCCGGGCTTGCCGGCCTCGACGATCACCGTGTCGATGCCGAGCTGCCCGGCACGGATGGCGCAGACATAGCCGCCCGGACCGGCGCCGATGACCAGCAGCTTGCAAGAGATTTCCTTCATCATGTCGCTCTAGCTCCTCGGCAAGCTGGAGGGACAGCACCCCCCTCTGCCCTGCCGGGCATCTCCCCCGCAAGGGGGGAGATCAGCAGCTTCGAAGCCCCGCTTACTCCTGCAACATTGGAGATTGGCGAAGGCCGGGAAGGCGGCCAATCTCCCCCCTTGCGGGGGAGATGCCCGGCAGGGCAGAGGGGGGTGGGAAGGATCGCTACTGTTCTCATTCTGCGCTGCTGCCCATTACCTCAATCCACAAAAATCAGCGCCGGCGTCTCCAGCAGCGCCTTTATCCGCTGGATAAACACCGCCGCGTCCCAGCCATCGACGACGCGGTGGTCGAAGCTGGAGGACAGGTTCATCATCTTGCGCGGGATGAACTGGCTGCCGTCCCAGACCGGCCGCACCATCATCTTGTTGACGCCGACGATCGCCACTTCCGGATGATTGATCACCGGCGTTGTCGCCACGCCGCCCATGGCGCCGAGCGAGGTGATGGTGATGGTCGATCCCGAGAGCTCGTCGCGCGTCGCCGTGCCGGATTTTGCCGCCTCGGCCAGCCTGACAACCTCGGCTGCACAGTCCCAGATGTCGCGCGCCTCGGCGTGTCTTACCACCGGCACCATCAGCCCCGAAGGCGTCTGCGCGGCAATGCCGATATGGATGCCGCCATGCTGGTGGACGATACCGGCTTCGTCGTCGAACAGCGCGTTGACATTGGGCTGGTCGGCAATTGCCTTGACCATGGCCCGCATCAGGAACGGCAGCAGCGTCAGCTTCGGCCTGTCCGCGCCCGACCGCTTCTCCTTGTTGAGCGCGGCGCGCAGATCCTCGAGCGCGGTGACGTCGATCTCCTCGACATAGGTGATATGCGGGATGCGCGACTTGGCCAGCGTCATCTTCTCGGCGATCTTTCGCCTGAGCCCGACTATCTTGATGTCCTCGATAGCCTCGTTGCGGGTGAGGCCTAGGCCCTTCGCGAGCTGCGGTCCGCGTGCCAGGAAGGCGTCGATGTCCTCGTGCCGGATGCGGCCGGCCGGACCGGTTCCCGGAACCTGCCGAACGTCGATGCCGGCCTCTTTCGCCCTGAGGCGGACGGCCGGCGAGGCCAGCGGCTTTTCGCCCTCGGGGCGCGGCGCGCCGGAGGTCCGCGCAGCACCCCCAACGGCGGCAGTACCCCCACCCCTAACCCCTCCCCACAAGGGGGAGGGGGATTCCGACGCCGTGCTTCCACCCTCATGCGTTGAAACTTTTTTGGATGATGGCGCGGTGGGCTTGGCTTCGACCTTGGGAGCCGAGGCACGTCCCCCTCCCCCTTGTGGGGAGGGGTTAGGGGTGGGGGTACTCTTGGCGCCGGCCTCAACGGCCTGCGCCGCCGCATCCTTCACGTTACCTTCGCCCGCCACCTTCAGCCTGACAATCGGCGAACCGATCGCCACGGTGTCGCCGATCTCGGCACCCAGCCAAAGGATCTCGCCATCGACGGGCGAAGGAATTTCGACCGTCGCCTTGTCGGTCATGACAGCGGCAAGCACGGCATCCTCGCGCACGAGATCGCCGACCTTGACCTGCCATTCGACGAGCTCGGCCTCGGCGACGCCTTCGCCGACATCGGGCAGCTTGATGACATATTCGCCCATCGTTCCCCCTTCAGGCTTCCATCGTTTCGACGAGCGCGCGGCCTAGCCGGGCGGGACCGGGAAAATAGTCCCACTCCTGCGCATGGGGATAGGGCGTGTCCCAGCCGGTGACCCGCGCCACCGGCGCTTCCAGATGGTAGAAGCAGTTCTCCTGAACCAGCGCTGAAAGTTCGGCGCCGAAGCCGGATGTCAGCGTCGCCTCATGCACGACCACGCAGCGCCTGGTCTTATTGACCGAGGCGACGATCGTCTCGAGATCCAGCGGCAGCAGCGTCCTCAGATCGATGATCTCGGCATCGATGCCGGTCTCCTCAGCCGCCGCCTGGGCGACATAGACCATCGTGCCATAGGCAAGCACGGTGACTGCCGCACCAGGCCGCCGGATCACCGCCTTGCCGAGCGGCACCGTGTAATGGCCATCGGCGACTTCGCCGAGCTCATGTTTCGACCATGGCGTTACCGGCCGCTCGTGATGACCGTCGAAGGGGCCATTGTAGAGCCGCTTCGGCTCCAGGAAGATCACCGGGTCGGGATCCTCGATCGCCGCGATCAGCAGGCCCTTGGCGTCGTGCGGATTGGACGGAACCACAACCTTCAGGCCGGAGACGTGGGTGAACAGCGCCTCCGGGCTCTGGCTGTGGGTCTGGCCGCCGAAAATGCCGCCGCCGGTCGGCATTCTCACGACGATCGGGCAGGTGAAATCACCGTTCGACCGGTAGCGCAGCCGCGCCGCTTCCGAGACGATCTGGTCATAGGCCGGATAAACATAGTCGGCAAACTGCACCTCGACGCAAGGCTTCAGCCCGTAGGCCGCCATGCCGATGGCCGCGCCGACAATCCCGGACTCGCTGATCGGCGCATCGAAGCAGCGGCTCTTGCCGTATTTCGCCTGCAGGCCCTGGGTGCAGCGGAAGACGCCGCCGAAGAAGCCGACATCCTCGCCAAATACGATGACGCGTTCGTCGCGCGCCATCGACACGTCCATGGCGTCGCGGATCGCCTCGATCATGGTCCGCCGCGGCATGGTCAGACCCCTGCCTGTTGGCGCTGGCGCCTGAGATGTGGCGGCATCTGCGCATAGACGCCTTCGAACATGTCGCGCGCCGAGGGCTTGCCGCCTGCATGCAGCGTGCCGTGGCGCTCGGCCTCCCGCTGCGCCGAAATCACCGTGTCGAGGATTTCCGCCTCTGCCTGGGCGTGGCGTTCGTCCGACCAGACGCCGCGCTGGATGAGATGGTTCTTCAGCCTGACGATCGGGTCGCCGAGAGGCCAGGCATCGGACTCGGCTTTCGGCCGGTAAGCCGAGGGGTCGTCGGAGCTCGAATGGGCGCCGACGCGGTAAGTGACGTATTCGACCAGCGTCGGCCCGAGATTGCTGCGCGCCCGTTCCGCCGCCCATTTGGCCACCGCATGGACGGCGAGATAGTCGTTGCCGTCGACGCGCAGCGACGGAATGCCGAAGCCGAGCCCGCGCGCGGCAAAAGTGCCGGAGCCGCCGCGGGCGATGCCCTGGAAGGTCGAAATCGCCCACTGATTGTTGACGACATTGAGCACGACCGGCGCCTTGTAGGTCGAGGCGAAGACCAGCGCCGAATGGAAGTCGGATTCGGCGGTCGAACCGTCGCCGATCCAGGCGGCGGCGATCTTTGAATCGTTGCTTATCGCCGAGGCCATCGCCCAGCCGACCGCCTGGATGTACTGCGTCGCCAGATTGCCGGAGATCGAGAAGAAGCCGTGCTCCTTCGACGAATACATGATCGGCAATTGCCGCCCTTTCAGCGGATCGGCCTCGTTCGAATAGATCTGGTTCATCATCGTGACCATCGGGTAGCCGTCGGCGATGAGCAGGCCGGCCTGCCGATAGGTCGGAAAGTTCATGTCGCCCCGCGACAGCGCCTTGCGGAAGGCGCAGCTCACCGCTTCTTCGCCGAGATGCTGCATGTAGAAGGAGGTCTTGCCCTGGCGCTGCGCCATCTGCATGCGTGCATCGAAGCTGCGCAGCGTCATCATGTGGCGCAGCCCCTCTAGCAACTCGTCGTCCGAAAGCAGCCCGGCCCACGGTCCGACCGCCTCGCCGGCGCGGTTGAGCACGCGGATGATCGAGAAGGCCAGATCGCGGATGTCGCGCGGGTCGACGTCGATCTTCGGGCGCGGCACCGAGCCAGCTTTTGGAATGCTCACATTGGAGAAATCCGGCGTCCCGCCCGGCCGCACTTCCGGTTCCGGAACATGGAAGCGCAGCATTCCGGCATCGGCCATGATCTCGGTCCTCCACTGTTGCCCGGCCAAGATATTTGCATACCGCCAGACCAGTGCCAATTCGTCGGGGAAGCCTTCGGTCCTTCGGACCCGGCCGATGCAGCCTCCCGCGCACAAGATGAAGATATGTCTGCGAAATTTCTTGTCGATGTTGGACGGCAGCACGCAACTTAGCAGAAATTTGCCGACGATTGCCGCAACAGACGATATGTCCCGGGGTGAGCTTGCCTTTGACGAGCCCGCGCTTCCAGCGATTCAAGTTGCGCCCACCATCCAGGACCCTATCCTGACAGGATCGTTTTGAGAGAGGTGGGAATGCAAGGCAGATCGAGGGCCGTCGTCGCTTTGGCGATTGTAGCTTTTCTGGTTGGATCCGGTCGACCAACTTTCGCTCAGTCGGACGATTGCATCGGCACGTACCATCGCACGAGGGATGCTGCCTGCATTGACCGGCTTATCACAACCTTGGATCAAGCTCGGTCCGGCGCTGAAAACGGAACGATAACCGGTTTTTTCGCTGCATTGTTCGACGGCTCGCCGGAGATGCGACGAAAACTGCTGGATGGCGTGCCCTCCGATCGCGCGGCTGACCTTTATCTGGCCGCTCTGCACAAGGCTGGTCTCACGGACGAAGCGCGGCGTTTCGCGTCGAGCCGAAAGCTGGATGATGCAGCATCCGCCGGTGCCATCCCTTTGAAAACGTTGACACCTCTCTTTGTCCCGTTGGACAATGATCTGCTGCTTGGCGCCTATATGGCGACAGGAGACTTGTCCTACATAGATCATATTTTGGAAAATCTTCGAACCAGCCGTGACGGCATCGCGGCGGACGCAATCCGTATCGGCCTTGTTATGGGGAAATTCGGGGGTGTGGTGGCTCCAGGTCGCCCCGAGAATATCATGATTGTCGCTGCGTGCCGAAAATATGGGTGTCCCAAGAGCCAGGCATCAAAAGATATGATGCGTGTAATGACGGTGGCATCGGCTGTATGGGCTATACGGTCGCTGGCGAAGAATGACGTTGCAATCAAACAGGAACTCGATCGCTTTTTCCAAAACGACTCGCGTTTGGCCGCCATTTTCGCAAGAGAGCAGAACGCCTTCACAAATTATCTGGCCTCAGTGACTTTGTGGTCAGTCGAGAAAGACAAATCGCTTGACGCGGCAATGACGGACTACGAACGCCTCGGTGATGCCGATAGCTCGTTCAAGCCTGATAGTCCCGAGGACAAGAACTAGCAGGCCGGCGCCCGTGGTTCACCCGGAGCTCACGCCATGCTAACCAGCGCGCATGGCACAGAAGAAAGGTTACGAGGTCGATTCGTGGTTGGCGCGGCCCGATCCGCGCGTCTCGATCGTGCTGCTTTACGGTCCCGATCGCGGGCTGGTTGCCGAGCGGGCAAAGGCCTTTGCCGGCAAGACCGGCCTGCCGCTTGACGATCCGTTCTCGGTGGTCAGGCTGGACGGTTCGGAGGTCGATCGCGACGAGGGCCGGCTGCTCGACGAGGCCCGCACCGTGCCGATGTTTTCGGAGCGGCGCCTTTTATGGGTGCGCAATGCCGGCGCCCAGAAGGCGCTTGCCGACGACGTCAAGGCGCTGACCGCCGAGCCCGCGCGGGACGCCATCATCCTCATCGAGGCCGGCGACCTGAAGAAGGGCGTCGGCCTGCGCGCCGTGGTGGAGGCGGCGGACAATGCCATGGCATTGCCTTGCTATGCCGATGAAGCCAGGGATATCGATACGGTCATCGACGACGAATTGCGCAAGGCCGGCATGTCGATGACACTGGAGGCCCGGCAGGCGCTGCGCCGCAATCTCGGCGGCGACCGGCTGGCCTCGCGCGGCGAGATCGAAAAGCTTCTGCTCTATGCGCACGGCCAGACCGAAATCGGTCTCGAAGACGTCAAGGCGATGTCCGGCGATGTCTCCGGCCTCTCCTTCGATGCGGCGGTCGACGCCCTGCTCGAAGGCAGGATCGCCGATTTCGACACCGCCTTTACCCGCCATTGCCAGTCCGGCGGCCAGCCCTTCCTGGTGCTGTCATCGGCGATGCGGCAGCTGCAGGCGATCCAGGCGATGCGTGGCCAGATGGACGCCGGCGGCCGCAATGCCGCGTCGGTCGTTGCCGCGGCGCGCCCGCCGGTTTTTTTCTCCAGGCGCAAGTTGGTGGAGAAAGCCCTCGAACGGTGGAGCAGCGAAGCGCTCGGCCGCGCCCTCACCCGACTGCAGACGGCAGTGCTGCAGACACGCCGGCGGCCGGATCTGTCGGTCGCGCTGGCACGCCAGGCGCTGCTCGGCATTGCCGTGGAGAGCGCAAGGCTGGCGCAGCGCACCTAATCTCCCCCCTTGAAGGGGAGATGTCGCCGAAGGCGACAGAGGGGGTCGCAGCGCGTGGAACACCAGCCCCTTCCGCGACGACAGACGACGTGGGCGCTTGATGTGAGACGACCCCTTCTGGCCTGCCGGCCATTTCCCCCTCAAGGGGGGAGATTAACTACTCGACGATTTCGCCAATCACCGGCGCGGCGGCAGCCACACTTTGTTTGCCGGCTAAAGGCCTCGACGTCTTAGCAACCCACTACTCCCGCTTCAGCCTTCGGCACAATTCATCCAGCTGCTCCAGTGTCCGGTAGGCGACGCTGATCACGCCGCCGCGCTGGTTGTGCTCGATCGTAACGATCATGCCGATGGTATTGGTCATCAGCTTTTCAAGCGCCAGCGTGTCGGCATCCTTTTGCGGCGGGGGCGCGGGTTGGCGCTTTGCCGCCGGCGCGCCGACCGGCATCTGCGCCAAAGCCTCGGCCTGGCGCACCGAAAGCCCTTCGTCGATGATCCGCTTGGCAAGCCCGGCCGGGTCGTCGGCGGTCACCAGGGTGCGGGCGTGGCCGGCCGAGAGCGCGCCGTCGACCAGCATGTCGCGAATGACGTCGGGCAGCTTGAGCAGTCTCAGCGTATTGGCGACATGGCTGCGGCTCTTGCCGATCACCTGACCGAGATCGGCCTGGGTATAGCCGTGGTCGTCGATCAGCTGCTGGTAGCCCAGCGCCTCCTCGACCGGGTTGAGGTCGGTGCGCTGGACGTTTTCGATGATCGCCAGTTCGAGCGCCGTGCGATCGTTGACGTCACGTACGATGATCGGGATTTCGGTCAGCCCGGCGCGTTGCGCCGCGCGCCAGCGACGCTCGCCAGCGATGATCTCGTAGCGGCCCGACTGCGTTTTCGATGGCCGCGCCACCACCGGCTGCACCACGCCATGCTCACGGATCGACTGGGCGAGGTCGGTCAGGTCGGCATCGCCAAAATGACGGCGCGGGTTCTTCGGGTTGGGACTGAGGAACTCGATCGGCACCTTGCCGTCGGCCGCCAGCCCGGGCTTTTCCGGTGCCGCCGGGCGATCGATTTCGCCGATCAGCGCCGCCAGTCCCCGTCCCAGTCTTTTTCTCGAAGGGTCTTCGTTCATCGTCCGTCCAGATCGTTTCGGTGTCGAATCGGCTTATTGTTCAGGCAGCACGCAATTTGCGCTCGCGGCGGATGACTTCCGAAGCAAGCTGCAGATAGGCCTGGCTGCCCGAGCATTTGAGGTCGTAGAGGATCGCCGGCTTGCCATAGGACGGCGCTTCGGAAACGCGGACATTGCGCGGGATGACGGTTTCATAGACCTTGTCGCCCATATGCGCCCGGACATCCTGCACCACCTGGTTGGCGAGATTGTTGCGCCCGTCGAACATGGTCAGCACGATGCCCTGGATCGTCAGGTCGGGGTTGATCGAACGGCGCACCTGCTCGACCGTCTCCAGCAATTGGCTCAGCCCCTCCAGCGCGAAGAATTCACACTGCAGCGGCACCAGCACCGAATCGGCCGCAGCCATCGAATTCAGTGTCAGCAGGTTGAGCGAGGGCGGGCAGTCGATCAGCACATAGCCGAAATTGGCCGAGCGCTCGGCCGAAGCCCGCAGCGCGTTGCGCAGCCGCAGCACCCGATCCGGCGCCGAGGCGATTTCCATCTCGATGCCGAGCAGGTCGAGCGTCGACGGCACGATCGACAGGCCGGGCACCGCCGTCGGGATCGCCGCCGCTTCGAGATCGAGCTCGCCGGTCAGCACATCATAGGACGAGACGGTGCGGTCGCGCCGGTCGATGCCAAGCCCGGTGCTGGCATTGCCCTGCGGGTCGAGGTCGACGATCAGCACCTGTTCGCCTATGGCCGCCAGCGCGGTGGCCAGATTGATTGCGGTTGTCGTCTTGCCGACGCCGCCCTTCTGGTTGGCGACGGTGATGATTCGGGGGCCGTTCTTCATCATGGGTTTATGCCAGAAATTCATTGGGGTCGCCGGTCACAAGCCAGGGTGCTGTCGCAAGTCGGATACTTCGAGAATGACGCCCTGCGCGTCGGTTGCACTGGCATGTTCTACCAGATCGAAAGACCATCGTTGAGCGCTTTCTGCCACTTCGGCGCGGTAATCCCGGCCTTTGTGAAACAGGCCGCGCGCCCCCTTGGTCAGCCACGGTGCCGCCAGGTCCAGCAAGTCGGACAGCGAGGCGAGTGCCCTGGCTGTGACGATTTGCGGTGCAGGAACAAGGAGATAGCTGTCGTCGATGCGGCGCGCGATGACCTTGGCGGGCAGGCTGAACTGTCCGACGACCGCTTGCAGGAACGATGCTTTTTTGCGGTTGCTTTCAACCAGGTCGATACCGGCGCCTTCCCGCTCGACAAGCAAAAACGCCAGCACGAGGCCGGGAAACCCGCCGCCGGAGCCGAGATCGACCCAGCGCTTCGCGTCTGGTTTGATTCGCGCCAGCTGCGCGCTGTCGAGGATGTGGCGGCGCCAGACATCGTCCTGCGTCGATTGCGCGGCGAGATTGATCCGGCGGTTCCATTTCTGGAAGACGCCCTCGAACTCGACCAGACGATCGAATGTTTCACGTGAAACCGGGCCCGCTGCCGCTTGCAGGCTCGCCCAGGACGCAGCGCTCACGCGACCTGCTTTCGCGCGGCCGCCTCGGCATTGCGCACATGCGCGACAATAATCGCCAGCGCCGCCGGCGTCATGCCTTCCATGCGTTGCGCATCGGCAATGGAGCGCGGCTGGCGTGCCAGCATCTTCTGCTTCAACTCGTTCGACAGGCCGGGAACAGAAGCAAAGTCGAGCGACTCCGGAATAAGCCGGCTCTCCTCATGCCTGATCTGCGAAACATCGGCCTGCTGGCGGTCGAGATAGACAGAATATTTGGCCTCCGTTTCAAGACGTTCGGCCGTTTTGCTGTCGATCGCCGCGAAAGCCGGTTCGATGCGCGCCAGCCAGGCGATGTCGACGCCGGGATAGGCCAGCAACTCATAGGCCGAGCGGCGTACACCGTCCCGGTTGATCTCGAGCCCGTGGTGCGCCGCCTCATTGGGGGTCATGGTGGTGCCGAGGGCGAGCTGCCGCGCCTTCTCAAGGTCTTGCACGACATTGTTGAACCGCTGCATCCGCTCCGGCGAGGCAATCCCCAGCCTCATCGCCAGCGGCGTCAGCCGCTCATCGGCGTTGTCGGCTCGCAGCGACAGCCGGAACTCGGCCCGCGAGGTGAACATGCGGTACGGTTCGGCGATGCCGCGGCTGGTCAAATCGTCGACCATCACGCCGATATAGGCTTCGGTGCGGCTGAGCACGATTTCCTCGCTCGCCGACGCCTTGTGCGCTGCATTCAAGCCGGCAAGCAGCCCTTGCGCGCCGGCCTCCTCGTAGCCGGTGGTGCCGTTGATCTGGCCGGCGAGGAAAAGCCCGGCGATCCGCTTGGTCTCCAGCGTTGGCTTGAGCTCGCGCGGGTCGACATGGTCATACTCGATGGCATAGCCCGGCTGCAGCATGGTTGCCCGCTCCAGCCCCGGAATGGTCTTCAGCATGTCGAGCTGCACGTCCTCGGGCAGCGAGGTCGAGATGCCGTTCGGATACACCGTGTCGTCGTCCAGCCCTTCCGGCTCCAGAAAGATCTGGTGACCTTCGCGGTCGCCGAACTTGACGATCTTGTCTTCGATCGACGGGCAATAACGCGGCCCGACGCCTTCGATTGACCCCGAATACATGGCCGAGCGGCCGAGATTGGCGCGAATCAGCTCATGCGTGGCATTGGTCGTGCGGGTGATGCCGCAATGGATCTGCGGGTTTTCGATGCGCTCGGTCAGCAGCGAGAACGGCACGGGATCTTCATCCGCCGCCTGGCTCTCCAGTGACGCCCAATCGATTGTCCTGCCGTCCAGCCGCGGCGGCGTGCCGGTCTTCAACCGTCCGAGCCTGAAGCCGGCGCGGCTCATCGTCGCCGACAGGCCGATGCTCGCCTGTTCGTTCATGCGGCCGGCGACAATCTTCTTCTCGCCGATATGGATCAGCCCGCGCAAGAAAGTGCCGGTCGTCAGCACCACGGCGCCGCAGGCGAGCCTGCTTCCGTCCGCCAGCAGCACCGCCGCGATGTGTCCGATTTCCCCGGCATCGATTTCGAAGTCCAGCACCTCGCCTTCGATGACATCGAGGCCAACCTGCTGGCGGATTGCCGCCTGCATGGCGAGCCGATAGAGCTTTCGGTCGGCCTGCGTTCGAGGGCCGCGCACCGCCGGCCCTTTGCGGCGGTTGAGCAGCCGGAACTGGATGCCCGCCGCATCGGCAATGCGCCCCATCAGCCCGTCCATGGCATCGATCTCACGAACGAGATGGCCCTTGCCGAGGCCGCCGATCGCCGGATTGCAGGACATCACGCCAATCGTGTCGAAGCGCAGCGTCACCAGCGCCGTCCTGGCGCCAGCCCGCGCAGCGGCACTGGCTGCCTCGCACCCAGCATGACCGCCGCCCACCACAACCACATCATAGTGATTGGTCATTTCAGAATCCCGAATTCAAGTGGACCGACACATGTCCCCGGAGGCACGCGCTGTCAAGGACAGAGGGCGCTGTCTTCTCCTTCTCCCCTTGTGGGAGAAGGGGAGACGCACGAGCGGGATCGTTTCACGTGAAACAGTACCCACCCCTACTCCTGCGCCGTGTTTCACGTGAATCACCGCCGGTGTGCTGCTTCCCAAATGTTTCACGTGAGTCATTTCCCAATACAGAACTGCGAAAAAATCACATCGAGCATATCCTCGACATCGACCGCCCCGACGATTCGTCCGAGCCGATCCGCCGCCAGGCGCAGTTCCTCGGCCCGCAGCTCCTGCCCGCGATCGCCCCCGGTGACAGCCGCAACCAGGAAGCGTTTCGTCTCGTTGAGCAGCTCGACGTGCCGCAGCCGCGACGGCAGGATATCGCCGGCCTTGCCGATCTGCGCTGCGGCACGACGTCCGATCTCGTCCAGTAATTCGGCCAGACCGGTGCCGTCCAGCGTCGAGATAGCGAAATCATAGTGCGCGGCGGGCGAGGGTGACTTGCCCCCCAACAGGTCAATTTTTGTTCCGACCCTCAGCGCCGGCATGTCGCCCGGCAGCACACCGATCGCGATTGGCTCCGCCAGATCCTCCAGCAGCAACAGCAAATCAGCGCTGTGCGCCTTGGTCCTGGCCTTCTCGATGCCGATCGCCTCGATCTTGCCGGGCGCCTCGCGCAGGCCGGCGGTGTCGGTTACCCTGACCCGCACCCCTTCCAGGTCCAGGACCACTTCGAGCAGGTCGCGGGTCGTGCCGGGCTCGTCGGTCACGATGGCGGCTTCGCGCCGCGCCAAGGCGTTGAACAGGCTGGATTTGCCGGCATTAGGGGCGCCGAGGATCACGACTTCGAACCCGTCGCGAATGATTTCGGCAGCGCGGAAGCCGGCGACATGGCGCTCTATTTCCTCGATCATGGCCCGGACATCCGACCAGACCGTATCGGCGACCGAGCCCGGCACGTCATCCTCGTCGGCAAAGTCGATCTCGGCCTCGATCATCGCGCGGGCGTGGATCAGCCGTCGGCGCCAGCCCAGATAGAGTTCGCTCTGCACGCCTTCGGCGTTGTGCACGGCAAAGCGCCGCTGCGCCTCGGTCTCGGCGTTGATGAGATCGGCCAGCGCCTCGGTCTCGACCAGGTCGAGCTTGCCGTTGAGAAAGGCGCGGCGGGTGAATTCGCCAGGCTCCGCATGCCTGACGCCGTCGAAGGTGGCGATGGTTTCCAGCATCTTCGCCACGACGGCGCGCCCGCCATGCACATGGAACTCTGCAACGTCCTCGCCGGTAAAACTGTCGGGACCGGCAAAGAAAACAACCAGGCCGCTGTCCAGCACCGATCCGTCAGGCGCCCGGAGCTTGCGATAGGTGGCAACGCGGTTCGACACCGTCGATCCGGCAATCGTTTCGATGGCGAATCGACTCTGCGGTCCTGAAATCCGGATCACTGCAATGCCGGCCGGCAGGCGCCCGCTCGACAGAGCCACGATGGAGTCTTTTGAAATCATTTGCCCGCTCTGCCGAAGCGCCCTAGCTATGCCTGTTCAATCCGCCATCGAGTAGCGCCGTGACATTGCCTGTACAAAACCTGCTTGCCGAGGAGGCCAGCCCCTATCTGCAGCAGCACAGCGGCAATCCGGTGCACTGGCGGCCATGGTCGCCCGCCGCTCTGGCCGAAGCAAAGGCGCTGCAGCGTCCGATCCTGCTCTCTGTCGGCTACGCCGCGTGCCATTGGTGCCACGTCATGGCGCATGAGAGCTTCGAGAACGACGACGTCGCCGCCGTCATGAACCGTCTCTTCGTCAATATCAAGGTCGACCGCGAGGAGCGCCCCGACATCGACCAGATCTACATGGCGGCGCTATCCTCGATGGGCGAGCAGGGCGGCTGGCCGTTGACCATGTTCCTGACGCCGGACGGCAAGCCGTTCTGGGGCGGCACTTACTTTCCGCGCGAGGCCCGCTACGGCCGGCCGGGCTTCGTCCAGGTGCTGGAGGCGGTTGACAAGGCTTGGCGGGAGAAGAAAGAAAGCGTTAACCAAAGTGCCGACGGTTTGACTACCCATGTCGAGACGCGGCTGGCGGGCAGCCATGGCAAGGCCGTGCTCGACCGCGGCATGCTGGCGAACCTCGCCAACGGCATTGACGGCATGATCGACCGCGATTTGGGCGGCCTGCGCGGTGCGCCGAAATTCCCCAACGCGCCGTTCATGCAGAGCCTCTGGCTGTCCTGGCTGCACGACGGCGCCGCTTCCCACCGCGACGCCGTTCTCCTCAGCCTCGAAAAGATGCTGGCCGGCGGCATCTACGACCATATTGGCGGCGGCCTCAGCCGCTACTCGACCGACGCCGAATGGCTGGTCCCGCATTTCGAAAAAATGCTCTACGACAATGCCCAGCTCATCCGCTTGTGCAACTGGGCATATGCGTCAACCGGCAAGGAATTGTTCCGGCTGCGAATCGAAGAGACGATTGCCTGGCTGTTGCGCGAAATGCGGGTGGAGGGCGATGCCTTTGCCGCCAGCCTCGATGCCGATAGCGAGGGCGAGGAGGGATTGTTCTACACTTGGAGCAGGGATGAAATCGAAGCAGCCCTCGGCGACGATTCAGCCTTGTTTTTCAAATACTTCACGCTTGCCGGCCCGCATGGCTGGGAAGGCAAGCCGATCATTTGCCAGACTGATGCTCAACAGGCGCAGAGCGTCGTCGATCGTGACCTTCTGGTTCCGCTCAAGCAAAGGCTGCTGGCAGCGAGGGAACAGCGCGTTCGGCCCGGGCGTGACGGCAAGGCCCTGACCGACTGGAATGGTTTGATGATCGCAGCGCTTGCCGAGGCCGGGCGGTCGCTTGGCCGATCCGACTGGATCGAAGCGGCGGCAGCGGCCTTTGCCGCCATTGCGGGCGCCGGACGTGACGGCCGCCTGCCGCATTCGATGCTCGGCGCAAAGAAGCTGTTTCCGGCTCTGTCGAGCGACTATGCCGCCATCGCCAATGCCGCCATCTCGCTGTTCGAGGCGACCGGCAGTCCGGATTACATCGCCCATGCCAGGACATTCATCGAACAGCTCGACCTCTGGCATCAGGACAACGACAAAACCGGTTACTATCTGACCGCATCCGACAGCACCGACGTGCCGGTCCGCATCCGCGGCGATGTCGACGAAGCCATTTCTTCCGCTACCGGCCAGATCATCGAAGCCTTGGTCCGATTGTCGTCGCTTTCCGGCGATCTCGATCTTTGGGAAAAAGCCTGGACAGTCGCAGAGCACGCGGGCGGGCGGGCGGAGCACCAGGGCTACGGCCAGGCGGGAATAGTCAATGCCTGTGCCCTGGCGCTGGAGCCGCTGAAACTGGTGATCGTGGATAGACCGGAGAATCCAAGGCTTGTTCCGGTTGCGAATCGAAATCCAGACCCTCGTCGGGTGGACATCGTCGTGCCTGTTGGCGCGGCGACAAATCTGCCGGCCTTGCCAGGTGGCGTCCTGCCGCCAACGGCCGAGCCCGGCGCCTGGCTGTGCACCGGGCAGGTCTGCCTGCCGGTGGTGACGGAAGCTGAAGAGCTGGAAGGGTTATTGCGGCGGTGATGGACCTGGCGCTCCTTCCCTTCTCCCCATGGGAGAAGGTGGATTGGCGCGCAGCGCCGAGACGGATGAGGGGTGTTGGACGGAGTGGCGTCGTTACCAAGCTGGAGCACCCCTCATCCGACCGAGCTTCGCTCGGCCACCTTCTCCCACAGGGGGAAGGGAAGGCTCGCAACCCTACGTATTCATCGAATCGAAGAAATCCGCGTTGGTCTTGGTCTGCTTGAGCTTGTCGATGAGGAACTCGATGGCGTCGGTCGTTCCCATCGGCGCCAGGATGCGGCGCAGCACGAAGATCTTCTGCAGATCCTGGCGCGGAACCAGCAGGTCCTCCTTGCGGGTGCCGGATTTGAGGATGTCCATGGCCGGGTAGATGCGCTTGTCCGCCACCTTGCGGTCGAGCACGATTTCCGAATTGCCGGTGCCCTTGAACTCTTCGAAGATGACCTCGTCCATGCGGCTGCCCGTGTCGATCAGCGCTGTGGCGATGATGGTCAGCGAACCACCTTCCTCGATGTTGCGGGCAGCACCGAAGAAGCGCTTCGGCCGCTGCAGCGCGTTGGCGTCGACACCACCGGTCAGCACCTTGCCGGACGACGGCACGACGGTGTTGTAGGCGCGGCCGAGGCGGGTGATCGAATCCAGCAGGATGACGACGTCGCGGCCGTGCTCGACCAGGCGCTTGGCCTTCTCGATGACCATTTCGGCAACCTGGACGTGGCGCACCGCCGGCTCGTCGAAGGTCGAGGAGACGACCTCGCCCTTCACCGAGCGCTGCATGTCGGTGACTTCCTCCGGCCGCTCGTCGATGAGAAGCACGATCAGGTAGCATTCCGGATGGTTGGTGGTGATCGAATGGGCGATGTTCTGCAGCAGCACCGTCTTGCCGGTGCGCGGCTGCGCCACGATCAGTGCGCGCTGGCCCTTGCCGAGCGGCGCCACCAGGTCGATGACGCGTGCCGAAATATCCTTGGAGGTCGGAACCTCCATTTCCATCTTCAGCCGCGACGTCGGATAAAGCGGCGTCAGATTGTCGAAATGGATCTTGTGGCGGATTTTTTCCGGGTCGTCGAAATTGATCGTGTTGACCTTGAGCAGCGCGAAATAGCGCTCGCCCTCTTTCGGGCTGCGGATCGGCCCTTCGACCGTATCGCCGGTCTTCAGCGAGAACCGCCGGATCTGCGACGGTGAAATATAGATGTCGTCGGGACCTGGCAAATAGTTGGCATTGGCGGAGCGCAGAAAGCCAAAACCGTCCTGCAGCACTTCGACGACGCCGTCGCCGATGATCTCGATATCCTGGGTCGCCAGCCTCTTCAGGATCGCGAACATCAGCTCCTGCTTGCGCATGACGCTGGCGTTCTCGACCTCTAGCGATTCCGCATAAGCGATCAGCTCTGGTGGTTTCTTGTTCTTGAACTCTGTGAGCTTCATTTCTTGCATCATTAGACGGACTCTGAGTAAGCTTTGGGAAAAAATATCGGCGGGATGCGACAAATGCCGGGCGCGGCCGAAGCGATAAATGGGCGGCGCATGACGGGAAGGAAGACCCGTCTTTTATCGTCGGTCGGTTGAAAGAGCAAGCCGCCTTTTGCGGGCAACCGAAGACGTCAGAACGGTTTCACGATAACCAGGACGACGATGACGATCATCAGCAATGTAGGGATCTCATTGACGATCCGCCAGTGCCTTGCCGGTTTTTCATTGCGGTCTTCGGCAAATTTCCGAACGGCGCCGGCGAGATAGCCATGCACGGCCGACAGACCAACCACCGCGGCGATCTTGGCATGCAGCCAGCCGCCTTGAAAACCAAAGCCTTTCCAGGCAAGCCACAGGCCGAATGCCCAGGTGATCACCATTGCCGGATTGATGATGCCGCGCAGCAGGCGGCGCTCCATCACCTTGAAAGTCTCCGACTGAACGGAGCCTTTTTCGGCATCGGCATGATAGACCAGCAAGCGCGGCAGGTAGAGCATGCCCGCCATCCAGGAGATGACGGCAATCACATGGATCGCCTTCGCCCAGGGATAGAAATCATCGGGACCGAAGAAAAACAGCAGCCCGGCCAGCACCAGGAAGATGGCGATCGCAATTGCCGCGCGGCGCATCGCCCCTCGACCGCTGTTGGTGCTGTTCGCATTATCTGCGCCCATCATCGTCACGATGCGCTCCGCACCAGTTTCACCATCTGCTCGACATGCTCCAGCGGCGTCTCCGGCGTGATGCCGTGACCAAGGTTGAAGATCAGCGGCCCGTCGCCCAGCGCCTCCAGGATCGCCGCTACGCCGTCGGCCAGCGCCTTGCCGCCGGCTACAAGCCTCAGCGGATCGAGATTGCCCTGCACGGCGCCGTCACGCTGCAGTTTCTTCGCCGCCGACAAGGGCACGGTCCAGTCGAGGCCCAGCCCCGTCACGCCGGTCTTCTGGCGATAGCTTCGATAGTGATCTCCCGCGCCCTTGGGAAAGCCGATGATCGGAACATTGGGATGGGCAGCCTTCACTTGCCGGACGATCTCGGCCACCGGCTCGACGCAGAACAATTCGAAAGACGCTTCGTCGAGCACGCCTGACCACGAATCGAAGATCTGGACCACGTCGGCGCCGGCTTCGATCTGCCGGATCAGATAGGCAGCCGAATGATCGGCGAGCACCTTCAGCAGCCGAAGAAAGGCCGCCGGCTCGCGATAGGCGAACAGCCTGGCCGGTGACTGGTCGGGCGTACCGTGGCCGGCGATCATATAGGTCGCCACCGTCCAGGGCGCACCGCAGAAGCCGATCAGCGTCGTTTCATCAGGCAGTCTGGTGCGCAACCGCCGCACCGTCTCGTAGACCGGCTCGAGATTCACGTGAAACGTTTCGCCGTCGAGAGCCGCGATCTCCACAGCCGTGATCGGCGTCAGCAGCGGGCCGCGTCCTTCCGCAAAGCGCACGTCGCGGCCGAGCGCATGCGGCACGACAAGGATGTCGGAAAACAGGATCGATGCATCGAAGCCGAAGCGTTCGATCGGCTGCAGCGTCACTTCGACGGCGAGATCCGGGTCGTAGCAAAGATCGAGGAAGGATCCGGCCCGTCTCCTTGTCTCCCGGTATTCCGGCAGATAGCGGCCGGCCTGGCGCATCATCCAGACCGGTGGCGGAAACGCCGCCTTGCCTCTCAACACGTCCAGCACGATCCGGTCTTGAGGCATTGAGCGCTCGCCTTTCCAGGCTTCCCTATAATTAAATATTCTATTTTTAGGAATCTTATGATTCTAAGAGTCTGTTGGTTGTGGTGGTTGTCTCCTGTCCCGCTTTGCCTTGGAAAAGACCAGCCAGCATATTGTCGCGCGCTTCTTCAACGGGATTGCAGGACTTTGTGGAAAACCGCGAATTTGCGACTGGAGTCAATGCGTTGCCGCCAGGCCAGGGAAATTGCCCCTGTGGATGAAGCGAAGGCAAAAAGCTCCGTCCCCGGACTTGTCCCCAACCGCCCGGAGAAGCCGACAGCACATCGAATTGTGGACAAACCGCCATCTGATACAGTCGCTTTGCGGTGGCCGAGTTTTCCGCCCGGCTTATCCACATCGGCCCACAGCCTGGAATGTATCCTGTGAACAAACCGCAGAGCTTCTTTCACCTTCACCTGATTTCCGACGCCACCGGCGAAACGCTGCTGGCCGCCGGCCGCGCGGCTTCCGCGCAATACAAGGATGCGCGCGCCATCGAACATATCTATCCGCTCATCCGCACCGAAAAGCAGGTGACGAAGGTGTTCGAGGACATCGAGGAGGAGCCGGGCATCATCCTCTACACGGTGGTCGACCAGAAGCTTGCCCGTGGCATCGACGAACGCTGCGCGGCGATGGGCCTGCCTTGCGTCTCGGTGCTGGAGCCGGTGCTGACAGTGTTCCAGTCCTATCTCGGCACGCCGGCCGGGCGCCGCGTCGGCGCCCAGCATGTGCTGGACGCTGAATATTTTCGCCGTATCGACGCGCTCAATTTCACGATGGAGCATGATGACGGCCAGCTGCCGGCCAATATGGACGATGCCGATATCGTGCTTGTCGGCATCTCCCGCACCTCGAAGACGCCGACCAGCATCTATCTCGCCAATCGCGGCATCAAGACCGCCAACATTCCGATCGTGCTCGGCGTGCCGGTGCCCGAAAGCCTGGTCAATGCCAGGAGGCCGCTGATCGTCGGCCTGGTCGCCACCGCCGAACGCATCTCGCAAGTCCGGCAGAACCGCATTCTCGGCACCAGCGCCTATGAACCAACCGATTATGTCGACCGCGCCGCGATCGCCGAAGAGCTCACCTATGCCCGCCAGATATGCACACGGCATGGCTGGCCGATGATCGACGTCAGCCGCCGTTCGATCGAGGAGACGGCGGCGGCGATCGTTGCCCTGCGCGGCAAGACGCGCTAGGGCGTGTGATATTCAGGTGATGCCGGCCTGCAAACGGCGGCTTCCTGCGCTTCCGGTGCTCACGTACGAAAAGTACGCTCCGCTCCGGTTCTCGGAAGCCACCATTTTCGGCTCGGCCTGACCTGAATCTCGACACACCCTAGTGAGCGCTAGGAAACGGGCGAAAAGAATGGCCGAAAAAATCATCCTTGCCTCGGGCAGTCCGTTCCGCAAGGCGCTGCTCGTCAATGCCGGCGTCAGTGTCGAAGCGGTTCCGGCTTCTGTCGATGAGCGCGCGCTTGAGGCGCCGCCGCAGAATAGTGGCGTGTCGCCGGAGGATGTCGCCCTCGTGCTCGCCGAAGCCAAGGCCACCGACGTCAGCGAGCGCAAGCCCGGCGCCCTGGTGCTCGGCTGCGACCAGACGCTGTCGCTCGGCGACGAGCTGTTCCACAAGCCAGCCGACATGGAAGGGGCGCGCCGTCATCTGCTGGCGCTGTCGGGCAAGACGCATTATCTCAACAGCGCCGTGGTGCTGGCCCGTGACGACCAGGTTCTGTGGCGGCATGTCGGCATCGCCAGCCTGACCATGCGCAAGCTCGATCCGGCCTTCATCGGCCGCCATCTGGCGCGCGTCGGCGCCAAGGCGTTGTCCAGCGTCGGCGCCTACCAGATCGAAGGCGAGGGCATCCAGCTGTTCGAAAAAATCGAAGGCAACTATTTTACCATTGTCGGCCTGCCGCTTTTGCCGGTGCTGGCCAAGCTGCGCGAGCTTGGGGCGATCGATGGCTGAGGCCCCGAAAAAGGCGTTTGTCACCGGCCACCCGATCGCGCATTCCAGATCCCCGAAGATCCACGGCTACTGGCTGGCGAAATACGGCATCGACGGCGTCTACGAGGCCATCGACGTTGCACCGGAAGCGTTTGCCGAATTCCTGCAGACGCTGCAGGCACAAGGCTATCGCGGCGGCAATGTCACCATCCCGCACAAGGAAGCCGCTTTCGCTTTGGCCAAGCGGCGCGACGCCGACGCCGAACAGATCGGTGCGGTCAACACACTGTGGTTCGAGGATGGCGAATTGTGCGGCGGCAATACCGATGCGCATGGCTTTGCCGCCAATCTGGACGAGTATGCACCGGGCTGGGCGGCCAACGGCCCCGCCGTGGTGCTCGGCGCCGGTGGCGCCGCTCGCGCGGTTATCCATGCGCTGAAGCAGCGTGGCGTCAGCGATATCCGCATCGTCAATCGAACGCTTACGAGGGCGCAGGAGCTGCGCGACCGCTTCGGCGCAGGCGTCTCCGCCCACAACATCGCGGCGACCGGCGAATTGCTCGAGGATGCCGGCCTGCTGGTCAACACGACAGCCCTCGGCATGCATGGCAATGAAGGCCTGTCCGCCGATCCGGACAGACTGCCGGACCGCGCCATCGTCACCGACATCGTCTACGTGCCGCTGGAGACGCCGCTGCTTGCTGCGGCCAAGGCGCGCGGCCTGAGAACCGTCGACGGGCTCGGTATGCTGCTGCATCAGGCGGTGCCCGGCTTCGAACGCTGGTTCGGCATCAGGCCGCAGGTCTCCGCCGAACTGCGCCAGCTGATTATTGCCGATATCGGCGCGATAAAATGATCGTGCTCGGCCTCACCGGATCGATCGGCATGGGCAAGTCGACCACGGCCAAGATGTTTGCCGAAGCCGGCGTGCCGGTCCATGATTCCGACGAGGCGGTGCATCGGCTTTATGCCGGCAAGGCCGCGCCCTTGGTCGAGGCGGCCTTTCCCGGAACCACCAGATCCGGTGCGGTCGACCGCACAAAGCTGGCGGAGCGGGTGCTCGGCCGCGGCGCCGCCCTGAAACGGCTGGAAGCTATCATCCATCCGCTGGTCCGTGCCGATGCCGATGCGTTCCTGGCTGAAAATCGTGCCGCCGGCGCGCCGCTTGCCGTGCTCGATATACCGCTGCTGTTCGAGACCGGCGGCCGTAACCGCGTCGACAAGGTCGTGGTCGTCACCGCGCCGCCCGAGATCCAGCAGGCCCGCGTGCTGGCGCGGCCGGGCATGAACGAGGAGAAACTGGCGTCGATCCTGGCCAGGCAGGTTCCTGACGCCGAAAAGCGCCGTCGCGCCGACTTCGTCATCGACACCGGTCAAGGCTTTGACGCTGCTCGCGCGGCCGTCAAGGCCATCATCGCCGAACTAGTCGTGGATAAGGCAGCCAGGCCTGGTTAAGAGGCTTGCAGCTCGCAATTACTTGTTGCCATTTTGTTCCGGGTGTGATTCGGCTAGAATGATGTCGGAACCAGTGGACTGATTCGATGCGTGAGATCATCTTCGATACGGAAACCACCGGCCTCGACACGCGCGAGGACCGCGTCATCGAGCTTGGCGGCGTCGAGTTGGTCAACCGCTTCCCGACCGGCCGAACCTTCCACAAATATATCAACCCGCAAGGCCGCCAGATCCATCACGAGGCGCAGGCTGTGCACGGCATCAGCGCCGCCGATCTTCAGGGCAAGCCGACTTTCATGGAGATCGCCGAGGAGTTCCTCGCCTTCATCGACGGCGCCAAGCTTGTCGCGCACAATGCCGGCTTCGACATCGGCTTCCTCAATCTCGAATTCGGCCGGCTTGGCCATCCGGCCATCGATCCGGGACGGATCGTCGACACGCTGGCGCTGGCGCGCCGCAAGCATCCGATGGGCCCCAATTCGCTCGACGCGCTCTGCCGCCGCTACGGCATCGACAATGGCCGCCGCACCAAGCACGGCGCGCTGCTCGATTCGGAATTGCTGGCCGAGGTCTATATCGAGCTTATCGGCGGCAAGCAGGCAAGCCTCATCCTCGACAGCATCATGGCGCCGGCGGGCGGCAGGCAGAATGTCGACGACATCGATATTTCGATCGGTGTGCGGCCGATCGCCTTGCCGTCGCGCCTGACCGACGCCGAGCGCGCAGCACACGCAGGCATGGTTGGCACATTGGGCGAAAAGGCGCTCTGGCTGCGGGTCGCCCCGGAAGCGAGTTCCGCCGCATAGTTAGGGCCGATCGGCAGCTAACGTCGATAGTCCCGTTCGGTGGAAAGTCGCCAAGCTTCGAGATTTGCCGAAACATCCCTCCACTTCGTCATCCCAGGGTCTGCGCCGCGTCGCTCCGCTCCTTGCTCCGCCCTGGGATGACGAAGGAATAGGTGTTTCGGCTAATCGCGAAGGTCTACGACGGGTCACCAAACGCAGGTGCGGGCTCGCTTCTGATGCATCGCCCCAACAAAAACCCGGCGCGAGGCCGGGCTTTTCAACGACGGAGTGACGCCAGCTTCAGCTCACCTTGACCTTGGCGGCGGCAGCCTGGTCCTCGGCCAGCTTCTGCTGGAACATCTGCGCGAAATCGATCGGGTCGAGCATCAGCGGCGGGAAGCCGCCATTGCGTGTTGCCTCGGCGATGATTTGCCGGGCGAACGGGAACAGCAGCCGCGGGCATTCGATGAACAGGATCGGCAGCATGTGCTCCTGCGGGAAGCCGCTGATGGAGAAGACGCCGCCATAGACCAGCTCGACGTTGAACAACACTTCCTGGTCGAACGACGCTTTTGCGTTCAGCGTCAAATTGACGTCGAACTGCTTGTCCGAAAGCGGGTTGGCATTGACGTTGACATTGATGGCGATGCCCGGAGCCTTGTCGCGGCCGCGCAACGAGTTCGGTGCGCCGGGGCTTTCAAAGGACAGGTCCTTCACATATTGCGCGAGCACGTTGAGCGAAGGCTGCGCCGCATTTCCATTACCGTTGGCTGCGCCGGTCGGCGCGTCGTCGTTGCTGGCCATAAGCTGTGGTCCTTTTGCCTGGGCAGCGTTGCTGACCGGATTGAAATTCGGGCGTTCGCTATCATGGCCGGCACGACAAGACAAGTTTGCAAAAGACGCCGGTTGCCTCGCGGCTACTCGTCCTTGAGGCGGCGCCAGGGAGAATCCGGTCCGCGCGTATGGTCGTCAGCGCGCGAATAGTCGCCGTCGTCGAGATCGATGGTCTTGCCGCGTTGCCTTGCCCGCAAACCACTGCTGAAATCGGTTGCCAGCACGATGCGGCCTTTCAGCATCCGCCAGGCAAGATCGCGCACCGGCGGCAGGAACAGCAGAAGGCCGAAAATATCCGAGATGAAGCCGGGGATGATCAAAAGGATCGCTGCCAGCACGATCATGGCGCCATGCGCAAGCTGGCCGCTCGGATCACGCCCGGCATCCATTTCGGCACGGACCCTGGCCATCACGCCAAAACCCTGGTGCCGCAGCAGCAGGGCGCCGGCGACACTCGAGGCCAGCACCAAGCCGACTGTCGCCAGCGCGCCGACCTGGCGGCCGACAATGACGAAACCGGCTATCTCCAGCAGCGGAAGCGCGAGAATGAACAGGGGAAGCAGCGGGATACGCAAATCTTGACCGATCGTTTTCGATGTTTTGCCGGCCGGCGAGCAATCGCCGCTGGCACCAGAGCTGTTAGATAGGTATGGCTGCCTTTGATTTGAATGATTGCGCCATGCGTTCTATATGCTTTGGATACTGAACGCTATGTGATCGCGGCCCTTGCTTGGCCGCTGGTCCGGCCAAAGCAGGGATTGATTGGCGCAAGATATGGGCTTCTTCGACTTCGGCACGATTTTCTTTCTGATTGCGGCGGTGGTGATCTTTTTCCAGCTGCGCAACGTGCTTGGCCGACGCACGGGCAATGAGCGCCCGCCCTTCGATCCATATACGGCAGCGCGCAAAAACGACAAGGATGCCGCCCAGAAACCCGAGAACGTCGTTTCGCTGCCGCGCAAGCGGCTGGCGGGAGAGCCGGCGGCCGACACCTATGTGGCGATCGATGCCTTTGCCAAGCCCGACACCGATCTCAACCGGGGCCTGCGGGCGATCAAGGACAATGATCCGACCTTCGACCCGAAGACCTTCGTCGACGGCGCCAAGATGGCTTATGAGATGATCGTCATGGCCTACGCCGATGGCGACCGCAAAACCTTGAAGAACCTTTTGTCGCGCGAGGTCTATGACGGCTTCGTCGCGGCCATCGGCGACCGCGAGGCGAAAGCCGAAAAGATCCAGTCCTCCTTCGTCGGCATCGACAAGGCCGACATCGTTTCGGCCGAAATGAAGGGCAGCGAGGCGCACATCACGCTGCGCATCGTCAGCGAACTGATTTCAGCGACCCGCGACAAGGCCGGCGCCGTCATCGACGGCGATCCCGAGACTGTCGCCGAGGTCAAGGACGTCTGGACCTTCGCCCGCGACGCGCGCTCGCGCGATCCGAACTGGAAGCTCGTCGCCACCGAAGAAGAAGACTGAACTGGACGGCGGCGGGGGCTGTCGTGTCGCTTTCTGGAGCTTTCAGCGAAAAATCCTTTGGCGAATTGCCGGGCTGGGGCGAGGACGACCATCTCCCTGCCTTTGACGCCTTTCGCCGCTCGGCCTTTCATATCCTGACCAAACCCTACCGCTCCGGCGCGCTCGGCGTCGACTACAATGGCTTTGCCGACGCCTATGCCGAAGCGCGTACCGTTTCGCCGGCGAATCGGTTGCAGGCCCGAAGCTTTTTCGAGCGCCATTTCGTTCCGGCCCGTATCGATGCCGAAGATGGTGGTCCCGGCCTGGTAACCGGCTTTTATGAACCGGAGGTCGAAGCCTCGCCGGTGCGCACGCAACGGTTTTCGGTGCCGTTGCTGTCGCGCCCGGCCGACCTTGTCGACATCGATGACGGCAACCGTCCTTCCGGCTTGGATCCCTATCTCGCCTTCGCTCGTGCGGCGCCGAACGGCCCGGTCGAATATTTCGACCGCGGCGAGATCGAACGCGGCGCGCTTGCCGGAAAAGGGCTGGAAATCGCCTGGCTCGCCGACAAGGTCGACGCCTTCTTCATTCACGTGCAGGGCGCGGCGCGGCTCAACATGACCGACGGCAGGCTTCGCCGCATCACCTATGCCGCCAAATCCGGCCAGCGCTTTACCGGGCCGGGCAAGATCCTGAGCGAGGAAGGCGAGATCCCGCTGGAGAAGGTGACGATGCAGTCGATCCGTGCCTGGTTCAAGGCGCATCCGGAGCGCGTCGACGAGATCCTTTGGCGCAACCGCTCCTACATCTTCTTCCGCGAGATGGGCGTCGACGGCCCAGAGCTCGGCCCGATCGCTGCCGCCAAGGTGCCGCTGACACCCGGCCGCTCGATCGCCGTCGACCGGCTGCTGCACACCTTCGGCACGCCTTTCCATATCGATGCGCCGTCGGTGACCGCCTTCGACGGAAAACCGTTCCGGCGGCTGATGATCGCGCAGGACACCGGCTCGGCGATCACCGGGCCGGCCCGCGGCGATCTGTTTGCCGGGTCGGGCGATGCGGCCGGCGAGATCGCCGGCGTTATCCGCAACGCCGCAGATTTTTATGCACTGATCCCCCGGTCGCTGGTTGCAGGAGCAGGCCGATGACCCGGCGCATCGACAGGCTGAGCGAGGACGACCGGGTGCTGTGGAACCTGGTGGCGCGCACGGCAAAGCCGCTGAAGGGCAAAATCGCCGTCGAAATTCCAGACGTCGGGCTGGAGATCGACGAGACCAGGCAGGCGCCGCCGCCGGCACAGGTCGCGGGCAATGCTGCCACGGCGGCAAAGCCGAAGGCGCAGCATGTCTCCCACGCACTCGATGAACCGACGCTGGACAAGCTGTCGAAGGGCCGGCTGCCGATCGAGGGCCGCGTCGACCTGCATGGCCTGACCCAGGATGAAGCCTATTCGCTGCTGTTTTCCTTTCTGCGCCGGGCGCACGCCGGCGGCATCCGCTACGTCCTGGTGATCACCGGCAAGGGCTCTTCGTCGGGCGGCGATGGCGTCTTGCGGCGCGCCGTGCCGTCATGGCTGTCGACATCCGCCTTCCGGCCCCTCGTCTCCAGCCACGACCATGCCGCCCGCAAACATGGCGGCTTGGGCGCGCTCTATGTCCGCTTGCGGCGGGCGCGCCCATGAGGGACGCACCTATGAGGATGCACCCATGAAGGTGGGCTTGTGACCCCGTTCGGCGAAAAGCTTCGCGTGCTGCGAAACGAGCGCGGCGTCAGCCAGAAGGACATGGCCAAGGCGATCGGCGTCAGCGCAGCCTATCTCTCGGCGCTGGAACACGGCCGCCGCGGTGCGCCGAGCTGGACGCTGATCCAGAAGATCATCGGCTATTTCAACATCATTTGGGACGACGCCGAGGAACTGGCGCGATTGGCCGAAACCTCACATCCGCGTGTCAAGCTCGACACGTCGGGCCTTAGCCCGGCGGCGACCGAGCTTGCCAATCTCCTGGCCGACAACATCGAAAAGCTCGACGAAGCCGAGCTTCGCCGCATCATTGCGTCGCTCCGCGCCGCACTGGCACGGCCGAAATGAGCTGCTTTGTTACTGGACCGAGCCGACCAGCACCTGCTGGCCGCCGCGGATGGAGACCCAGCGGCCGGTATTGTCGATCGCCTGCCGCTTGAGGAAACGATAGCCGGTCTGGTCCCAGGAACGAACCTGGTCGGTCAGATTGTCGAGGATGTAGTCGCCCTTGTCGGTACGCACCGTCAGCACGGCGTGGCCTTCGCCATCCGGCTTGCGCACGACGGTCATCAGCAGATCGGCAAACGAGACGCCCAGCCGGTTCAGTTCACGGCGCTTTTCCAGGACATAGTCCTCGCAATCGCCAACCCCCTTGTCGGGATAGGCCCAGACCTCATCCTTGCCGTAGATGTCGAAATCGCTCTCCGGCTTGACGGCGGCGTTGACCTTTGCCGTGACGCTGAGCAGCTTGCGCCACAGCGAGCCGGTCAGGCTGGCGGGCGACAGATCCTTCGGGCGGATCGAGCATTCGGACGCGTAGCTCTTGCAGAAATCATAATGGCCGATCGGCTGCGAGGTCGGGCCGCCTGTTATCATCGGGCTGGCTGCCGAGGCCGAACCGGCCCAACCTGCCGCCACAGTAAGTCCAGCCAGCGCGCACAGGCGCAGCGTTCTCGCCATTGGTGAGGAAGTCATTGTCCCCGCTTGTCCCTTGTTGTTAACGAAACGTTAAGGGGTATTTACAGTCCGTGTCAATTATGAGGATGGATTGATTTTTGCGGCATGGTTACCCGCGTGGCGCCAACGCGACTATTGTGCAACAGGTCGACCGGCCGCACGGCCCCGCCAACCGATGATTTTGGCATTGACCGACCTTGATGCGGATTGACGGGCATCATCACTGGTCGCCTATTTCTTGCCGGTCCTGACCAGCTTGGGTTTCACCGCAACACGGTTCTGACGGCCGTAGCTGGTAATGAAATCGACGATGCGCGGCACGATTTCGGAGCGGAAGCGCGAGCCGTTGAACACACCATAATGGCCGACCGCCGGCTGCATGTAGTGGGCGTGCCTGTCGGCCGGGATGTTGATGCAAAGGTCGTGCGCGGCCTTGGTCTGGCCGAGGCCGGAGATGTCGTCGTTCTCGCCCTCGACCGTGAACAGGGCGACATTGCGGATCGCCGAAGGGTCGACCGCCACGCCGCGATGCGTCATCGTGCCCTTGGGCAAGGCCTGGCGGACAAACACGGTGTCGACGGTCTGCAGGTAGAATTCCGCCGTCAGATCCATCACCGCCAGATATTCGTCGTAGAACTCGCGGTGCTTCTCGGCATTGTCGCCGTCATGCTTCACCAGGTGCATGAAGAAGTCCTTGTGGGCGATGATGTGGCGGTCGAGGTTCATGCTCATGAACCCCGAAAGCTGCAGGAAGCCGGGATAGACCTCGCGGCCGAAGCCCGGCACCGGCCAGGGCGCGCGCATGATGACGTTGTCGCGGAACCAGTCGATGCCCTTTTCCTGGGCCAGCAGATTGACCGCCGTCGGGCTGCGGCGGGTGTCGATCGGGCCGCCCATCAGCGTCATCGTCGAGGGCACGAACGGATCACCCTTGGCTTCCATCAATGCCACCGCCGCCAGCACCGGCACCGAAGGCTGGCACACCGCCATCACGTGGGTGTCGGGACCCAGCGCATGCAGCATGTCGACGATGTAGTCGATATAGTCGTCAAGATCGAAGCTGCCGTCGGCCAGCGGCACCATGCGGGCGTCGACCCAGTCGGTGATATGCACGTCGGCATAGGGCAGCATCGCCTCCACCGTGCCGCGCAGCAGCGTCGCGTAGTGGCCCGACATCGGCGCGACGATCAACAGCTTCGGATCCGGCCGGCGCCCGGCCGGAACTGCGCGCTCGAAACGAACCAGGTTGCAGAATGGCCGCGACCAGACGGTGCGTTCGCTGACCTCGACGTTTTTCCAGTCGACGACGGTCTTGGTCAGGCCGAATTGCGGCTTGCCGTAACGGCGCGTCGTGCGCTCGAACAGTTCGGCCGTTGCCGCAACCGAGCGGCCCCAGGAGGTGTGTGAGACCGGATTGAGCGGATTGGAGTAGAACAGGCGCACCGCATCGGCATAGAGGCGCGCCGGCTGCAAGGCGGCGTGGTTCAGTTCGTAGAGCTGGTAGAACATCGAGAACCCCGCTGCCGACTGCGATCGAAGGGCCGACGAGCAGCGCCGAGCCTTGAATACCTTGCAGGGAAGTTAGCAACAATCTGCTGCGATGCAATACGTCAACTTGCGTGATTTATGCTCGTTCTTTCGTCCAAGGCGTTGAGAATCCGCCTGGAACGGCAACAGCCGGCTCAGTGTGCACGTGCGAAGGAGTAGCAGGCCACGGTCATCGGTACAACCGTCGGAGGCGCGCCCCGGCCGCGGCGAAGGGCCGAGCAGTTAGACGCGTGCCATGCAGACAGCGGTATGGCCCGAGCTGATGAAGCCGAGCTGGCTGGCGGCGCCCTTCGACAGATCGAGCATCCGGCCCCTGATAAACGGGCCGCGGTCGTTGATGCGCACGACGACGCTGCGGCCATTGTTGCGGTTGGTCACCTTCAGCTTGGTGCCGAACGGCAGGCTGCGATGCGCTGCGGTCAGCGCCGACGGGTTCATGCGTTCGCCGGAAGCGGTTCTGGAATGCAGTGAGTACCAGGAGGCACGGCCGCATTGGGCGGCGGCGCTGGCACTGGATGCGCCGACCATCAGGCCAGCCGCGATCATGGCCGCGACAAGCGCGGTCTGGTTGCTTTTGTTCATGGGTTGGGGACTGCTCCGTTGACAGACCCGCAGCGGTTAGGGACGAATGAGGCAGCAAATGCGGCAATGATCTGTCGGTTCCATGGCAATGTTACACGTTTGGAGTCGGCGCGAAACAATTTGTCAGAGACTTTCCGCAGAGCGGCACAGCTTCCTTGATGATCTTTGCACCGATCTCCGCGTGTCTTGCGCAAGATCGGAGGTTAGCATCTAAGTAGAAGTTGGTGTAATCGAGCGGCTTCTTTTCGCTGTTCCATTCCGGCCGGAGCCGGGCTGATGATCGACTTGGAAAGGAGTTTCAGCAATGAGATTGATCAAAAATCTGCTGGCCTTGATTGTGCTCTCCATCGGCATGCTGTGGACGTTGCAAGGCATCGGCTTCATCCGCGGCAGCTTCATGACCGGCCAGTCGCAATGGCTGTATGCCGGCATCGTGACGGTGCTGGTCGGCTTGGGTGGCCTGGCCTGGGCAAACCGCTCGCGCATTTGAACGGGCGTCCATGCTCAGGCTCCCGCCAGAGCTGCGCACAGCGGACCGTGGCGGTCGGTCACCGCGACCAGTATTGCCAGCCCCAGTAGAAACTTTCGTCGCGCGGCGGCAGGCGGTTGCGCTCCGCGTCCAGCTGCACCGGCGTCGGCGTTTTGCGTTCGCCGTCAGGCGGCTGTTTGTCCCCGGCCTTGATCAGACGGATACATTGGCCGAAATGCGCAAACAATACAGCGATGGAATGGCGCATTGTCGGTCACTCCCGCCCCGCCCAAGGGACGAGCATCCGCTCGATCCTGCGGATGATGAATTCGAGCACGAAGGCAATGGCCGCGATCACCAGTATGCCCATCACCACCACGTCGGTGACGAGGAACTGGGCAGCGGACTGGATCATGAAGCCGAGCCCGCGAGTCGCTGCCACCAGCTCGGCGGCAACCAGCGTCGACCAGCCGGCGCCAAGCGCGATGCGCAGACCGGTCAGGATCGAGGGCAGCGCGCTGGGCAGGATAACGTGCCTGATCACTTGGCGCTGCGTGGCGCCAAGCGAGCGCGCTGCATTGATGCGTTCCTGCGAGACGCCGCGAACACCCGATGCCGTCGACAGCGCAACCGGCGCCAGCATGGCAATGGCAATCACCAGGATCTTGGACGGCTCGCCAATGCCGAACCAGATAATGATCAGCGGCAGATAAGCGAGCGGCGGGATCGGCCGCAGGAATTCGAGCAGCGGATCGAAGATGCCGCGCCCTGTAGTGCTGATGCCGATAGCCAGCCCGATGGGAACGCCGACGAAAACGGCCGCGATCAGCGCTGCAAACACCCGCCACAGGCTGGCGGCGATATGCTGGAGCAGCGTCGCGTCGACAAAGCCGTCACCGGCGACGACGACAAATTTGTTCCAGACTGCCACAGGCGACGGCAGGAAAACCGGCGACACCAATTGCAGGCGGGCCGATGCCGTCCACGCCGCCAGCACGATCAGAATGGTGATCGCGCTGACCACGCGGGCCGAAACGCGGCTGCGTCTCGGTCGCGGCCGCGACCATGGCACCGACAGCGCGTCGGCTCCGTCGTCGACTTTGGAGCGCTGCGGCCGCTCGGTATAAGAGGTAACGGTCATGCTGCCTCCCCTTCGAAGATCGCGTCGGTCAGCTCGCCACGCGCCGCGGCGAAGGCTGGATCGGCCTTGATGCTGCGAATGGCCTCGCCGGCTGCATAGCGCCGGCTGAAGCTGGCCTCGAAACTCCGCACCACCCGGCCAGGGCCGGGAGCGAGCACAATGATACGGGTGGCGAGAACCAGCGCTTCGTCGATGCCGTGCGTGACCATCAGCACGCCGACCTGGCTTGCCGTCCACAGATCGAGCAGCGTTGTCTGCATGCGTTCGCGTGTCAGCGCATCGAGTGCGCCCAGCGGTTCGTCGAGCAGCAGGAATTGCGGCGCGGCTGCCAGCGCCCTGGCCAGGCCGACGCGCTGGCGCATGCCGCCGGAAAGCTCCCATATGCGCTTGTCGCCGGCGCCGTCGAGCTTCACCAGCGCCAGAAGGTCGTCGGCAGTCCGCGCCCGTTCGGCGGCCCCGACACCGCGCAGCCTGAGAGCAAAGGCGACATTTTCCCGCGCGGTCAGCCACGGAAACAATGCGTCGTTCTGGAACACGACGGCGCGGTCCGAGCCTGGCGCCGTGATCGGCCTGCCGCCAATCGTGGCGCGTCCGCGCACAGGCTCGACCAGGCCCGCGGCGACATTGAGCAGCGAGGTCTTGCCGCAGCCTGAGCGGCCGACCAGGACAACGAAGTCATCCTTGGCGATGTCAATCGACACGCGTTCGACGGCCGGCGCCGGCTGGCCGTCATAATGAACCGAGACTTGGTCGAGCACGAGATGCGTCATGTGGGGTCGCCGATATTCTGAAACCTGCTTGCCCCGAAGCCGTTCCTCGTCAGCGGCTCCGGGGCAGGCATCGCGCGCTCAGGGAACGGAGGACGCGCGTATTGAGCCGCCGCTAATTCGAGGCCAGCGCCTCGCCGACATATTTCGACGACACGTATTTCGAATAATCCGGCAACACGGCGTCGATCTTGCCCTGCTCCTCGAGGAAGGCCGATGTCGCCTCGACCGCCTTGACAGTGCCGCCACCGAGGAACTTGTCCGAGGCTTGCTCCTCGAGCGTCGGGAAGACATAGCCCCTCAGCAGTTGCGGCACGTCTTCGAGCTTGGCCCCGGTGATCCTGGCGATCTTGGCCGCTTGCGGCGAGGACACCGACCATTGATCCGGCTTGGCCAGGAAGTCGGCATAGGCAGCGCCCGTTACTTTGACGAAGTCGCGCACCGCTTCCGGGTTCCTTTCGGCGAAGTCGGTGCGCACGATCCAGGCGTCGAAGGTCGGCGCGCCCCAGGCGGCGACCTGCGAGGAATCCAGCACGACCTTGCCCGTCGTCTTGATCTGGCCGAGTGCCGGATCCCAGACATAGGCGGCGTCGATGTCGCGGCGCGCCCATGCCGCCGCGATCTCCGGTGGCCGCAGATTGAGAATGTCGACCGACTTCGGGTCGACACCCTCATGCTTCAGCGCGGCAAGCAGGCTGTAATGCGTCGTCGAAACGAAGGGCACCGCCACCTTCTTGCCGGCAAGGTCGGCAGTTTTCTCGATGCCGGCGCCGTTGCGGGCGACAAGGGCCTCGGATTCGCCGATCAGCCCGACAATGAAGATTGTCTGGATTGGAAGCTCGCGGCTCGCCGCCGCCGCCAGCGGGCTCGAGCCGACATAACCGATGTCGACCGAACCGGAAGCGATGGCGGCGATCACGTCGGCGCCGGAATCGAATTTCCGCCAGTCGATTGCCGCCTTGGTCGCGCTCTCATAGGCGCCGTCGGCCTGCGGCACCTTCGAGGGTTCGACGACCGTCTGGTAGCCGATGGTTATCTTGAGGTCCTGAGCATCGGCTGGGCCGAGAAAGGCGGCACCAGCCAAGGCCGCCGAGGACAACAGAACGATACGTCGCGAAATGATGGACATGAAAGGCTCCTTGGAAAAGAGAAAAACCCGGATTGCGTTTCATAGTCACCTAACTCTATCGTTCTTGTAGAGTTAAATCCTTCCAATCGGTTCGGTCTTGTTAGAAAAAGTCATCTGGCTATCGCAGCTGCCCATTCGCACGCTTCTGGGTGATGGCCCGGGTGAGAACCATCGTCCTTGCCCGGGAACCGCTTCCACGTCGTCCATGCGCGCAACAAGGATTTCCCGTTTTCGCCCCTGCATCGGCAAATCCGTGCTGTGAATAGCCAAGAAATTGGAAACAAGTTCCCTGTGTTCGCGGTTAAGTCTAGTATCCTTATCGACATTGAAGGATTGGAGAGGACGATGAGCGACGCCACCCTCCTTGTTGCCGCGCGCGGCATGCTTTGGCCTTCAAATTCAGGGGCAGAAGCTGCTGTCCGGATTCTCGCCGATCGGGACATTCCTGCCGCCGGCCAGTTTGGCGGTGTGCCATTGGCGGCGGCTTCTGTGCTTCCAAGAGCACAAACCCCTGCCAAAATGGCCATTACGGCTTGAAAACGAAGCAAAATCAACGTTTCTCGGCTTGTATATCATGTCACTAGAATTTATCTGTAGTGACAGCTTGGACGCGGCGGGGAGGCACGCCAGGCGTTTCGCAACCGGTGGCCTTGCGCCATCGCATGACAGAGAAACGTTCGGGTTATGCTCACGAAAAAAGGTAAATACGGCCTCAAGGCGCTCGTCCATCTGGCGCGCCTGCCGGTTGGACAGCTCGCCTTCGTCAACGACATCGCCACAGGAAACAATATTCCGAAGAAGTTCCTCGATGCCATTCTTGGCGAATTGCGCAATGCCGGTTTCGTCCAGAGCCGCAAGGGCAAGGAGGGCGGCTACCGGCTGGCACGCCCGGCGGACGAGATCAAGGTCGGCCACGTCGTGCGCGTGCTCGACGGGCCGCTTGCCCCCATTCCCTGCGCCAGCCGCACCCAGTATCAGCGCTGCGAAGATTGCAACGAGGCGACATGCCAAGTCCGACACCTGATGCTGGAGGTCCGGCAGGCCATCGCCGAGGTGCTGGACCAGCGCAGCCTCGCCGAAATGCGCGACATCGCCGGCGACGAGGACCTTTCGGCGGCGTTGAAAGTGCAGGCCTGAACCACTCTCCCCTGAGCCGGCGACGATCGCCAGGACAGCTGGTGTGCGCATGACCGGGCGCGCTACGCCAAGTTCGATCATCATTGTCGGTGGCGGCGCCAGCGGCGTCGTGCTTGCCGCGCATCTGCTGAAGTCGCCCAATCCCGATCTCCGCGTCAGCCTGGTCGAAAAACGCCCGCATTTTGGGCAAGGCATGGCCTATTCAACGCTGCTGTCGGCGCATGTGCTGAATGTCAGCGCGGCGGGCATGAGCGCCTATGCCGACGATCCCGGCAATTTCTCGCGCTGGCTGCTTGGACGCGGCCTGGCTACGCCGGAGCAGGCGCCGGTCTACGCGCCGCGCAGCGTCTACGCCCGCTATCTCAAGGAGCTGCTCGACGAGCTCGAGGCGCGTGAGCAGCAGACCGGCCGGCTGCGCCTGATCCGCGAGGAGAGCCTGTCGATCTCGCCGACCGCGTCAGGCGTCGAGGTGACGCTGGCCAATGGCACTAGCGTGGTTGCGCACCTTGCAGTGCTGGCGACAGGCCATGACGAGGAGCCGGGCGCCGGTCAGGGCCGCGCGATCAGGATGGGCTCGGAGGCCGACACCGAGCTCGACCCCGAAGCCCGGGTCCTGGTGCTGGGCACCGGCTTGAGCATGGTCGATGCCTTCCTGTCGCTCGAGCAGCGCGGCCACCGCGGCGAGATCGTCGCGGTGTCGCGGCGCGGCCTGCTGCCTTCGCCGCATCGCAAGGGCAATCCGATCAAGCTTGACGTTGCCGATATTCCGCTCGGCACCCAGCTTTCCTATTTCGTCGGCTGGTTCCGCGACCTGATCCGGGAAAACCAGAGGGCCGGCATCGACTGGCGCGACGTCGTCGACGGTCTGAGACCCTTTAACCAGAAGATCTGGCAGAACTGGCCGTCCTCGGCCAAGCGCCGCTTCGTCGAGCACACCAAGGCCTGGTGGGACATCCACCGCCATCGCATGGCGCCGGAAGTCTACGCCCGCGTTGCCGAGGCGGTGCAAGCGGGCCGCATCCGCCTTGTCGCCGGGCGCGTCGTCGAGATCGCCGCCGGCGACGGTTTCAGCGTACAGGTCCAGTCGCGCCACACGCAGCGCCTCGAAAGGTTCGACGTCACCCGCATCTATGATTGCACAGGCATCGCCAGGGACATCTCGACCACGTCGAACAGCGTGGTGCGGTCGCTGGTCGACCGTGGGCTAGCACGGCCGGATCCGCTGCGCCTCGGCCTCGACGTGACCGCGAACTGCGAGGTCATCGCCAGCGACGGCACTGTATCGGCCAAGATCCTCGCCGTCGGGCCACTGACGCGCGGCACATTCTTCGAGATAGACGCTATTCCGGATATTCGCGTGCAGTGCGCGCGGCTCAGCAAGCGATTGCTCGGATGAGGATCTCGTTGTCTTGACGCAATTCCGGATGCAAGACCGCTGCCGTCGGGGGAAAAGATCTCGACCGCATAACCGCGCTCGGTGAAGGCGAACCAGGGGTGCGTGAGCTCGCTCCACCAGAAGCAGCCCGTGCTGGTCGAGACAGCCGGGTTGGCGATGACGCCACACGTTTCGGCTGTCTCGCATTGACCGGATTGGTGTCGCGGACGCTCATCTTCGTTCTCCTCCGTGGATTGGCCGCAGGACGCGACCCTGGCCAGATGACCGGGCAAATTCTGCTTCCGTCGCCACGGTGCCTTGCCTACGATGGGCGCATGACGCAACGCGGAAGACTCTACGGCTGTCCGGTCGAGTTCGCTCTCGACGCGCTCGGCGGCAAATGGAAGACGGTGATCCTGGCGCGCATCAAGGAACAGCCGATGCGCTATTCCGAACTGCGCCGGCTGATCCCCTCACTCTCGGACAAGATGCTGACGCAGAGGCTGGCCGAGCTTGTCGAGATCGGCTTCGTCACGCTCGAGACGTCGCCCGACGGCAAGGGGCGCTACGCCTTGACCGGGCGCGGCGAAGATCTCGCCGCCGCGCTCGAGGCGCTCTACGACTGGGGCAGCGTGCATGGCCGCGCCGAGGGTGTGCGTTTTCGCACCGACAGCGCAGCCACCACCTAGATCAATTCCAGGAAAGCGCGAAGCGGCTTTCCGTCCGCAATTGCCTGGAAAACAAAGGCACAGAGCGGTTCGGCGTTTCCGTGAAAGGGTGGATCGCTCTAGGAAGCCGACTGTCCTCAACCCGGTCCGGCAAGCGCGCTGCAGAAGCTTGCGACATCGGTGACAACAGCTTCGCCGAGGAAGCGTAGCGTCGCCATCGAGCGGTCGCGCGCTTCGCGGTTGCCGAAGCCACAGGCGTCCTCGATGACCATGGCGACAAAGCCATTGTCAGTCGCCTGGCGAACGGTCGGCTCAATGCCGATTTCCATGGCGATGCCTGCGAGCGCTATCGTGCGCACGCCGCAATCGCGCAAGGCAAAGCCGAGCGCGGTGGA
This sequence comes from Mesorhizobium sp. M0166, assembly GCF_040322255.1. Taxonomy (NCBI): domain Bacteria; kingdom Pseudomonadati; phylum Pseudomonadota; class Alphaproteobacteria; order Hyphomicrobiales; family Phyllobacteriaceae; genus Mesorhizobium; species Mesorhizobium sp. M0166. The sequence continues at coordinate 96,065 of NZ_JAMYTD010000008.1, read as the reverse complement.
ATCGAAGGCCGACATCGTGAGCTTGTCGAACACCGCCTCGTCATCGCGGGGTTCCAGCTCGGGCACGATCCGTGTCGCTTCGGCGTCGCGCGGGAACCACGGCTCGACGGTGTCGGGGCTGTCGCGCCGCTGCCAGGCCATGGCGGTGCGCAGCTGCGTCGCGCCCATCCATTTGCGCGGCAGCGACAGATGGCGCGTGAACGCCACCCGCATGCCGGCCACGCGCGCCGCTTCCAGCACCGTGCCGGTGCGCTCGATGATAGTCGCGGCGCCGGCCACCTGGTGGCAGATGCCGACCTGCATGTCGTAGACCACCAGCGCCGTGCGGCGCGGATCGCACCACTCAGCCAAGCTGGCCGGGATTTCGATCCCGTCGCTCGACCGGATCATGCTGCAGTCCGGTCCCACGGCTTGGCGATGTCGACGGTCGGGTCGAACAGGAACTCCAGCGGCAAGGGCGCGTCGAAGGCGATGAAATGCCATTCCAGCAGCCCTGCCTTGGACAGCGGGAAGTCCTCGGTGTAGCGCCGCGCTTCCGCGACGCTATCGAGCTCGAAGACGATGATGACGCCGCCAATATCGGCGCGCGCATAATTCTCGCGCACGATCCCCGCCTTCCAGAGCCGCCAGACGTTCGAAACTTCGTCGCGCAAATAAGGCCGCAGGTCGTCGAGCGTGACGCCGGGCTTGAAATTGTCATAGGCAAGAATCTTCATCGGCCATTCCTTGCATTGCTGTTCGTCCAGCGCCGGGTAGCATGGCGGAATCGGCGACCGCAACGAACGAGATGGTGCGTTGAAACGGCCGCACGATTGCCATTCTGTGCCGCGCGATCTCTATGGGCGGCCGGGCAGCCGCGGGATAATTTTTGCCGAAGAGGAGGAAAAGCGCGGTGACCATCGAAAGGCTGAACCCCGAGGGCATGCACAGCAATCCGGCCTATTCGCAAGGCGTGTCGCTGCCGGCATCCGCGCGCATCGTGCTGGTCGGCGGCCAGAATGGCGTCGACGCGCAAGGCCGGATCGTCGCCAGGGACGATCTCGCTGCGCAGACCGCTCAGGCGCTTTCCAACCTGGCAAAAGTGCTCGAAGCCGGTGGGGCAAAGCCTGAAGACCTCGTCAGCCTCGCGGTCTATATCGCCGGCGACCTGGACATAGGGCCGGCCTTCGGCGCCTGGATGGCCTTCTGGGCAAACCGCGGCGCGCCGCCGATCATCAAGGTGCTGCGCGTCGCCGGCCTCGGTAATCCGGATTTTCTGATCGAGATCGAAGCCCAGGCGGCGATCGCCTGAACCCTAAGCGGGTTCTGCAGATCTTTTGCCCTGCCTGCAGGCCGGCGAAGCTTTTGCGAAATTCCATTCCCCTGCTGGCGGCCGGATTGGCACGATCTATCTTCTTTCCAACTGCAAACGGCTGGAAAAGACGGTAGGTTGCCGTCTTCCAGGGCGGTTGCTCATTCTGGCAACGGAGCATCTGACATGAGCAAGCACAAGATCGTGGCACCGGACGATGCATCGTCCCGCCTGCGCCCGCCCTATGCGTCGGTTCTCGACCTGATCGGGCAGACGCCGGTCGTCGAGCTGACCAAATTCGACATCGGCAAGTGCCGGCTGTTCATCAAGCTCGAAAGCCAGAATCCCGGCGGCTCGATCAAGGACCGCATCGCGCTGTCGATGATTGCCGCCGCCGAAAAACAGGGCAAACTGAAACGCGGCGGGACGATCGTGGAGGCGACCGCCGGCAATACCGGTCTTGGTCTAGCCCAGGTCGGCATCCCCAAAGGCTACCGCATCATCCTTGTCGTACCCGACAAGATGTCACGCGAAAAGATCCAGCATCTGCGGGCGCTCGGCGCGGAAGTGCGCATGACGCGTTCCGACGTCGGCAAGGGCCATGCCGAATATTATCAGGACATGGCCGAAAAGATCGCCGCCGAGCTGCCCGGCGCCTTCTACGCCAACCAGTTTGCCAACCCGGCCAATCCGCTGGCCCACGAAACCACGACCGGGCCGGAAGTCTTTCAGCAGCTCGGAGGCGATGTCGATGCGGTGGTCGTCGGCGTCGGCTCCGGCGGCACGCTGACCGGGCTTGGCCGCTATTTCGCGAAAGTCTCGCCGAAGACCGAGATGATTTTGGCCGATCCGGTCGGTTCGGTCCTGGCACCGTTGATCAAGACCGGCAAGATGGTAGAGGCCGGAAGCTGGACCGTCGAAGGCATCGGCGAGGATTTCGTGCCGCCCAACGCCGATCTGTCGCTGGTCAAGAAGGCCTATTCCATTCCCGACAAGCAGAGCATGCTTGCGGTGCGCGACCTGCTTTCGAAGGAAGGCATTCTCGCCGGCTCGTCGTCTGGCACGCTGCTTTCGGCAGCACTCCGCTACTGCCGCGAGCAGACCGTGCCGAAGCGCGTCGTTACCTTCGTCTGCGACAGCGGCAACAAGTACCTGTCGAAAGTCTTCGACGACTTCTGGCTGGTCGAGCAGGGCCTGGCCGAGCAGGAGCAGCATGGCGATCTGCGCGACCTGGTCATGCGCACGCTCCGCACCGGCGATGTCGTGTCGGTCGGCCCCGACGAAAGCCTGCTCAACGCCTATGGCCGGATGCGCCGCTCGGATGTCTCGCAACTGCCGGTGCTGGACGAGGGCAAGCTCGTCGGCATCATCGACGAAAGCGATATCCTCGCCAAGGTCGAAGGGCCCTATGACAGCCGCTGGGACCGCTTCAAGGCCCCGGTCAGTACGGCCATGACCTCTAACCTGCACACGCTGCAGGCCAGCCAGACGCTGGATGCGCTGCTGCCGGTGTTCGACCGCAACGAGGTTGCCATCGTCTTCGATGGCGACGAATTTATTGGCCTGATAACCCGCATCGACCTGATCAACCATCTGAGGCGCGCCCGATGACCGTCAAAGCCACAATATCGGGCAAAAACCGCCTCGCCTTTTCGACGCGCACCATCCATGGCGGCCAGAGCCACGACCCGACGACCGGCGCGGTGATGGTGCCGATCTATGCCACTTCGACATACGGTCAGCAGAGCCCCGGCGTGCACAAGGGTTTTGAATATGCCCGCAGCCAGAACCCGACCCGCTTCGCCTTCGAGCGCGCGGTCGCCGACCTCGAAAGCGGCACAGCCGCCTTCGCCTTCGCTTCGGGGCTGGCGGCGATCGCAACCATTTTCGAACTGCTCGATTCTGGCGCGCATATCGTCGCCACCGACGACATCTATGGCGGCACATTCCGGCTGCTGGAACGGGTGCGCAAACGCTCGGCCAATTTGCAGGTCGACTTCGTCGACTTCACCGATCTTGCCGCGGTCGAGGCGGCGATCCGCCCGGAAACCAAAATGCTCTGGGTCGAGACGCCGACCAACCCGCTGCTGCGTGTCGTCGACCTCGAAGGCGTCGCCGCACTGGCCAGACGCAAGGGCGTGATGTCGGTGGCCGACAACACCTTCTGCAGCCCCTATCTGCAGCGGCCGCTGGAGCTCGGCATCGATATCGTTGTTCACTCGACGACGAAATACCTCAACGGCCATTCCGACATGGTCGGCGGCGTCGCCGTGGTCGGCGACAACAAGGATCTCGCCGACCGGCTGAAATTCCTGCAGAACGCCATCGGTGCCATTTCCGGGCCGTTCGACAGTTTCCTGGCGCTGCGCGGACTGAAGACGCTGGCGCTGAGGATGGAGCGTCATTCGTCGAACGGCCAGAAGATCGCGCATTGGCTGGAAAGCCGCCCCGACATCCGTCGCGTCATCTATCCAGGCCTTCCCAGCCACCCGCAGCACGCCATCGCCAGGCGGCAGATGCACGCCTTCGGCGGTATGATCACCGTCGAGCTTGACCGCGACCTCGCCGGCACCAAGCGCTTCCTCGAACACACGCAACTGTTCACGCTGGCCGAAAGCCTCGGCGGCGTCGAAAGCCTGATCGAGCACCCGGCACTGATGACGCACGGCTCGATCCCGGCGAAAAAACGCGCCGAGATCGGCATTTCCGATTCGCTGGTGCGCTTGTCGGCCGGGATCGAGGATGGCGACGATCTGATCGCTGATCTGGATCAGGCGTTGGCGAGTTGAGTCCGGTAACAAGAAACCTTGCGAGACGTCGGCAGGACAGAGGGGTGAAGGATCACCGACAAGCGACAATTGTTCTGTGTCGCGCCCCGCACGCTATTCCGTTGACCCAGGCCAATTCTGCCTGAATTGTAGCGACCGATCCTCCCGGCTCCGGAAGCTATGAACAACCGACAACGCACCCAGCCAACGGCAAACAACGTCCCGCTCACCTTCGCCATCCTGGTCTTCCCAGGCTTTCCGATGATGGCGTTCAGTTCGGTGATCGAGCCGTTGCGTGCGGCGAATGTGCTGGCGAAGCGGGACTGCTATCGCTGGATCATCGTCGGCGCCACCGAAGGTCCGGTGGAGGCTTCGAATGGCGTCGTCATCCAGCCCGGCTTTGCCGCCCATGACGCGCCGAAGGTCGATCGCGTCGTCGTCTGCTCGGGCGGCGATGCCGATCATCTCGTCGCGCACGATGCCGTGAGCTGGATCCGCAAGAGCCTGCGCGGCGGCGCCCATATCGGTGCGGTGGCGGATGCCGCCTTCTTCCTGGCTCGGGCCGGCCTGCTCGACGGTCATGCCTGCACCTTGCACTGGACCAGCCAGGCAGCCTTCACCGAGGCGTTTCCGGACATCGAGCTGAGGCGCGATCTCTATGTTATCGACCGCAAGCGCTTCACTTCGGCCGGTGGCGTCGGCAGCCTCGACATGATGCTGGAGATCATCACCAGCGATTATGGCGCCGAACTTGCCGCCGGCGTCGCCGAATGGTTCGTGCACAGCCCGCTGCGCTCCAGCGTCGACCGCAAGCTGATGCCGCTGCGCCTACGCACCGGCGTGCAGAACGAATTGGTGCTGTCGGCCATCGCCATCATGGAGGATGCGGTGGAGGAGCGGCTCGGCATGGCGGAACTGGCGGGGCGGCTTGGTGTCTCCTCCGACAAGCTCGAACGCAATTTCCGCTCCGAACTCAGCATCTCGCCCAACGGCTATTACCGCCGCCTGCGGTTGAAGCGCGCCGCCGACCTGTTGGCGCATTCGACGCTGATGGTGCGCGACGTCGCGCTGGCCTGCGGGTTTGCTTCGATGTCGAGCTTTGCCCGGGCGTTCCGAGAGGAACACGGCCACGCGCCGAAGGTGATGCGGCGGCATTAGATGCGTTAACCGCTCCACGCCGAGTTCCCGCCCACCCCCCCTGGCCTGCCGGCCATCTCCCCCGCAAGGGGGGAGATCAGCAGCTTTGGTCCCGCCGCATATCCTGCTGCGTTGGTCATAGGCGAAGGCCGACGCGACATCCAATCTCCCCCCTTGCGGGGGAGATGGCCGGCAGGCCAGAGGGGGGGTGCTGTCCCGCCAACCTGTCTACGGCATCCGGCACGACATTTGCGGTTTTCCGCACAATGCCGGTACGTCGTTTGCCCCATGGTCTGCCTTTCCAGGAGGCACCCATGAGCATTGTCGTTTTTGACCCCGACAGCACCGAGGATGTCGACTTTGGGGATCGCATGCGCCATCCGGCGGCGGCCGATCCGGCAGGCGGCATGTGGCTGTCGGACACCGAGCCGTCCTTCATAGATGCTGACGCGCTGCGCAAGGGCCGGCTTGCCAGGCTGCGCGCCTGGCTGCGCGAGGCCGGCTATGGCGGCGTGGTCTTGTTCGATCCCTACAACCAGCGTTACGCCACCGGCTCGCGCAACATGTTCGGCTATTTCCTGCGCAACTCGACCCGCTACTTCTTCATCCCGACAGAAGGGCCAATCGTGTTGTTCGAGTATCCGCAGAGCTACCATGTCTCGATGGTGCTCGACACGATCGACGAGGCGCGGCCGTCGAAGCTGGTCTGGTCATCAGTGTCGGGCCGTGACGACGAAACCGCCGATCCGTTCGCCGACGAGATCGCCGAATTGCTCAAGGCGCATGGCGGCGGCTCGATGAAGCTCGGCCTTGACCGCTGCAGCCATCTGCAGGCGCTGGCGCTGGAAAAGCGCGGCTGCGAGGTCCGGGATTGCCAGGGCGAGATTTTGGCGGTGCGCGCGGTCAAGACTCCAGAGGAAGTAAAATGCCTGCAGGTGTCTATGGCTGGCGCCGAGGCTGCGGTCTATGCTGTCCGCGAGGCGATCAAGCCCGGCGTTTCCGAAAACGAGCTGTTCGCCATCATGTATGGCGAGGTGATCCGGCAGGGCGGCGAGTTCATCGAAACCCGGCTGCTGACCTCGGGCCAGCGCACCAATCCATGGTTCAACGAGGCGAGCGGCCGCAAGATCAGGCCAGGCGAACTCTTGGCGCTCGATACCGACACGATCGGCTGCTACGGCTATTATTCGGACTTTTCGCGCACCTTCCGCTGCGGCCCGGGCAAGCCGACGGATTATCAGAAGTCGCTCTACCGCATGGCGCACGATCAGGTTCAGCACAATATCGGGGTCGTCAAGCCGGGCATGGCGTTTCGCGAGATTGCCGAAAAGGCCTGGAAAATCCCGGACCGCTTCATCGACCAGCGCTATACCTCGGTTATGCACGGCGTCGGTATGCATGGCGAGACGCCGTTCATCGCGCATGCCATGGATTACGAGACCTATGGCCGCGACGGTGTCATCGTGCCCGGCATGGTGGTCAGCGTCGAAAGCTATATCGGCGAGAAGGGTGGCCGCGAGGGCGTCAAGCTGGAGGACGAAATCCTGATCACCGAGACCGGCACCGAGCTCCTGTCGCGCTTCCCCTATGAGGACGATTTCCTTGACAGACACGTTTGAGTGCTGACAGGCAGTTTTGCATGAAAAGCCCGATCTCGATCAAGCGCGGTACGGCGGCGGCGGTGTTCATCGATCTCCAGGAGGAGCATCGGCGGGACAAGCGCTATCTGGTCGAAGGCTATGGCGACATCCTCGCCAACGTCCAGCGGCTGCAGGCAGTGGCACGAGCCAATCATGTGCCTTTGTATCACTGGGCCTATATCGTCGATCTCGCCACGGCACGGCCGTTCCACCCGGTCGAGGCCAATGGCAAGTCGGCGTTTTCCGACAAGGACGATCCGCTGACGGCGATCTGTCCAGAGGTCGGCCCGTTGCCAGGCGAGACGATGCTGGTCAAGACCGATGCCAGCGCCTTTCGCGCGGGGCCTGCCGCCGAGCGGCTGAAGGCCGAGGGCATCGAGTGGCTGGTCGTTGCCGGCGTCTGGACCGAGGCCTGCATCGATGCCACCGTCAAGGATGCGGTGGCGCTCGGGTTTCGCGTGCTGCTGGTCAAGGATGCCTGCGGCAGCGGCAGCACGGCGATGCACCAGACGGCCATTCTCAATCTCGCCAACCGGCTCTATGGCGGCGGCGTCACCACCACCGACGGCGCCTGCCGGCTGCTGGCCGGCGAGACGGTCGAAGCCTGGCAGGTCGAGGGCTCGGTGCCGCTGCGCTTCAGCTATGAAAATGCTGCCCGGCTCTACGCCGAGCTCTGAGCGGGATCGCGCAGCGATGATCACCGAGGCGGAGCGACCCGAAACGACAGAGCGCGGAAAGTACCAAACGCTGCTCGATCCGGAGCTGTGGGCCTATATCGACCGGGTCAACGAGTGGTATCCGCCAGAGATCGTCTACATGCCGATCGAGCGGCAGCGGGCGGTCTATGACGCCATGTGCCGGGCGTTTCGCGAGCCCTATCCACCCGGTGTCAAGGCCAGCGACAGCAGCGTCGGCGACCATGCGATCCCAGTCCGGCGCTACCAAATGGCGGGCACGGCGCCACAAGCGATCGTTGTCTATTATCACGGCGGCGGCTTCGTGCTTGGTGGGCTCGACAGCCATGACGACATCTGCGCCGAGATTTGCGCCGGCACCGGCTTTGCCGTTCTGTCCGCCGACTATCGGCTGGCGCCGGAACATCTCCATCCGGCGGCTTTCGAGGATGCGCTGGCCGTATTCGAATGGGCGACGGCGACGACGGAACTGCCGATCGTGCTCTGCGGCGAAAGCGCCGGCGGTAACCTGGCCGCTGCGGTGGCACAGGCGACACGCCGCCATCCTCACCATGCGATCGGCCAGGTGCTGATCTATCCCGAGCTCGGCGGTGACGAGCTGGAGTTAGATAGCAAAGAGAGCACCGGCTCCTATGTCGAGCACGCTGAGGCGCCACTGCTGACATTGCGCGATGTCGAATTCTATCGGCATATCCGGGCAGGGAAGGGACAGTCGCCGGACGACCCGACATTTTCGCCGCTTAGCGATAGCGACTTCTCCGGCCTGCCGCCGACGGTCATCATCACTGCCGAATGCGACCCGCTGTCAGCGGACGGCCAAGCCTATCGCGACCGCATCCTTGCCACCCGCGGCAAGGCCTGGTGGCGCGAAGAACCGCGGCTGGTGCACAGCTTCCTGCGCGCACGTAAAACCGTGCCGCGCGCCGGCGAGGCCTTTGATCGCATAATCGAGGCGGTCGCGGCGTTGGGTAAAGGTGATTGGTCGGAGTGACGGTGTTCCGCTTTGGGTAAGTCCGGCCACGGGGACCACGGTTGACTCAAACGCCGGCGATCCTTCGCGCCCCCCTCTGTCCTGCCGGACATCTCCCCCACGAGGGGGGAGATTGGCAACTTCGATGCTCCGCCCATTCCTGAGACGATTCAGATTAGCGAAAGCCGAGATGACAGCCGATCTCCCCCCAAGTGGGGGAGATGTCCGGCAGGACAGAGGGGGGCGCTGTCCCGCCGGCGTCTCCAATATCCAATACCCGCATCGCCGCGCAAGCTCTGCCGCTGCGGAACAGCGCACAAGAACTGCGGAAGTCAGAACACTCCCCTACGGGAGCTCGCCCTATCATCCCCCGAGGCAATGGCGCTCCGGCGATCGCGTCCGTCCCCCGCGTTTTGCGATCGGCAGAGGTGCCCAACAACAGGGGAATGACAACGATGAAGTTCATGCTGACCGATCGAAAACCACATCCGCAGGCCGAGCCCGTCGCCGACGGCTTCAGGAAAGGCCAGATGAACCGGCGCGAATATCTCGCCACCATGGCTGCGCTCGGCGTCAGCGCTGCCGGCGCGGTGGCGCTGGGCGGGCTTGCGCCGTCGCCGGCCAGGGCCGAGGAACCGAAGCGCGGCGGCATCTTGCGTGTCGCCATGAACGTCAAGGGCTGGAAGGATCCGCGCACCTTCGACGGCGTCGAGATGTCCAACGTCGCCCGTCAGTGCAACGAATATCTGGTGCGCTGGAAGCGCGACTTCACCTTCGAGCCATGGCTGCTCGAAAGCTGGGAGACCAGCGACGACGCTCGCGTGCTGACGCTGCAGGTCCGCAAGGGCATCACCTGGTCGAACGGCGACACCTTCAACGCCGACGACGTGATCCACAATCTGACGCGCTGGTGCGATGCGTCCGTCGCCGGCAATTCGGTCGCCGCCCGCATGGGCGCGCTGGTCAATGCCGACACCAAGAAGGCCGTCGACGGCGGCATCGAGCGCGTCGACGATTTCACCGTACGGCTTAATCTGCCCAAGCCCGACATCTCGCTTATCGCCGGCATGGCCGACTACCCGGCGCTGATTATGCACCGCAGCTATGAAGGCGACGGCGATCCGCTGAAAGCATTGGCGATCGCCACCGGGCCCTGCGAACTCGTCGCATGGGATGCCGAGGTCGGCGCCGAAGTCCGCCGCAAGGACAAGCCATGGTGGAAGGGCGAGTTCTATCTCGACGGCATCAAATGGGTCGACTACGGCTCCGATCCCAACGCCATGCTGTCGGCATTCGAATCGGGCGAGGTCGACACCGACCACGAAACCGCCTCCGACACGGTTGCGCAGACCGATTCCATGGGCCTGAGCAATTCCGAGATCGCCACCGGCTCGACCATCGTCGCGCGGTTCAACATCGGCAATCCGCCCTATGACGACATCAAGGTTCGGCGTGCCGCACAACTGGCCGTCGACAACGCCGCCGTGCTGAAGATCGGCATGGACAATCGCGGCAAGCCTGCCGAGAACCATCATGTCGGGCCGATGCATCCAGAATATGCCGATATCGGCCCGTCCGTCCGCAACACCGATCAAGCCAAGGCCCTGCTCGCCGAGGCCGGCAAGGCCGACCACGAATACGAACTCATCTCGGTCGACGTCGACTGGCAGAAGAGCACCGGCGACGCCATCGCCGCGCAGATGCGCGAGGCCGGGCTGAAGATCAAGCGCACGGTGCTGCCGGCCGCGACCTTCTGGAACGACTGGAGCAAATATCCTTTCTCCTGTACCGAATGGCTCGGCCGGCCGCTCGGCGTGCAGGTGCTGGCGCTCGCTTATAAGTCCGGCGCCGCCTGGAACGAGAGCGCCTATGCCAACCCGGAATTCGATACTCTGCTCGACAAGGCACTGGCAATGCCCGATCCCGGCGCCCGCAAAGAGCTCATGGCCAAGATCGAACAGAATTTGCGCGATTCCGGCGTCATCATCCAGCCCTACTGGCGCTCGGTCTATCGCACCTATCGCAAGGGCGTGCATGGCTGCGAGCAGCACCAGTCGCTCGAGCAGCATTTCGAGAAGGTCTGGATTGAGGCGTAGCCTTGTCGTTGCCGGTCCGGGCAGTCGGTAGCATCCGCCTGCGTTCCGGTGTTGCGATTGGCGAAAGTCTCTGAAGACTTGGGTTCCTCGCTCCCGCCAAGGGCGGGGGAGAGGTGGCCGCGAAGCGGCCGGAGAGGGGGCCTTTCGTAGGGCGGCGCAGTCCCCCTCTCCCCCTCTCCCCACTTCCGTGGGGGCGAGGAACCCAAGCTGGAATGAAGCCGCTGTCCCGCCAACCCCAGAGCGTTGACGATGATCAGCGGCCGGCGCCAGGCCTTGAAATCTCCCGTCCAAGCCGAACCGTCTCCCGCACCAGCAGGTCCAGATCCTCGCGCCGGGTGCGGTGGTTGTTGATCGCCACCCTGAGGCAATGCTGGCCATGCACCGTCGTGTCGGAAATGGCGGCGATGCCGTCTTCCTGCAGCCTCAGCATGATCTCGGTGTTGAGCGCTTTCAGGCGCTCAGCGTCCAACCCATCGGCGCTGTAGCGAAAGCAGACGATGTTGATGTTCACCGGCGCCACCAGTTCGAGCGCCGGTTCGGCCTCGATCAGCGCACCGAGATAATGCCCTTGCGCGATGTTCTGGTCGATCAGCCGGCCGAACTTTTCGATGCCGTGCTCTCGCAGCGCCATCCACACCTTCAGCGCCCGGAAGCCGCGCGTCGTCTGCAGGCCGTAATCGTGCAGCCATTGGCCGGAGGCCAGGCCGCGCGGCGTCGATTCCAGATATTCCGGCGTCACCGCGACCGTGCCGCGATGCGCGGAGGCATCCCGGATCAGCGCGCAGCCGACCTCGAAGGGCGCGTGCAGCCATTTATGCGGATCGAGCGCGATCGAGTGGGCGTGCTCGATGCCGGCGACGCGATGCGAATTGTCCGGCGCAATCGCAAGCAGGGCGCCGATGCAGCCGTCGACGTGAAACCACAGATCCTCTTTTGCCGCCAGGTCAGCCAACGCTTGCAGATCGTCGATTGCGCCGGTGTTCACAGTGCCGGCCGTACCGATTACGCAGGCCGGCTTGAAGCCGGCGTCGCGGTCCTCGGCGATCGCCGCCCGCAACGCAGCGATGTCGATCCGCAGCCCGGCATCGCTCGGGATGCGACGCAGCGCCCGGTTGCCGAGGCCGAGCGCTTCCATCGCCTTGCGGTGACAGGAGTGAAGCTGGTCGGAGCCGTAGAAACGCAGCGGCTTGTCGATGCCAGCAACGCCATGCTCGCGTATGTCGATACCCGCTGTGGCGTTGCGCGCCACGGTCAGTCCTATGATGTTAGCCATCGAGCCGCCGCTGACCAGCGTGCCGCTGGCCGATTGCGGAAAGCCCATCATTTCCTTGCACCAGTCGACGACCTGGTTGTCCATCAACGCGGCGGCATGGTTGCCGCCGCCGAGGTTGGAGCCTTGGATCGCTGCCAGGAAATCGCCGAGCGCGCCGGTGAAATTGCTCGAGCCCATATACCAGGACCAGAAGCGCGGATGGATGTTGCCCATCGCATAGGGCATCAAGCTCCTGGAGACGTCGCCATAGATTTCTGCCAGCGGCGCCGGCGAACGCGGCAGCGGCGATGTGAAGAAGGTCCTCACATCAACCGGCATCTCCTGCCACACCGGACGCTCTCTGACATTGCGCAGGTAAGCGACGGCATCATCGACGATCCGATGCGACAAGACCTGCACGTCGGGCCAGTTCGAGGGGTCAAGCGTTTCCTCGGTGGCCGTGACGGCCAGTCCAGGCTTCGTGTCCATGCAGGCCGCTCCCGATGTGCCGCCGTCACGCCGGAAACTGGCAGCCGGGCGTCGACTGCGAAAGCGCAGTCTCCTCGGCGTCCATCTCCGCTTCGATGCCGTCGAACAGCGGCGTCGTCATGTAGCGCTCGCCGGTGTCGGGCAGCATGCACAGGATCACCGAGCCGGGCGCCGCCTTTTCCGCGATCTGCCGCGCGACAGCAAATGTCGCCCCGCCGGAGATGCCGGTGAAAATGCCTTCCTTCTGCGCCAGCGCCTTGGCCCATTTCGTGCCCTCGGGCCCGGCAATAGGCACCACCTCGTCATAGAGGCCGGCGTCGATCGCCTCCTGCAGCACGTCCGGAATGAAGTCGGGCGTCCAGCCCTGGATCGGATGCGGCTCGAACGCCGGATGGCTGGCGGCAGGCGCGCCGCCGGCGCCGCGCTGCTGCGGCTTGCCGCTGCCGATAAGCTGGGCATTGGCCGGTTCGGCGAGCACGATCCGGGTCTCCGGCCGCTCGCGGCGCAGCACGCGTCCGACGCCGGCCACGGTGCCGCCCGTGCCGTAGCCGGTGACGAAGCAGTCGAGCCGGGCCCCGGCGAAATCGTTGATGATCTCGCGCGCCGTCGTCGCTTCGTGAATGGCGGCATTGGCCTTGGTCTCGAACTGGCGGGCAAGGAACCAGCCATTGGCTTCGGCGAGCTCCACCGCCTTCTTGTACATGCCAAAGCCCTTCTGGGCGCGCGGCGTCAGCACCACCTTGGCGCCCAGCATGCGCATCAGCTTGCGGCGTTCGATGGAAAAACTGTCGGCCATCGTCACCACCAGCGGATAGCCCTTCTGGGCGCAGACCATTGCCAGGCCGATGCCGGTGTTGCCGCTGGTCGCCTCGACCACGGTCTGGCCCGGCTTCAAGGCGCCGCTGCGCTCGCCCTCCTCGATGATGTTGAGCGCCAGGCGGTCCTTCACCGAGGCGGCGGGATTGAAGAATTCGGCCTTCACATAGATCGTGGCATGGTCCGGTCCGAGATTGTTGATGCGGATCACCGGCGTGTCGCCGACCGTGTCGAGAATGCTGTCGAAGAGACGGCCGCGCCCGGCGGTGGTTCTGATTTTCTGTTGATGCAACATGTCGAGCTCCTCGCTTTGTCGTTGTCTCTTGTGGTCACGGGCCGGTTACAGACCGGTGGCTTGGGCGGCGAGGTTTCGAGACCTTGCCGCGCTACATTTGCCTCCCGGCAATGCCAGCATCCGGCGCGGGAATTCGCTGCCGGATGCACCGTGTCGCGTTTGGTGATAAAACAATGGCCGACTGGCCAGCGTGGGAGCAGGCGTGGAAACGTACGTGGAATCCGCCCGATCGAGCCTCGGCGGCGAGATGGCCGGTCTTTCCGTGCGTCTGCTCGGACCGCTGACAATCGCACGCAACGGCATCATCATCCAGCTCCCAAAATCGCGCAAACTGCGTGCGCTGTTCGCCTATCTGGCGCTGGCGCCGCATCCGGTCGGCCGCAGCCGCCTGTGCGAGCTTTTGTGGGATGTGCCGAACGACCCGCGCGGCGAGCTTCGCTGGTGCCTGAGCAAGCTTAGAGGCATCCTCGATGAACCGCATCATCGCAGGGTAGAGACACCAGGCGACACGATCGCGCTTGATCTGAGAGGTGCTTCCGTCGACGCTGTCGACATAGCCTCGGCCGCCGCCAAGGGCGTTGAGACGCTCGATCTAGAGCGGCTGCGGGCTCTTTCCGGAAGGTTCGCCGGCGACTTTCTCGATGGGCTGGAGATCGACCGCAGCCCGCATTTCAACAGCTGGCTGATCGCTCAGCGCCGCCGCTTCACCTCGGGGCACGCCGCCATCCTGGAACATCTCGTCAACAAGCTTCCGGCGGATGCCGACGAAATGTCTGCGTATCTGGACAAATGGCTGGAACTCGCTCCGTTCGACGGGCGCGCACATGTGGCTCTTCTGAGCAGGCTGGCGCAGCGCGGCCAGTTTGACGCGGGCGAGGAACATCTCGCTTCCGCGGCGCGGCTGTTTACTTCGGAGGATCTGGATTTCGGAGCCGTTCGTGAGGCATGGCGCACGATCCGCGGCGAACGACCTGCCGCGACGCTCAGGGCGCGACCGTCACTCGTACCCGCGGCCCCGCACGCGTCAATTATGCATCCCCGTTCCGATATTGCTGCATCGCAGAAGGCTTCGCTCGCGGTGATGCCGTTTGCCGAAGAGGCGGCTGTCGGCGGCTCGCGCGGTGGATTGGCCGACGGCCTCACCCACGACATCATCACCCGCCTGGCCAAGCTCAGGGACTTTTTCGTCATCGCGCGCGGCTCGGTGTTTGCGCTCGCCGAAAAAAACATTGCGCCGGAAGATGCCGGCCGTCGGCTCAATGTCGATTATGTCGCCACCGGCACGGTACGCAGCCAGACTGGCCGCGTCACCGTCGCGGTCGAGCTGGTCGAAGTGGGCACGGCCAGGATCGTCTGGGCCGAGACGTTCGAGCGCAAGCCGGACGACATCTTTGCCGTGCTCGACGATATCGGCAACAGCATCGTCTCGTCGATCTCGACCGAGATCGAGACGGTCGAGCGCAATCGCGCCATGCTGAAGGCGCCCAATTCGCTGAACGCCTGGGAAGCCTACCACCGCGGCCTCTGGCACATGTATCGCTTCACTCGCACGGAAAACGAGCAGGCCCGGCATTTCTTCGACATAGCCTTGAAGCTCGATCCGACCTTCGCCCGCGCCTATGCCGGGCTCTCCTTCACCCATTGGCAAAATGCCTTCCAGCGTTGGGGCGACCGCGACCAGGAAAGCGCCCTGGCCTTCGAGGCAGCCGGCCAGAGCCTGCTCGTCGACGATCACAATCCGGCCGCTCACTGGGCCATGGGGCGGGCGCTGTGGCTGCGCGGCGAGCAGGACAGCTCCCTCATTGAGCTGGAACGCGCCGTCGACCTCAGCCCGAATTTCGCGCTCGGTCACTATGCGCTGTCTTTCGTCCACTCGCAGTCCGGCGACCCGAAGGCCGCGATCGGCTCATCCGACCATTCCAGGCGTCTGAGCCCCTTCGATCCGCTGCTGTTCGGCATGCTGGGCGCCAGGGCGATGTCGCATGTCCGGCTCGGCCAGTTCGACGAAGCCGCCGAATGGGCGCTGAAAGCAGCCGCGCGTCCCAACGCCCACGCCATCATCCTCGCGATTGCCGCGCAGTGCCTTGCGCTGGCGGGGCGGCTGGACGAGGCACGAAGTTTCGCCGCTGCGCTGCGCAAGATGCTGCCGAACTACTGCGCCGACGATTTCATCGGCACCTTCCGCTTCGAGCCGGGCGCCGAGGCGCTGTTCCGGCAAGGCGCCAGGCGGATCGGGCTCGGGTGAAGCAGGCGCGGTTAGCCGGGTTCTCTAAACCGCTCATCTCGGCTGGCCGCCCCAAACATCGTCATGTCCGCAGCCCAAGGCGCCAATGGTCAGATCGGTCGCAAAATTCATCGACCGGAGCGGATCAGACGGGCTCAACCGATTTGACGTTGCCGTCGGTGTCCACGAGGCAGCACCAGCCCTATCTTCTGACGGGCAACGGCTGAAGGTGCAGCAGTGCGTTCGCCAAAGAGAGCGCCTTCACGTGCCGCCCCTGCACGCTACCCGATGACAATCCGGCTGGGAAGATGCTCACAACGCGGCCGCAGCACCCCCACTGCGCCTCGATGTGGCGCGCCGCAGCGTTGAAAAAACTCGAATAAGTGAGCAACGTTTCTTTCGACCTGCGCAGCCGGATGGGCTCGGTCAAAAAAAGATACCGACAATAGATCAGGATACAGGCAATCGTATAAGAAGCGATTTCGCCATTGGCTTTTTTCGATCTGCGTAAATGCATAACAACGTGGTATATTACTTGTAACAACATACAGCCAATGGAATAAAGTCGATTTTCTGTGCTGGTTCATTGCTGTGAAGCGGATTTCAGTATCCGCTAAGATAGCCGGCATTGGTTCTTAATTATTAAGCATTTGCGAAATTCAACCCGCGATACTGCAATTTTTCCTTGCCATACGCCGACTTCGGATGCAACTTTCTGGCAACAGCAGCCGCGTTAGTTGGTTGCTGGCATGCTTGGGCGGACGGGCGCGAAGCATGGAGAGGGAAATCGATATTCGCTAATGCGGCCCCCCGTGGGGAGCGTTTCCCCTCGACGTAAGAGATCACGACAGCCAGCGACTAAGTCTTCGAATGCATGGCCACGGTCTGGCTCTTTCGAGGCCGGCGAAGCTCTGTCCTCCGCGGATGGCACCAATCAGCAATCAGATCAGGAAAGAGCGATGAGGAAATCAACCTTGGCAATCGTGCTCGCGGGCACTTTCGCGCTTACGGCGTGCCAGTCGTCATCCAACCCGGAAGTTCAGGCGCGCAACAGCGAGTTCGGCTGCATCGCCGGTACTGTCGGTGGCGCGATCGTGGGCGGCCTGATCGGCAGCACCATTGGTGGTGGAACCGGACGTGTGATCGGTTCCGCGATTGGCATCGGCGGTGGTGGCTACCTCGGCAATCGTCTTGCCTGCGGCTGAGACGAGAAGAAAGGGACAAGACAATGAAATCCATAATCGCGACCACAGTTTCCTTGCTCCTGCTTTGCGCCGGCGCGGCCACGGCACAGCAGTCCATGTACGAGGGTCACCAAGACCAACTTGATACCGATGACAACGGCGCGGTGAACCGACAGGAGTATCAGGCCTTCATGACCAGGGCCTTCGAAAAGCTGGACGCCGATAATAACGGCGCTCTCAGCCAAGCCGAAACCGCCGACGTCCTGAACGCCGATCAGTTCGCAGCAACCGATGCGAACGGGAACGGCCGTGTCAGTCGGGACGAATTCATGAACCGGGTGATGAAGGACTTCGCGGCGGCCGATAAGAGCGGGGACCGCCGCCTGCAATAGTTTTCGGATACGAACGATCCCCCAGCCGCCAGGCAGTCGGAGGAATGAACCATGAAATTCGTAATCTATGCGACCCTGGCCACTGCTTTGATGGCGATCTCCGGTTGTACCACCGACGACTACGATGGTTGCCGGGGAAGGGGTTGCCTGGTTGATCGGTCCCATAAGGGGAGCCGGAAGGTAGACGACCGGCCGCAGTTCGACAGGAACGGCAATCCCAACTTCGATACCAGGGGCCGTTACATCGGTTGCCATGGGCTCGGATGTAAAGTCGACGATCCTGATGACGGGGATCAAAGCATCGACGACAGACCGCAGTACGACAAGGAAGGCAATCCCAACTTCGATACCCAAGGCAACTACCAAGGCTGCCGCGGCATCGGCTGCGAGGTCGATGCGCCAGAAGATGACGATTCCGATTGATGGCCCTGCAACGAACAAGGAAGAGGATAGCCACTCATGTCTGAATTGAACGGTCTCATCCGTCGGCCTGCCAAAATCGTCATGGTCGGCCTTGCGGGGCTGGGAATGACGCTGACGTCCGCTTTCGCCACGAATAGCGCCTGTGACGGTGTAAAGGTCGAAGTGACGAAGGCGCGCAAGCAGGAGTATGCCCCTCTCGTCGTCTCGGCGTTGGACAAAAAGTTCAAGCCCGCTCAGGCGAAGTTCATCACGATCATGGAGAGCGGCAGTTGGAGTGCCGCCTACGTCTCCACGCCGGTGAGCGATGACGGCGTGATGTTCTTCCAGACAGTCAACGGAAAGAAGCAGTTTCGCGACGTATGGGGCGGCTATGCCGACCCATCGGAAAAGCCTGAACTCGTATCCTGGGCAAAGAAACTCGGAGCGCCGCAAGACCTGGCAAAGTGTTTTGCCGACGAAGTTACGGAATGACGGTGATGATCGCTGGCGATCGCCGCGGTGGCGCCGGCGTAGCAAATGGCATCGAAAAGGCATGGATCAGCAGAAACTGATCAAGGACTGCATGACCGTCAAGGGTTCACACATCGAGGAGATTCGAACAATGGCCAGAAGACACGCTTTTCTCTTTGCGTTGGGGATGATCTCAGCAATCAGCACCGGATCAGCGTCCGCGCAATCGGCTGCGGAGGTGAACGGCAACCTGGACACGCTGTTCGGAAGTCATGCTCCGTACCAGACCTTCTTCGACAAGTTGAAAAAAGCGGTCGGTTCCGATGACAAGGCGACCGTTGCCGCATTGGTCGCCTATCCGTTCCAGGCCCGCATCAAGGGAAAGGCCCTGAAGATCAAGGATCAGAAGCAGTTCTTGACCGATTACGACCAGATTATCACCCCGAAGGTGAAGGGTGCTGTGACCAAGCAAACCTACGCGACGCTTTTTGCGAACTGGCAGGGCGTTTCCATCGGCGATGGAGAAATCTGGTTCAGCGGCATTTGCAGCAACCAAGCCTGCGAACAGCAGACGATCAGGATCATCGCCATTAACGACTGATGTCGATAGAGGAAGGAAGGCCGGTGTTCATTTCCCGCAACAGGGTTCAGCCCTTCACGACGATCAGAAAAGCGGGCCTCGATCTCGACATGACTGAGACCGCAGCCTTGGGCGTCTCCTATCGGGGCCAGTTCGGGTGTCCACGAGAACGGCTTCAACCCAAGCTCGACGTCTTGTTCTAGCCACCGGCGCCTGCGGAAGGATGTAGAAAAATGCTCGCTCTTCGAAAATCCAGACTGATCGTGCAGTTCGCCCGCGCGTTGGCAACTTCAGTGAAAATGGTGGCTGTCGTCAGCGTAGCTGTCCCGCAGACGATCAATATTGCGTATGCCAGCAAATATGATCTGCCGAAACCCTATGTTTCCCGGGCTCTTAACGCGGTTTTGATACCCATCAACCACGCCTCTCGGCACCGCTACCAGATACCGCCCAAGCTTCGCGGGGTGTATGTCTTGGCCGTTGCACCCCATGGCGTTGCCGCGCGGCAAGGCATCCGGCCGGGTGACGTGCTTGCCACAGTGCGGCATCAACCGATTTCGACGCCGACCGATGTCGACCGACTCGTTTGGGCCGCTCTTGCCGTGAGCGCTACCAGTTTTCTGTTTGGCGTGAACCGCGGAACAGAAGCCGCAGATGTCGTCGAGGTCAATACCAACATCACCGTCAACAACTTCAATACCAACATCTCGGTCAACAATATCTCGCAATGGACGAGCGTCGATAACCATGAGGAGTGGACGCAGATCGTCGATCAGTACGACGACGAGATGGAGACAAGCCTCGAAGACACAAGCTATCGCGAAGACGACTCGCTGCCCGGCGACGCCAGTCCAGACGTAACTCCTCCCGATGCTGATGACGATTCCGACGATAACAACGCGGACACCGATGGCGATAGCTCGGACGACAGCACCGACGACGACAGTTCCAATGATCAGGGCGATTCGAGCGATCAGAATGACGATGATGGTGATGACGACAACAACACCGACGACGATAGCTCGGATGACAATACCGACGACAATAATTCCGATGATCAGGATGATTCGACCGATCAGAACGACGATGAAGACTCAACGGCCGGTGATGATGATCAAGACAGCACCGACACCGACGACGATAGCACGAATGACGATGCGTCGGATGGCAGTACCGACGACGCTGACGGATCGGACGATGACGATGCCAACTAGCGGCCGACCGTGCCGGTAACTCTAAACGGAGGACAATCGATGAAACCCGCGATGCTGACCGCTGCCATGGTTCTGGCCATGCCAGGTTTAGCATTTGCCCAGGACAAGTGCGCCGCCAAGGATCAGGCCGCCCCGAACGCGTGCGCCGATGCCGCGTCCAGGAAATCCGACGACAAGCTGAACGAGCTTTACCAGCAGATCGAAGCCCGCCTGAAGGACGATGCGGATACCAGGACGCTTCTTGTTCAGGCACAGCGCGATTGGGTCAAATTTCGCGACGCCGAGTGCGGTTTCCAGACCGCGGGAGCGGCTGGAGGAAGCGTGGTGCCAATGCTCATCGCCCAGTGCATGGACAGCCTGACGCAATCCCGTGTCAAAGACTTCGAGGGCTACCTGAAATGCCAGGAAGGCGATCCGAGCTGCCCCGTTCCGGCAGCGAACACACCACCTGCCGTACCTGCCGTGGCCGATGAGAACGGCCAGACCGGCCTTGCCCAGGCTGCCGACCCGATACCCGTTCCATTGCAACATGTCAGGGACTACGGAACCGACAGTGATGAAGTCATCTATCACAAACTCGGGATCGTGGTGGGCATCAATGGTGCCAAGCCTCGTCTGTACGAATTCGACACCGGGTCGGATGAGTTCAACGCGGAGATCGATTCGAGTGTCCCCGGCATAAAGCCGGTGCCCGGCAGCAAGCCTGAAATGTACCCCTATGGAGACGGCACCTATGGCGATTGGGTACAACAGGTCCGTTTCGACAGCCTGTCCTATTACGATCCGGATGATCCCTCAAAGCCTGTCGTAACCCTCGATGGCGGCTTTGGCGCTGCTCGGGTGGTGGATTACGTCTACACCAAGGGTTTCGGCGACCTCGAGGATTTGAAATTGACGCAAAAGCCCGTGGGCTACCATGGCGATACGCCGGTCTATGCGGATCTTAATGCTCGCGAGAGCATGCAGAAAGGCGAACCCGGTGGTTCGACGACGTTTTACGGCATCTTTGGAGCTGGCGATTTTATCTTTGCAGGAGACCAGACCACTGCCCCCGGCAGTCAAACCCAAAGCGGCTATGTGGTCTCCGCCAATGCAAATCTTGGAAAAAAGAAGACCACACCGGGCTGCGTTCCCTGCCTAACGCTGAATTTGTCCCCCAGTCTGAGGTCTCAGTTCACGGCCCTGACCCCGTGGGGCAAGCTGGACTACAAAGACGCTCAGAGGAAATTTCCACGATCAGGCGCGAACGCATCCAATGAGTTAGAAGGGTCTTACCGTTATACAATTTCTTTTGATCATAAGGGAAAGAAGCAATCGGTTGATTTCAGTGGGCCTGTTTTATTGGATACAGGAACGTCGACCTTTGTCTCCATTACCTCAGAAGAAGTTTTAACTAAGCTTCGATCGAGAGGATTCGAGCTTAATGAATATAATTCAACTATAAGCAATTTTAAGTTTTTGGGATTTGAAGATAGTTTCAACAACAATGAATACAGCGACATCGTTATCGATCGCCAAAGCAATGAGGGTGACGGCAATGGAGTTACTGTCGGCATACCCTTCTTTCAGTCCAACTCCGTAATGTATGATCTGGAAAACAGAACGACCGCATATTCACCCTATTTTGTCAGCGCTGCTAACTTCACGACAGACGCGGCTGCCGAGGATCAAGTGCAGCTGAATCGCGCGACCAGCGCTGCTGGAAGCAAAGGATGGCTCGGACTGGCCGGCATCATCTCCGGCGCCGGCGACTTCACGATCGAGAAGGACGCCGACGTGCGCTTGACCGGGGCCAATACCTACACCGGCACAACCCATATCGCGGCCGATGGGTATCTTACTCTGGCCGGGCCGGGCAGCATTGAGCATTCCTCGCGCGTCATGGTCGACGGTGTGCTCAACATCGATCAGAAAGGAAACCACCTGAAGCCCTGGGGAGTGGCGCACTCCATGAACGATACGGCCATTCGCAACCTTAGCGGTAAAGGCAATGTCTATCTGGGTGCGGGCAGACTGATCCTGACAGAAGCCAACGGGCAATTTGATGGAACCATAGCGGACTTTGATGACGCCGGCGGCATGAGCGGCGGCCTCGTTGTCGCCGGCGGCAAGCTGACGCTGAGCGGCAAGAACAACTATTCCGGCGTGACGGAAGTCGCGTCAGGGGCGCAGTTGCGCGTGACCGGCTCTTTGACCGGTGACATTTCCGTCTCGGGATTGCTTGTCGTTGACGGGGAGGCCTCCGGCAAAGTCACGGTCAAGGAAGGCGGCAGGCTGACCGGCTTAGGAACGCTCGGCAGCGTCATGGTCGCCGAAGGTGGCAAAGCTGATCCAATGAAAACCAGATAATCGGGAAAGGGAAATCGATGAAAACCGCAATTCTGACTGCTGCCGTGGTTCTGGCCATGCCGACTTTCGCCTTTGCCCAGGACAAGTGCTACGACGCCGCCAAGGATCAGGCCTCGCTGAATGCGTGCGCCGATGCGGCGTTCAAGAAATCCGACAAGAAGCTCAATGAGCTTTACAAGCAGATCGAAGCCCGCCTGAAGGACGATGCGGATACCAGGAAGCTTCTTGTCCAAGCTCAACGGGATTGGGACAAATTTCGCGACGCCGAGTGCAGTTTCCAGACTTCAGGAGCGGCCGGAGGAAGCGTAATGCCGATGCTCACCGCGCAGTGCATGGACAGCCTGGCGCAATCCCGGGTCAAAGCCTTCGAGGGTTACCTGAAATGCGGCAAGCAGGGCGATCCGATGAGTTGTCCCGTTCCGGCCGCGAATTGACACCTCGGTGCCGGGATGAAGACCTTCATCGTATCTGCAGTGCACTTGATAGCTGGGCTGTTGCTGGCGGCAATTGTTGCGGTCGCAAGTGCCGCTGAGATCCCCGAAGGGGACTATTACATCGTCGCGAAGCATTCCTACAAAGCGCTCACCGCCTTTGAAGACGGGCATGGCGAGGTCGTGCTTGGTCAGTCCGCTCGCAAACCCAAGGATGGTCCCGCGCAGCTGTGGACCATCACCAGGGCGACCGGGGAAACGAACGGCGCAACCTATCAGATCCGGTCTCTACGATACGGGACGTATCTTGCCGGCGGCGACGAAGACGAAAACGGGGACACGAGTGTCGTCCTCGAGAATGAACAGCCCGCCGGAGGGTGGCGCTTCAAGCCGCATCTGAACAGCTATGGCGTCGAGCTGAATGACAGCGGCACGACGCTCAACGTCAGGGCCAATGAACGTGCGGACAACGCTCGGATCATCGTCTATGACGCCAGCCTGGACGATAATGCCCAGTGGTTGCTTTATCCGGCCGGCAATGGCGACCAACCGGCAGCGGCGTCGGCAGCGGTGTCGGAATTCGACAATCTGAACAAACGCTATCGCCTCGCCCCAATGCCTGCAGCCACACCCGAGGCCAATAGGCTGAGACGCACGAAGCTGATGGACGATCAGCCAAGCGGTGTGTTCGTGAAAAAGGGAGAGGCAGTATCGGTTACGGCCGAAGGCCTGCCGCGTTCCCCGGACGGCTTGATGATCATGATCGGCCCGATGAACAGCTTCTATGACGAAAGACCCCAGGATGACCCGCAATTGGTCATTGCCAAGCAAGGGCGCACCGATTTCACGGCGAAGCGCGACGGGCTGATCTATTTCCGCTACGTCGACAGCGGCTTCAGTGCGGCTCCGCCTCCGATCGACGTGGCCATCGTGCGCGGCGGCAGTTCGATCCCCCTCTACGTCAAGGGAAAAACAAGCTTCGAAGGCTGGCGTAAAATGCTCACCGACATGCCCGGTGCGCCATTCGTCGAGATGATAAGCGAGCGTGTTGCCATTACCGCGACCCGCAAAGTCTATATGAGGGCGCCTCAGGACGACCCCGCGGAAATTCTCGACACACTCGAGCAAATTCTAGGCTGGTACGATGCGCTATCCGGCCTCGACGGTTCCTCCAAACTTCATCGGCCTTCCCGTTTGCGCACGCACTATCAGCAGGACACGGTGACACCGGCGAAGGTCTTCGACGACGGCGTATACATGTACGCAGGCAACTATTTTATGGGTGTCCCCGGCAGCAACATGGGTGATTTGCTGGACGTGAATAAGCTGCGGCAAGCGTGGTCGATCTGGCATGAAACCGGCCATATGTACCAGCAGCAAGATTGGACCTGGGGCGAGATCGTAGAAACCACGGTCAATATCTATTCGCTCAATGCCCAAGCACATTTTGGCCATCCGTCCCGCCTGAAAGAGCGCGACGACTCTACCGGCAAGACGCCGCTGGATCTGGCGGCGCGATATCTGGCGCGGAAGACGCGCGATTTCGACAATGAAAAACAGATGCGTGTCAACGCGGATGACGACGATGAGCTTTGGGCGCGGCTGGTCATGTTCGATCAATTGCGCCGGGGTCTCGGCGAGGATTTCTATCCGAAGCTTCACCGATATTATCGCGAGCATCCACTGGATGATGCCAATGAGCAGGATACGGTCAAGGTACAAACCTTCATCCTGCGTGCCAGCACGGTCGCAAATCAGGACCTGACCCGGTTCTTTTCCGATTGGGGGCTGCACATCGAGCAGGAAACCGCCGACAGATTGAAGCGTTTGAATCTGCCTCCAGCAGATCCTCAACTGTCGCGCGTTGCTCTGAATGTTGCATCACGAGGAAACTGAATGATGAAGCCGGCGGCGAGCGCGATGCCGGAGCCAGGCACGAAAGGATGCGGGGTATCGGCATTGCGTGAGGGGCTAAAGGAGGTGGATTGTGAAACGCTATAGATCACTGCCCGCAGTAACGATTGCAGCATCTGCGCTGTTGGCATGTGCTGTGCCGGCGACAGCGCAGGGCGACCTTGGCTTCGACGTCAACGTCACGCTGTCCAAAAAAGCAGCCGCCAAGCTCGCGGCTAAAAAGGAAGCGATCGTTGTCCTCGCCTCCTATTACGGCGATCCGAAGCGGGGCGCCGAGAAGCACGCCAACGAAGTCGGCCAGATCGATCTCACGCCGCAGGACGAAGAGATCGAAATAGCGGGCACAGCGGGCCACGCCCGCATCAGCGGCACAAAGGTCGACACGAAGCGTCTCGACTGGCTTGCCGGCCCTCCCGAGGTCAACGTCAACGTTGCGTCGGCGCGCAAGAGCAGTCCGGACAATCTGCTCAGCTGCGATTTCATCGACGGTCCACTAAGCGATGTCCAAAGGAAGCCTGTGACGCTTCATTGCGGATTGATCGAAGAAAATGTGGACACGAAGTTGAGGCCATAAGGCACACAAAATCATGCCGACTCGTTACCGGCGCCAACGCAGATTATCGGCGGCATGACCTGCTTTGCTCAAGGGAGGTAAAGATTCTCCATGCGGCCATTGTTCGCTATGTGTTTCGGCCTGACCATCATGTCCTTGCCTGCTGCCGCCCATGCCGAGCGTCGTTGTGGCTGGTACTCCAGCCCGACACCAGGCAACCTCGTCCTGGCCGACAGTGACGGGGATTGGTGGATCCAGATGCAGGGACGGCCGGATCCCAAAGGCATCGACAATGTGCCGGCCTTTGACGAGCGACAATTCGTCGAGACCAATGTGCCTGGTTCGGGCCACGGCTACGGATGTGCGTGCATGACCGTCGCGACCAACGCCAAGCAGCAAAAGATCACCAGAGTGATCTCGGGCCAAATCCTTCCGCTGGCGCGCTGCCGCAACGACAGATCGCTGCCTAACCCGGAGGGATAATTATTGGATATCTTATCGGACAGCCTAGTCTAGGACATCACCAACAAAAAAGCCCGGCAAAACCGGGCTTTTTCTTGGGCTCTGAACGTTATCAGAAGTTCGAAACTGGAATCTGGTGCCCAGAAGAGGACTACTCGATGAAAAATTACACCATAGGGTTCGGCGGTTGGTGTACGCAGCTGCGCCAAAAGTGTGCCGCAGTTTCTGTAGGATAGGTGGACAATTGAGACGGCCACATTGGAAGATTGCCCTGATGCCTCGAAAAGAGATGACGGCGCTCCCCTGCCGGTCGCGACCAAAGCATGGGCTTAAAGTTGCTAGCACCAGATCTGCATCGAAGATTCGACAGTCGCGTTCACCGGGGGTAGGCTGGGTTTTGGGGTTGTTCTTGGGGTCATGTCTCGCGCCTTGGTCGTTCGCGTCATGTTGTGTGTTGCATCGGTGCTGCTGGGAGCTCCGGCGGCCCATGCCGGTTTGCAGTTTCAAGTTGGGCAGACCGATTCCGGATTCCGGTATATACTCGTATCGGGTGATTTCTCGTATCAGGATGACCTATCGGTTTTCGAGGCATTGGCGCGGTCCAATGCATCAGTCGCTGTCACCCTCCAGTCCCCCGGCGGCAACATCCAGAAGGCTATGGAGCTTGGCCGCCTTATTCGCAGGCTCCATCTCAGCACGGCTCAATTCAGGGCTGTCGAGTGTGCTTCGGCCTGTTCCCTGGCGTTCCTTGGTGGCGTTGTGCGCTACGCCGAGCCGGGTTCCATCGGCGTCCACAGGTCCTCATTCAGTGGCGACATTCCCGTAAACACCAAGGACGCCGTTTCCGGCGTTCAGCAGGTGACCGCCGACATCATCACCTACATGATCGAAATGGGCGTGGACCCCGCTCTGCTTCAGCTTTCGCTGCAATATGACAGTGACGACATACGTTATCTTTCTAGGAGCGAGATGGCGAAGTACAAGGTCGTTACCTTGGAACCCGAAGCGAGCTGGCCGCCGGTCGCAAGCCAGCCACCATCTTCGACGCCATCGTCCCAGCAAGCGCCGCGACAACCCCCTGTCGCGTCTTTGCCGCCTGCTTCCACGAATCCTTCACTTGTTATTCCCCAGGCCCGCTCGGGCCGGGTTCTCCGCTCCCAGGGCGCGGCGCCTTTAAAGGCGCTCCCTGAGGTAAGATCTGCCACCCTCGTCAATGTGCGAAACGGCAGCTCAGTCGTGATCTTGGGTAATGTCGAGCGATGGTACCGCGTCCGTGCAGACGGTCAGGTCGGCTACATGCATGACACCTGGGTCTACGTCGACCAGTATGAGAGCGGCCCCTTCGGACAGCGTCATATCCAGGTCAAGAGCTTCGACAATCTTGCCGATGCGGAAGCCTATGTGCGATCGGCATCAATCCCGCTTGTCGGTTATCTCGCCACCAACGGGTGGTTCGCCATCACGCTACGCGGCACCTATGCCCAGGATACCGCTAAGAACCTAGCCAAGGCGATGAAGGAAAACGGGTCGATCCCCAACGACGCCTACGTCACTTATGGCAACAATTATGTCCGCAATGTCTGTTGCCGCTAGCCGGCGCGCTTAACAGTAAGGGCAGCACACCCCCGACCGGACCCAAAAAAGGCCGCGAAACAAGAAAAAGCCCGGCAAAACCGGGCTTTTTCTTGGGTTTCTGAACCTCATCAAAAAGTTCGAAACGGGAATTTGGTGCCCAGAAGAGGACTCGAACCTCCACTCCTTGCGGAACACGGACCTGAACCGTGCGCGTCTACCAATTCCGCCATCTGGGCTGGTGCGCGCTCATTAAGCGGGCGAGGGATGAGTGTCAACGCGCTTTTTTGAAAGCCGCGTTGCTTCTCCGCTTCAGCCCTCCAGCACTTCCTTCGATGCCACCGTGGAATCGGCGTTGAGCGTGTAGATGACCGGCACGCCGGTGCCGAGTTCGAGCTTGACGATCTCCTCGCCCGATTTGCCGTCCAGCGCCATGATCAGCGCGCGCAGCGAATTGCCGTGCGCCGCCACCAGCACGGTGCCGCCGCGCAGCACATACGGCTGCAGATCGTGCAGGTAATAGGGCCAGACGCGCGCGCCGGTATCCTTCAGGCTTTCCCCGCCGGGCGGCGCCACGTCGTAGGAGCGGCGCCATATATGCACCTGCTCCTCGCCCCATTTCTTGCGCGCATCATCCTTGTTGAGGCCGGAGAGATCGCCATAGTCGCGCTCGTTCAGCGCCTGGTCGCGAATGGTCTCGAGGTCGCTCTGGCCGACGGCGTCGAGAATATGCTGGCAGGTCTTCTGCGCCCGGATCAGCGACGACGTGAAGGCGATATCGAATTTCATGCCGCGCGCCCTGAGCTTGGCGCCGGCTTGCTTGGCCTCGGCATGGCCCAATTCGGTCAGGTCGACGTCGCGCCAGCCGGTAAAAAGGTTCTTCAGGTTCCATTCGCTCTGGCCGTGGCGCACGAGCACGAGAGTTCTCGACATATTTGCTCCTTCAAATTTTGTGGATCAAATCTTGTGGATCAGCCAATTCTGTTGATCAGATTGTCAGGCCGAGTACGTCCCGCATCGAATAGAGGCCCGGCTTGCGGCCGCGCGCCCACAGGGCTGCCTTGACCGCGCCACGGGCAAAGATCGCTCGGTCCTCGGCATGATGGGCAAGCGTGATGCGCTCGCCGGTACCGGCCAGCACCACACTGTGGTCGCCGACCACCGAGCCGCCACGCAAGCTGGCGAAACCGATCGAGCCGCTCTTGCGCACGCCGGTGTGGCCGTCGCGCACGCGAACATCGTTGCCGGCAAGTGCTACGCCGCGCCCGGCAGCGGCGGCTTCGCCGAGCAGCAGCGCAGTGCCCGACGGCGCATCGACCTTGTGCCGGTGGTGCATTTCCAGGATCTCGATGTCGAAATCGTCGGCGTCGAGCGCGCGCGCGGCCTGCTCAACCAGCACCGCCAGCAGATTGACGCCGAGGCTCATATTGCCTGACTTGACGATCGTCGCGTGCCGCGCCGCCGCCGCGATCTTGGCATTGTCTTCGGCCGAGCAGCCGGTGGTGCCGATGATATGGGCGATGCGCGCCTGCGCGGCATAGCCGGCGAATTCGACCGTCGCTGCCGGCGTGGTGAAATCGAGCACGCCGTCGGCCTTGGCGAAGGCCGGCAGCGGATCGTCGCCGATCGCCACCTCGAGCCTGCCGACGCCGGCCAGCTCGCCGGCATCCTTGCCGATATGGGGCGAACCGGCCCGCTCGATCGCGCCGGCGACACGCGCGCCCGGTATCGTGTGGATGGCGCGGATCAGCGCCTGGCCCATACGGCCGGCCGCACCCACCACCACCAGGCCCATTTCCTCCGTTTCATTGATGTTGGCGGTCGGCGTGTCACTCATGAATGTCTCCCGGCCGCCTTTTTCGCGCGACCATTTTGCGCCGCAGTCTGGATTGGCTTGGCGTCATCGACAAGCCCCAGCCCTTTCCTGCCTTGCACCCGGTGGAACCGCGCATAGACGCTGCGCGGGTCGGCCATCAGCGAGGCATGCGTGCCCTGTTCGACCAGCCGGCCCTGCTCCAGCACGATGATATGGTCGGCATTGACCACCGTCGACAGCCGGTGCGCGATGACGATGGTGGTGCGCCCTTCCATGACATGGGTCAGCGCTTCCTGGACGCGGGCCTCGGCCTCGTTGTCGAGCGCCGAGGTGGCTTCATCGAGCAGCAGGATCGGCGCCTGCCGCACGATAGCGCGTGCAATCGATACGCGCTGGCGCTGGCCGCCCGACAGCGTCACGCCGTTCTCGCCGACGGGCGTGTCGTAGCCTTGCGGCTGCTGGCGGATGAAATCGTCTGCCGCGGCCTGTTGCGCGGCGCGTTCAATCTCGGCGTCGGTCGCGCTCAGTCGCCCGTAGCGGATGTTGTCGCGGATGGTGCCTTCGAACAGATAGGGCTGCTGCGAAACATAGGCGATCGAGCCGCGCAGCGAATGCTTGGTGATCTTTGAAATGTCCTGGCCGTCGATTTCGATGCTGCCCGACTCGACGTCGTAGAAGCGCTGCAGCAGCGCAACCAGAGTCGTCTTGCCGGCGCCCGTGGCGCCGACGATCGCGGTCACCTTGCCGGCGGCGGCGACAAAGCTCAGGTCCTGGAGGACCGGCGCCTCTTCGACATAGCGGAAGGACACATTGTTGAAGCGCACTTCGCCAGAGGTGAATTTTGCCTCGGCGGCTCCCGGCACGTCACCCTGCTGCGGCTCGAGGTCGAGAAGCTCGTAGATCATGCGCGCATTGACCAGCGACTTCTCCATGCCGACCTGCATACGCGCCAGTCGCCTGGCCGGGTCATAGGCAAGCAGCAGGGCGGTGATGAAGGCAAACACCGCGCCCGGCGGCTGGCCGCCGACGGTCGCCCGGTAGCCGGAATAGGCGATGACGCCGGCGACGGCGAAGCCGGCCAGCATTTCGGAGATCGGCGTCAGCCGTTCCGAGACGCGGGCGATCTTGTTTGCCCGCTGCTCGGCGCCCGCGACGAGGCCGCCGATGCGGCGCGACAGTTCGTCTTCCAGGGTGAAGGCCTTGACGATAGCGATGCCTTGCGTCGCTTCCTGCATGGCGCCGATCAGCCGCGAGTTGATCTGCACCGATTCACGGGTGATGCGACGCACCCGGCGCATCAGATAGGTGACACTGTAGATCAAAGGCGGGCCGATCAGCAGCGACATCGCCGAGAGCATCGGGTCCTGCCAGATCATGACGCCGACCAGCGCGACAAGCGATACGGCATCGCGCGCCAGCGATGTCAGCGTCATCGACAGGAGATCGCGGATGCCGTTGACGTTCTCGTTGATCTGTGCGGCGAGCCGGCCCGAGCGGGTGTCGTTGAAGAAGCTGACGCCGAGCTTCATCAGGTGGTCGAAGATGCGGCGTTGATAGCGCGCCACCAGATTGTTGCCGATTTTGGCCAGCGTCACTGCCTGGCCGTAGCTGGCCAGCCCGCGCAGCATGAAGGCGGCCAGGATCGACACGCTGATCAGCGCGATAAGATCGCCGCGCTGTTGGTAGAATATCTGATCGATGACATCCTTCATGATCCAGGCTGTGAAGGCGGTCGTTGCCGCGATCGTCACCAGGCACAGCACGGCAAGAGCATAGTACCAGCGATAATCGCGGCTGTTCTCGGCGATGATGCGGCGGATCACTGCCACGATCTCGCTGGGACGGACTTTCCCTTTGGTTGGTGCTGGAATTGTCAAAGTTGGAGCGCTTTGTGGTTTCGGTTCGGCCGGGCTGCAATTCGGCAACCTCTTAACGCCCCAATGGCGGCTTGCCTATGGCCGGGGACGGCGAAACTTCGTCGCGGCGCAGCTTATGTCCTAGACCCGCCAGCGCCGCCCCGCCGTCTGCACGCCGAACAGCGACGGATTTCTGGCATAGGCGGCCAGCCCTAAAAGCGCCGCCAGCGGATGGGTGATGACGTAGACCGGCATGCTGCGCATCAGGGCGCTGTGCGGCGCCTTATCCTCGAAGGCGGCGCGGAAACTGCCGGTGCGCAGCGCCGGCAGGATTTTTTGCGCGATGCCGCCGGTGAGAAACACGCCGCCGCGGCTCATGAACACCAGAGCGAGGTCGCCGGCGGTGCGCCCCAGGCAGGTGACGAAGATCGACAGCGCCTCTTCGGCCACCGGATCGTTCTTTGCCAGCGCCGCGGCGGTGACCTCGGCGGGCGTGGTGAAGGGCGACGGCTTGCCGTCCGCCTTGGCCACCGCCCGGTAGGCATTGACCAGGCCGCGCCCTGACAGAATCTGTTCGCCGGAGATGCGGCCCTCGAGCTTCTCGATATGCGGAAACACCTGGAAATCGCGCGGCGAGCGCGGGCCGATATCCATATGGCCGCCCTCGCCGGGCACCGGTATCCAGTGATGCAGCGCATAAACCAGCCCGGCGACGCCGAGCCCGGTTCCCGGGCCGAGCACCACCCGCCCGGAATTCGGTTCCGGCGCGTCACCGCCGATCTTCTCCATATGCTCGTCGCCGAGCGCGACGACGGCCAGCGCCTGCGCCTCGAAGTCGTTGAGCACCACGACGTCGCTGAGACCGAGACTGGCGAACATCTGTCTCGGCTTGACGATCCATGGGCAATTGGTAAGCGGGATCTCGTCGCTTTCGACAGGACCGGCTACCGCCAGCACAGCTGAATTCGGCCGGACCGACGAGCGGTCGAGCACGGCCGACTGGATCGCCTCGTCGATCGTATTGAAGTTGGCGGTCTGCACGATCGTCGGCTCGCCGGCTTCGGAATTCGCGTCGAGCACGATCGAGAAGCGCGCATTGGTGCCGCCTATGTCGCCGATCAGGATCGGAAATCGCAACAGAGTGTCGTCGTCGCTTACGCCTGGCATGCTCTCGTCCGTTCCCGACGCGTATCGCCGGTCTCTCGTTGACTAGCGCATGACCGCAAAAAGAGAAATCGGTTTTCGAAGTGGAGATGCACAGATGCAGACAGCGAACGCGCTGTCCGCATCAGTGCCCCGGTCGTGGCCGCGGCAGCGGAATGCCGATCTCGGGGGTCGCCACAAAGGCGCTCGCCGAGGCTGGAAGCGCTGCCGCGCCGGCTGCGACCGTCGGCGGTGGCGAAGGCTCTGCCGCGGGAGCAGGTGCGGCCGCGATCGGTACGCCGTCGCCATAGTAGGTGACTGCTTCCGCCGAGGCCGGAGCCGGCGCGTCGAGCACGAACTGGCATTGCCTGGGCAGGTTCGCCATCGTCATCACGTCGCGTGCCTTCGGCTTGTCCGGATTTTTGTTGGGGCGCCACGGCTCCTCGGTGAACCACCAGGCCAGCGCCTGGTCGCAGCCATCGCCCGGCGCCGTCGCTTCCTGCGCCTTGCAGTCGGGTGACCGAGGCTGGCAGCCGATGCGAATATGGAAGTGGTAATCGTGGCCCCAGAATGGCCTGACCTTGCGCAACCAGCTGCGGTCGCCTTTGACCGTGTCGCAGAGCTTCTTCTTGATCCCTGGATTGACCAGGATGCGCTCCACTTCGGGATAGCTCGCAGCGCGCTTCAACAGCCGCGTATGCATCGGCGTCCACAGCCCGTCCTTCACCAGATGGGTCTTTTCATCGACCATCAAGGTAGCGCTGATGTTTTCGCGCTCTTCGGTCGAAAGCTTGCGGTCGGGCATCGGCGTCAGCCAGATGTCGGCGTCGAGGCCGATCTGGTGCGAGGCATGGCCGGTCAGCATCGGTCCGCCGCGCGGTTGCGAGATGTCGCCGATCAGCAGGCCCGGCCAGCCGTCGGCCGCGGCATCGCGCGACAGTTTCTCGATCAGCGCGATCATTGCCGGATGGCCCCAGCGGCGGTTGCGCGACGGTCGCATCACCTCCCAGTGCCGGCCGTCCATGGGCAGGGCGACGCCGCCGGAAAAACAGCCTTTGGAATAAAAGCCGATCGATTGCGCTGCTGCGAGTGCCGGCAGCTTTTTGGCGCCGAACAGGTCTTTTGCCCGTTGCTCGGCGCTCGCCGTCTGCACGGCAAGCGTTAGGCCGGCGACGGCCAGTGCTGCCGTCAGCAGCAGTGTTTTTCCCCGCAAGGCTCGCGTTAACGTCTTCTGCAAGCTGGACCCCTCCGCGATTTGAACCGCATCATACCACGGCCCGCGCTACGTATCGATCATGACCGTTTCATCGGGCTGCGCGCCTCGCCGTCGCGCCAGCCGCCACTCGCCCACATGGCGTCGAGAGCCGAGCGGTAGTCGGGGAAGCGAAAGCCATAGCCGGCCGCCTTGATCGCCGCGTTGGCGACACGCTTGTTCTCGCCATAGAAGGACCGCGCCATGGGCGAAAGTTGGGCGGTCTCGAACGGAATTTCGGGCGGCGGCTCGATGCCCATCAATCGGGCGGCATAGGCGACGACGTCCTGCGGCGGCGCCGGCAGGTCGTCGGTGACGTTGAAGACGCCGCCGCGATTGCCTTCGGCGAGATGCCAGAGAGCGCCGGCAATGTCGTCGCAATGGATGCGGTTGAACACCTGGCCCGGCTTGACCAGTCGCCGGGCGGTGCCGTTTTCGAGATTGACCAGGGCGTTGCGGCCCGGCCCATAAATGCCGGAAAGCCGCAGGATCGCCACCGGCCGGTCGATGTCGTGGCCCAGTTTCAGCCAATCCTGCTCGGCGGCAACCCTCATCACTGATCGCTTCGATACTGGCCGGCATTCGGCGGCCTCGTCCACCCAATTGCCGCCATGGTCGCCATAGACGCCGACGGTGGAGAGATAGGCGATCCATTCGAGCTCCGGCATGTTGGCCGCGATCACCGCGCGTGCCGCGCCCAGGACCGGGTCGCCGGCCTCGTCCGGCGCGACCGAGACGATGAGATGGGTTATCTTCCCAAGCGCATCGCCGATTTCGGAGGTCAGCGTGCCATCGAAACGCAGCGGCACGATACCGGCTTGCCGCAGCGCCGCCAATTTTCCCTGCGACCGTGTTGTACCGAAGATCGTTGTATCGGCATCCTTGTTGGCGCGGGCGAAAGCCTTGCCCGAATAACCGGCGCCGAAGATGAAAATCTGCTGTTTGGTCATGTATGCGCCTCGATAGGCTTTGGCAGGGCCAGAAGCCATTCGCCTCTCACCGCCTCGTCATGTTCTGCTTGCAAAGCGGCTGCGGCACGTTCGGCAAACTCCCGACGCGGCACCAGCCGCGACAGCGCCCATACCGCGGCTCCGCGAACCAGGGGCGAGGCGTCGTCGAGCAGCGCGCGAACGGCGCCGGCAAGCGACAAGTCCTGGGAATTGCCGGCGGCGATCAGCACGTTGCGGATAAAACGGTCGCGGCCGATGCGCTTGACCGGCGAGCCCGAAAAAAGCGCGCGGAAGGCAGCGTCGTCGAGGCGCAGCAGCTCGGCGAGCGGCGGTTCGCGCAAGTCCGCGCGGGCGGCAAGCTTTGCCTCCGAAGCGGCTTGGGCGAACTTGTTCCACGGGCAGGCAGCCAGGCAGTCGTCGCAGCCATAGATACGGTTGCCGATCTTTTCCCGGAACTCATGTGGGATCGGTCCTTTGTTCTCGATGGTGAGGTATGAAATGCAGCGCCGCGCATCGAGCCGGTAAGGCGCCGGAAAGGCGTCCGTCGGGCAGGCGTCGAGACAGGCCCGGCAGGAGCCGCAATGATCGTCCTCAGGCGCGTCCGGCACCAGTTCGGCCGTCGTGAAGATGGTGCCGAGGAACAGCCAGGAGCCATGCGTTCGGCTGACCAGGTTGGTGTGCTTGCCTTGCCAGCCAAGGCCGGCCGCCTCGGCCAGCGGCTTTTCCATCACCGGCGCGGTGTCGACAAACACTTTCACGTCCCCGCCGGCGCGCGCCACGATCTTGCCGGCGATCTCCTTCAGCCGGCCTTTCATCACGTCATGGTAATCGCGGTTCTGCGCATAGGCCGAGATCGCGCCGCGGTCGCGCTTCGCCAGCACCTCGCGTGGGTCGTGGTCGGGGCCGTAATTCATCGCCAGCACGATGATCGAGCGGACCTCTGGCCAAAGCGTCGTCGGTTTGCCTCGCCGCTCGAGCGTTTCGGCAATCCAGCCCATCGAGCCGTGAAAGCCGTCGGCAACGAATTCGGCCAGCCGTTCCGGCGCCTGCGGAATCGCATCGGGCGTTGTGACGGCAACGGCGTCAAAGCCGGCATTCCGCGCCTCGCGGTCGATCAGCGCGCGCAGCTTTGCCGTATCAGAAATCGAGGTCCGCATAATGTGACACCGGCGACAGGCCGCGCACCCGGTCGGACAGAAGCGGCCGGAACGAAGGCCGTGATTTCACCCTTGTATACCATTCGCGCGCGGCGCTGTGTTCGCGCCAGTCGATCTCGCCGAGATAGTCGAGCACCGACAGTGCTGCCGCCGCCGCGAGATCGGCATAGGTGACCTTGTTGCCGGCCAGCCAATGACGGGTGCCAGCCAGCCAGTTGGTGTATTTCATGTGCTGGCGGATATTGGCGCGGGCGGCGCGGATCGCCGCCGAATCGGGCGAGCCACCGCCTGCCGTTTCCGGCATCACCGGCTTCAGGACGCGTTCGCGCACCAGATGCCGGGTAACCTCGCTTTCCGCCTTGTTGAGGTACCAGTCGGTTAGCCGGCGGATTTCGGCGCGCTCCATCGGATCCTCGGCGAACAGCCGCTTGTCGCGCTTGAGTACGCCGCGCGTCTCGTCGAGATATTCGGCAATGACAGCTGCGCCGACGATCGGCACGTCGCCTTCGGCAAGCAGGATCGGCAGCGTGCCGGCCGGGTTCAGCGCCAGGAACTCCTTGCGCCGCGTCCACGGCTTCTCTTCGATCAGCGCCAGTTCCTCGCCATACTCGCCAAAGGCGAGGCGGACGAAGCGGCAGCTGGCGAACATCGGATGGTGGAAAAGCGTCAGCATGGTCCCGCGATAATAGAGCGCACTGGCAAATCGCCGGCTGCGCCGGTAAGTCTTGGCCGCCCGATTCAGGGGCTGTCAGGGTGCTGCGACCTATAGGGGGAGTTCCGCGCCGTGACAAGCAAGCCGTTTTCTCAAGCCCTCCCTCCAACGCCGAGGTTGCCATGGAAAGCCAGACTGTCGTTGAAGCGCTGCTGCTCGGCATGCTCGAGGGCCTGACCGAGTTTATTCCGGTGTCTTCGACCGGTCATATCCTGCTCGCCGGCCATTTCCTCGGCTTTCATTCGACCGGCAAGGCCTTCGAAATCCTGATCCAGCTCGGCGCCATATTGGCGATCCTCAGCGTCTACTTCCGCCGTCTCTGGACAATGCTGCTCGAGCTGCCCTATGACCGGCTGACGCGGCATTTCGTCCTTGGCATCCTTATCGCATTCCTGCCGGCGGCAATCATAGGCGCGCTGGCGCATGATTTCATCAAGACGGTGCTGTTCGAATCGCCGCGGCTGATCTGCATCATGCTGATCATCGGCGGCGTCATCCTGCTGCTGGTCGATCGCATGAAGCCGAAGCCGTATTACCACGATGTCGAGCGGTTCCCGACCAGGCTTTATCTGCAGATCGGGCTGTTTCAGTGCTTGTCGCTGATCCCCGGCACGTCGCGCTCGGGCTCGACGATCGTCGGCGCGCTGCTGCTCGGCGTCGACAAGCGGGCGGCGGCGGAATTCTCCTTCTTCCTTGCCATCCCGACGATGGTCGGCGCCTTCGCCTTCGATCTGTTCAAGAACCGCAATGTACTGAGCAGCGCCGACCTGCCCATCATCGCCGTCGGCTTCGTCGCCGCCTTCGTCACCGCGCTAATCGTCGTGCGCTTCCTGCTCGACTACGTCTCGCGCCATGGCTATGCGCTGTTCGGCTGGTGGCGGCTGGTCGTCGGCATCGTCGGCCTGACGGGGCTGGTAATCTGGGGGTGAGCCGGCGCGGATAGCGCAATCCCAGCCGGAACTCTATTCTTGCCCCACGCCGAGCCATACGATCTTGTGGACGTATGGTTGGCAGGGGGAAAGCATGAGCGAAGTTCTTGACGCCCTCGTTATTGGCGCCGGTCCGGCGGGGCTCGGCGTCAGCTATTTCTTGAAACGGCAGGGCCGCGACCACCGCGTGCTCGATCGAGGCCGAATCGGCGAGACGTGGCGAACGCAGCGGTGGAACTCGTTTCGACTGAATTCGCCCACCATTCGCTCCATCTTACCCGGTGATTCCTACGAGGGGCCGGAGCCGTGGGGCGCGATAACCCACCACGAGTTCGTCGCATACCTCGAAGGCTATGTCGAGCGGCACCGCCTGCCGGTAAGCACCCAAACTCCGGTGCAAGAGCTGACGAGAGACGATGGGATCTTTCGCATCACCACGACGGACAGGGCATTTCTGGCGCGCAATGTGGTGATCGCTACTGGCGATCAAAACCGGCAGGTCCGGCCACCGGGGTCGACTGATTTGCCAACCGCAATTCGCCAAGTCGATTCCTCGGCTTATCGCAACCCGGCCGAGTTCGAGAGTGGCGCGGTGCTAGTGGTCGGCAGTGGCCAGTCGGGCGGCCAGATCGCCGAGGATCTGGCGCTGGCCGGACGTGTGGTCTTTTTGGCGACCAGCCGCAACGGCCGTTGGGTGCGGCGCTACCGCGGGGGCAACATACTTAAATGGTTGACGCTGTCCGGTTTTCTCGACGTTCCGCGCAAGGAACTCGTCCTCCCCTCCGGCAAGCTGCAGGCCCGCGCGCTGGTCGGCGCGACCCATACGATCAGCCTGCAATCGCTGAGTGCGCAGGGCGTGGTGCTGCTCGGCCGCTTCAGGGGCGTGGAGAACGGCAGCCTCGTCTTCGGCGACGAACTCGACGACCATATGCGATTTGCCGACGAGGTTTCGGCGAATGCCAAGCGCCTGGTTGACGAGTACATAGAGCGCACCGGCCTCGATGCGCCACCGGCAGAGGACGATCCGGGTGAGACGATTGAACCGCGCTTGCCCGATCCGCCGATCCGCTCCCTCGAATGGACGGCGAGCGGCATCAGGTCGGTGATCTGGTGCACGGGCTTCACCGGCGATTTCTCATGGGTTCGGCTTGCCGGCGCGCTTGATGCAGCCGGCCAGCCCGTCCACGAGGATGGCGTCGGCGCTGTTCCAGGTCTCTTTTTCGCCGGCCTCGATTTCGGATCGACGCGGAAGTCGGGCACCATACCGGCCATTCCAGAGGAGGTGGCCGCCGTCGTGGAGCGGCTTGTCCAGGCGGGAGCCGACTTGCCACGGAACGGCGTCTAACCGAGCCGTCGAACGCGGGTTGTTGAACGTGCAAGAACATGACAGCTCTGGTGCGATCAAGACGACGCACGCTGCCTTTTGTCGAAACGCACCGACAATTTTCTGTAGTCCGATTGGTGCGACAGCCAGAAATCGCCGGCACCTTCGATACGGCGCTTCGATTCGCAGCCGACTGCATCCATTGCCTCCATCAGCCTGCGGCGGCCTTGACCTCGGCTGGTCGTCGTTGGGCTGGCAGCACCGGCCGTATGGGGTGAACCGGCGCAGTCATTCGGAATGCTCGCCCTGGAGACGCCAAAGGAGGTGCGTCAAGGCGCGCGATCGGTTAGCGCGTTCGCACCTTCCTCCGCGGCGCAATGTGCGCAGCAGTAGATGATGTCATCCTGTTCGACGCCATGTCCGATGATCCGGCATGCGCAGTGCGGACATATCGGAGCAAGTTTCTGGACCGCGCATTCGAAGCTGTCGAATGTGTAGGTCTCCTCGGCCATCGTCACTTTGAAAGCCTTATCGTAGTCATTCCCGCATTGATCGCATCTGGCCATAGTTCTTTTCCTTCTTTCATTGGCTTCAAGCTCGACCAACCTGTCGCGCGGCGATAGGTTCCCGCCAGGATCAGGGGGCCGTCCTATGGAGACGAGTGCGAGCCTGCGCCACGGCGCTGTTCGATCGCGCGGATCACCTCGTCGATGTCCCGCGGCTCGACGTCGAGTTCCTTCAGGCCCGGCGCGTCAATTGCTGCCACATTATCCTGACGCATAAGATCGATCTGGCTGCGCGTTATGGGGGCGGCCGGGAGGAGTTCCGCGACGCCAGCCAAGGCGTCCCATACCGCAAACGGCACCGGCATCAGCTTGACGTGCGTATCGAGCTGTCGGGCGATCTCCCGAAGCAGTTCCTTATAGGTATAGATACGCGGGCCACCGAATTCGAATATGGATGAACCCTTGTGGGTTCGCCCGTCGATCAGCCGGCTCACTGCTTCTGCGACGTCTGCCACATAGACCGGCTGAAGCCGTGTGCCACCATCGCCGAACAGCGGATAGACCGGCAGGAGGCGTATCATCCTCACAATGGTCGTGAGGAAAGCGTCGTCAGGTCCTGTATGACGGCGGGACGCACAATGAAAGCGCCGGGAAAGGCGCTTTCCACGGCAACTTCTCCGCGCCCACGTGCCCTTATGTAATTCGAATCCGATTGAGGATCGGAGCCGATCCCTGAAATCTGGACGAACTGGTCGACCTCGCCGTTGCGCGACGCGGCAGCGAGATCGGCCGCGGCTTTCACATGGACGCGTTCAAAGGTCTGGACGCCCTGCTCGACGTAAAGACTGACGGCATTCACGATCACCTGTGATCCGGTAATGGCCGACCCGATCGAGGACGTATCCAATATATCCGCCTCGACTGCTTCGGGCATCCTTGTAATCGGGGAAAAGACCAGTGCCACGCGAGCCGGATGGCGAGATACGGCACGGACCGTGAAACCCCTTTCCAGGAGCCGCTTCACGATCCTTCGCCCGAGAAAGCCGGTTCCGCCGAACACGGTGACGATCCGTTCCGGGTTGAGATCGTCAGGATCCATTTGCCTCGCCATCCCTTGTCCTCGCATAGCTGCCACGAGGACTGCCCTGGCCGGCATTTGAACCAGCCCGTCGAACATCAGGACGATTGGAGAACAACGCCGGAACGCTTTTGTTCCAGTCAGGTAGACAAACTGAACAATTGAGCGAACGCAGGTGAGCGCCGGCACATGATCGAGGGCTGCCGACGAAAAACCCCGAACGCCTCCTGCCGGACGTCCGCTTTGCGCGGCGCATCGAAGGTCAGCAAACGGCACGACTTCCTTGTTCCCATCGACGAGACGACAGGCAACATGATCTGAACCGGAGATCGCAGCAAAACCGGCCCCACTTCGGGAATAGCCTAGCTCCGCCCGTAGAAAACGTTCTCGACATGCACCGGCCAGCGCCACGGCAGCACCGCCACCATGTCGAAGCGCACCGATAATTTTCCGTAGTCGGATTGGCGCGACAGCCAGAAATCGGCGGCACCCTCGATGCGGCGCTCCGATTCGCGGCCGACTGCTTCCATTGCCTCCATCAGCGTGCGGCGCGCCTTGACCTCGACGATCAGTACCAGATCGCCGCGCCGCGCGATCAGGTCGATCTCGCCGAACCTAGTGCGGTGGCGGCGGGCCAAAATCCGATAGCCCTTCAGCATCAGCGCCGCTGCCGCCAGCCATTCACCGTGATGGCCGCGCCGGTAGGCCTTTTGCCGGCTGGCGCTCGGCCGTTCAGCCATCGCCGTCTCCGCCGGCTCCATCTCTTCCGGCATTCTTGAGGTCGAGCAGCCGCCGGTAGAGCGCCTGCTTCTGGCCACCCGTCATCTTGGCGGCTTCCGCCGCTGCCTTGGAGGCCGGCATCTCGGCGGCCAGCGAAAGCAGAAGCCGGTCGATGTCTTCAGGCTCATCAGCGACCGCATCGGCCGGGCCGACGCAAATAACGATTTCGCCTTTCGGCGTGTCTGCGGCGGCGTAGTGGCTGGCAAGCGACTGCAGGGTGCCGGTCCGCATCTCCTCGAAAGTCTTGGTCAGCTCGCGGCCGATCGCCGCCTTGCGGACACCGCCCAGTGCCTCGACCATGGCATTGAGCGTCTCGGCCAGCCGGCGCGGTGATTCGAAGAAGATCAACGTTGCCGGCACCGCCTTCAACGCTTCCAGCCGCGTCAGCCGCTGCCCGGTCTTCACCGGCAGGAAGCCGGCAAACAGAAAGGCATCCGAAGGCAGGCCGGATGCCGTCAAAGCGGCAAGTGCTGCTGATGGGCCGGGGATCGGCACGACACGAATGCCGCGTTCCAGCGCCTCGCCGACCAGCCGGTAGCCGGGGTCGGAGATGAGCGGCGTGCCGGCATCCGAGATCAGCGCCACGCTCTGCCCGGCCAGGAGTGCTGCGATCAGCTTCGGCCCGGCCTCGCCGGCATTATGCTCATGGTAGGCGGTAGTGCGGCGGCGGATGCCATAGCGATCGAGCAGCACGCGGCTGACACGTGTGTCCTCGCAGGCGACGATATCGGCGGCGGCGAG
Source organism: Mesorhizobium sp. M0166 (assembly GCF_040322255.1). NCBI lineage: Bacteria > Pseudomonadati > Pseudomonadota > Alphaproteobacteria > Hyphomicrobiales > Phyllobacteriaceae > Mesorhizobium > Mesorhizobium sp. M0166. The sequence goes on along the minus strand of NZ_JAMYTD010000008.1, from coordinate 54,624 downwards.
CGTTTCCAGCGCGCGAAGCGTGATGTCGGCAAGATTGCCGATCGGCGTCGCCACCAGATAGAGCGCCGGCTCGAGCGGCCGGGCGGCAATCTCGGTCTGTCCGACCACATAACTGCGTTTGGCCAATTCGCCGGTCACCTGCACAACTCCGTTCGACCCTGTTTGGCACGGCTCACGCTTGGTTGCAAAAGTCTGGGTTGCGAACGCCCGGGTTCTAAAAGGGATGCCGATGTGAACCGGCCGCCATGCCTTCGCCATAGTAGGGAACGAAACCGTTGCCGGCGAATTTTACCCCTGATCTCGGGAGGAGCAGGATGGACAGCCTGGCGATACAGGACGTTTTCGAACCCTACTATGCCGGCCGCAAGCGCTTTGCCGCGCCATGCTCTTCGGCCCGGCCTGCCGAAGCCGTAGATGGCAGAGCCAAGAAGCCGCTTGCACGCCAGCGATCGGCAGAGAGCAAGCCCGCAACCGAAACCGACAGCACGACGGAGCACTGACCGGACGATGCCCAATCGCTTCGACATTTTCATCACCCGCCTCGAAACAAAAAGCGCCCGCGACGGTGCAGCATCACATCCCACAGACGACCAGCACCATGCCTCGCGTGACAAAAGCGAGATCAAGCCGGCCCGTTCCGGAGAGACCAGCGAAAAAGATCGCGCCAAACACCGCCACAAGCACGAGGCTTGACCCCCGCAAACCTTAGTGATTGGTCGAGGCAGTTCTCGAAGCGCGGTTGCGATGCCCCGCGACGTATCATTCAACCCAGATACTTGGAGACACGCGCCTCCAGCAGGCCCACCAGAGCCGGGTCCATGAACGCATAGTCGTCGGGAATATCGAGGCAGATTACTCGAGCCTTTTTCAGGCTTGTCTTGAATTTCTGCTGCAGTTTGGCGCGGTGCGTTTTTTCCATCACGAAGATGATGTCGGCCCAGGCGACGAGTTCATGCGTCAACGGAGTGTCGGCATCGTGATTGGTGCCGGCCGAAGCGACCTCGATGTCCCGCCGCTTGGAAAACACCTGCTCCGCCGTCGGGCTGCGCAAGCGATTCTGGCTGCAGATGAAGAGAACGTTCTTCAACGTGCTATCTGGCCAGATCCGCCACGACCGCATCGAGCACGATCATGCCGGCCGGCGTGGCGCGCAGGCGGGCATTGCCGATGGGCGCCACCAGGCCTTCGTCCTGCAGCACCGACAGCCGTGCCGTCGACAGGCCGCGCCCTGAAAATGCCTCATAGCGGGAAAGGTCGATGCCTTCGGCCAGCCTCAGTCCCATCAGCAGGAACTCGTCGGCCTCTTCGGACCGCGTCAGGATCTCGCCGCCGGTAACGCCATGGCCCTTGGCCTCGACCAGATTGGCCCAGGTCTCCGGCATTTTCTCGGCGATCGTCACCACGCGCCGCCCGCTCTCGACGAAGCGGCCGTGCGCACCGGGACCGACGCCGACATATTCGCCATAGCGCCAATAGGTGAGATTGTGCCGGCTTTCGGCGCCGCGCCTGGCGTGGTTGGAAATCTCGTAGGCCGGCAGTCCGTGTGCGGCGGTGATCTCCTGCGTCAGCGCGTAGAGATCGGCGGCAAGCTCATTGTCTGGAATGATGAATTTCCTGGCCGCATGCAGTGCATGGAACGGCGTGCCTTCCTCGATGGTCAGCTGGTACAGGGACAGATGGTCGGCGGCGTGGCCGATCGCCTGCTCGAGCTCCGTCTGCCACGCCTCAGGCGTCTGGCCGGGTCGCGCGTAGATCAGGTCGAAGGACAACCGTGGGAAAATCTCGCGCGCCAGGCCGATCGCATGCAGGGCCTCATCGACATTGTGCAAACGGCCGAGAAAGCGCAGATCCTTGTCGTTCAGCGCCTGCACGCCAAGCGACACCCGGTTGACGCCGGCCGCGCGATAGCCGCGAAAGCGCTCGGCCTCGACGGAGGAAGGATTGGCCTCCAGCGTCACCTCGATGCCGTCGGGCACCGTCCAGTTCTTCGCCACGGCATCCAGCACCGCCGCCACGGTCTGCGGCTTCATCAGCGACGGCGTGCCGCCGCCAAGAAAGATGCTGGTCACCTCGCGCGGCCCGGTGCGACCGCGCATCGTCGCCAGCTCGGTCTCGAAGGCGCGGGCAAAACGCTCCTGGTCGACCGGCTGGTGGCGGACATGGCTGTTGAAGTCGCAATAGGGGCATTTGGCCGCGCAGAACGGCCAGTGGACGTAGACGCCGAAACCAGGCCTGCGGTCGAGCAGCATGGTCATGCGGCGGCCAATCGGGCTTGGGCGAATTTCTGGAAGGCGCGGGCACGGTGCGACAATGCGGTTGGCTGGCCGGGCCTCCAGCCATGCTTTTCCTCCGCGCTCATCTCGCCGAAGGTCTTTTCGAACCCGTTGGGCAAGAACACCGGATCGTAGCCGAAGCCGAGCTCGCCGCGTGGCGGCCACACCAGCGTGCCGTCGACCTCACCGCGAAAATATTCCGCCTGGCCATCGGGAAAGGCCAGGCAGATGAGCGCGACAAAGCGGCCCTTGCGCTGGGCAGGCGTGATCGCGCCAACTTCTTGCAAGGCCACTTCCGTGCGCTGCATGGCCATGCCGAAGTCGCGGGAGCCGTCCGGCGTCTCAGCCCAGTTGGCGGTGTAGACGCCGGGTGCGCCGTCGAGCGCATCGACACACAGGCCGGAATCGTCCGACAGCGCCGGCAATCCAGTGGCCTTGGCGGCAGCCAAGGCTTTTATGAGGGCGTTCTGCTCGAAAGTGGTGCCGGTCTCGTCCGGCTCCGGCAAGCCGTATTCCTTTGCGGACTTCGCTTCTATGCCGAATGGCGCCATCAGATCGGCGAATTCCCGCAATTTGCCGGCGTTATGGCTGGCGACGACGATCTTATGCCCGTCAAGCGAGTGAACAGTTGGCGAATGAACAGCTGGCGAATGCATCAGGTGCCCCAGATTCTTGGCTCGGCGAATTCGATCGAATTGCCCGACGGGTCGCGAATATAGATCGAGCAGCCGCCCTGCGGCCATTCGAACTCGCTTTCGATGGCGATTTTTTTCGCCTCGAGATGCGCTTTCCAGCGTGGGATTTCATCCGCGCTTGCGGCGAAGCAAAGATGGCCCTCGCCGACCGCGCCATGCGGCGGTACTTTGACCTTGGCGTCGGCCGGCGGCGGCACTTTGGTCGCCTCGGCATTGAAGATAAGCAGCACGCCGTCGCCGCAGCGGAAGAAGAGATGCCTGCCATCGACCTTGCCGAGCAGATCGAGCCCGAGCACGCCCGAATAGAACCGTTCCGCGGCAGCAAGGTCCGTCACGTAGAGTGCTGATTCCAGGATTGCGGAAGGAGTCACAGGATCGCCAATCTCATCAATATTGAAGGCAGCTAAGCCACCGCCATTTGCTGCAAGCTGACCAGGCGCTGAATACCTTTCTTGGCGAGCTCCATCAACGCCGCGAACTGCTCTTCCGAGAACGGCTCGCCCTCGGCCGTGCCTTGGATCTCGACGATGCCGCCTTTGCCGGTCATGACGAAATTGGCGTCGGTGCCGGCCGAGGAATCCTCGATGTAGTCGAGATCGATGACCGGCTGACCATCATGGATGCCGCAGGAGATCGCCGCGACATGATCCTTCAGCACCTTGCCCAAGCTCGCCATCTGGCGGGCTTCCATCCAGCGCAGGCAGTCGTAGAGCGCCACCCAGCCGCCGGTGATCGAAGCGGTGCGCGTGCCGCCGTCGGCCTGGATCACGTCGCAGTCGACGGTGATCTGCTGCTCGCCGAGGGCCTGCAGATCGACCACGGCGCGCAGGGAGCGGCCGATCAGCCGCTGGATCTCCAGCGTGCGGCCGCCTTGTTTGCCAGCCGAAGCCTCGCGGCGCATGCGCTCGCCGGTCGAACGCGGCAGCATGCCGTATTCCGCCGTCACCCAGCCCTTGCCGGAGTTGCGCATCCAGCCCGGCACCTTTTCCTCCAGGCTGGCCGTACACAGCACATGCGTGTCGCCGAACTTCACCAGGCACGAGCCTTCCGCATGCTTGGAGACGCCGCGCTCGAAGGAGATGGGGCGCATTTCGTCGAATTGGCGTTTGGAAGGGCGCATTCAGGCTTCTTTCTTTCTTCGGAATCTTGGCCGGGGAATCTTGGCCGGCTTGTAGCCGCACGGGACGTGAGGCGCAAAGGAAAATGGACCGGTTGCGCCGCCGCCGCGGAAGTCTATATCTTCGGGGCGGAGGTTTGGCTCGAAATGACAAAGGCAGTCGATCCCGGCTCGCAGTCGCACGTGCTCCCGTCGCACGCGCTGCAATCGCCCGCGCTTCAATCGCTCGACATGCGTTCGCGCGACATCTTCCGGCGCATCGTCGATTCCTATTTGAGGGATGGCGAGCCGGTCGGTTCGCGCAGCCTGTCGCGCATCCTGCCGTCGTCGCTGTCGCCGGCCACCATCCGCAATGTGATGAGCGACCTTGAGCATCTCGGTCTGATCTATGCGCCGCACATTTCGGCTGGCCGGCTGCCGACCCAGGCAGGCCTGCGCTTCTTCGTCGATGCTTTCATGGAACTTGGTGACCTCTCCGACGAGGAGCGCCGCACCATCGAGGCGCAGGTGCGCGCCTCCGGCTCGGGCGCGACGCTGGAGCATATGCTGACCGAGGCCAGCCAGATGCTGTCCGGCATGTCGCGCGGCGCCGGCCTCGTGCTCGCCGCCAAGAATGAGGTGGCGCTTAAGCACATCGAATTCATCCAGCTCGAGCCGACCAAGGCGCTGGCCGTGCTGGTCTCGCAGAACGGCGACGTCGAAAATCGCGTCATCGATCTGCCCGCCGGCATCACCATCTCGCAATTGCACGAAGCCTCCAACTTCCTCAACGCCCATATCCGCGGCCGCACCCTGGCCGAGGCGCGGGTCGAGATCGCCCGCATCAAGGAAGAGACCAGGGCAGCCCTCGACACGCTGTCGCAGGATCTGGTCGAGAAGGGCCTGGCGGTCTGGGCAGGCGCTGAAAGCGGCGTGCCTGGGCGGCTTATCGTGCGCGGCCGCGCCAATCTCCTGGAAAACGTCACTGCCCAGGCCGACATAGAGTTGTTGCGGCATCTGTTCGAGGATCTGGAGACGCAGGATGGGCTGATCCAGCTTCTCGACCTCGCCGAGGAAGGCCCGGGCGTGCGTATATTCATCGGTTCGGAAAACAAGCTGTTTTCGCTGTCTGGCTCCTCGCTGGTAGTGGCGCCCTATCGCGACAAGGACGCACGCGTCGTCGGTGCGCTCGGCGTCATCGGGCCGACGCGGCTGAATTATGCGCGCATAGTACCGATGGTCGACTATACCGCGCAGCTGATTTCGCGCATGCTGAGCTAGGAGCCGCCGCGGGCCTGCCGCAAGGAGGAGAAAAGAATGGCGCTGGAATCGTTCAAGGCCCAGATCAGTCTGCTGCTCGAAGAAATGATCAACCAGCCAGAGGATCAGCACGAGGTGCAAGAGCAGTTGCGCGAGAAGCTGCAAGAGATGCGGGCGATGGGTTTGCCGCTGCCGGCCGATCTGGTCGCGCTGGAAAAGCGCCTCGACGACGACTTTTACGCCTCTGGCAACTGAACGGGTTCGGCTTCAAATCCTCGTGTGCTGGACGACCGCTTGGAACGATCAATGCCTGATGCCGTTTGCCCTGTTCGAGGCGAATCCCGGAGGACGTTGATGATCCGATCTGGCGGCTTTGCGGCCGTTGCCGCTGCCCTCCTTGTTGCGACACCGGCAGCCGCCCAGCAGGCGGACCAGAATGTGCTCAAAGGCGAAGCCGCGTTCGGCGATTGGCACGCCGACAGGCCTGGCGTCCGCCGCCTGATCGGGCCGCAAGACATGCCGGCAGCCGACCCCGCCCAATCCGCTTCGAACGGCGCCGGCGTGGCGGAACGGCCCGAAAGCGCCAAGCCAGAATTGCCGCCGGGCTTTTCGGCTGAAATGATCGCATCCGGCATCGTCAATCCACGTGTCGTGCGCGTCGCTCCGAATGGCGACCTCTTTGTTGCCAACAGCCATGCCGACCAAATACGCGTCTATCGTCTCGCCGAGGGCAGCGCCAAGCCCATCGAGAAAGCGATCTTCGCCAAGGGGCTCAATTATCCCTACGGCATCGCCTTCTATCCGCCAGGAGACAAACCGCAATGGGTTTATGTCGCCAACAGCGACAGCATCGTCCGCTTCCCCTATCGCGACGGCGACCTGAAGACATCCGGCAAACCAGAAACCATTGTCGCCAAAATCCCGTCGGGCGGTCACACGACCCGCGACATCGCCTTTTCGGAGGACGGCAAAACCCTTTATTTGTCGGTTGGCTCCGCCTCGAACGTCGCCGAGGACATAGGCAAGGAGCCGGATAGCGGCCTCGACGCCTGGGCCAAATCAAAGCCGCTCGGGGCGGCCTGGGGCTCCGAGGACGGCCGTGCCGACGTGCTCGCCTTCGATCCGGATGGGAAAAACCCCCGAACGGTCGCCACCGGCCTGCGCAACTGTACGGGCATGACTGTGCAGCCCGCCACCGGCGCATTGTGGTGCGTCGTCAATGAGCGCGACGAACTCGGCGACAACGTGCCGTTCGAATTTGCAACTGCGGTCAAGGACGGCGGATTCTATGGTTGGCCTTGGTACTACATCGGCAATAACGAGGATTCCCGCCATCAGGGCGAGCGGCCAGACCTCGCCGGCAAGGCCACTGTCCCCGATGTATTGATGCAGGCGCATTCGGCGCCGATAAACATAGCCTTCTACGACGGCAAGAACTTTCCGACGGATTACCAAGGTGACGCTTTCGTCACCATGCATGGTTCGTGGAACCGTGGCGCCAGGACCGGCTACAAGGTGGTGAGGCTCAAATTCAGGGATGGCAAGCCGACCGGCGAATATGAGGACTTCATGACCGGCTTCGTCATCTCGAACGACGCCGTCTGGGGCCGCCCGGTCGGTGTCGCGATGGCCAAGGACGGCTCGCTGATCGTCACCGAGGACGGCAACGGCACCATCTGGCGCGTTACCTACGAAGACGGCCGCTCCTGAACGGCGGTGGCGCCTGCTGCGCTGGCGCAATCGAATTCGGGCCGAGGGAATTCACCCAACCTCAACATTGTGCGACAAGCGCGAATCATGACACTCACCGGGTTCCTCGCCTATAGCGCCGCCCTCGGCATCGCCGCAGCCATCCCCGGCCCAGGCGTCACCGCGCTTGTTGCGCGTGCGCTGGGTTCCGGCTTCCGCTCTTCGCTCGCCATGTCGTTCGGGCTGATGCTCGGCGACCTGACCTATCTCACTGCCGTGGTGCTCGGCCTGGCTTTCGTCGCACAAACCTTCGGCATTGTCTTCCTGGCCATCAAATGGCTGGGCGTCGCCTACCTCGCTTTTCTTGGCTGGCGTTTCTGGACGAGCGGCATCACGCCGGAGACGGTAGAGGCGAAGAAAGGCAAGGGCGGCTTGGCATCCAGCTTCGTAGCCGGCCTCGCGGTCACGCTCGGCAATCCGAAGACGATGATCTTCTATCTCGCCATCACCCCGACCATCGTCGATCTGAAGACGATCACGCTGGCCGATTACGGCATCCTGGTCGCGATCACGATCGTCGTCCTGCTCGTGGTGCTGGTGCCCTATTTGGCGCTGGCGGCCAAGGCGCGCTGGTTCCTGAAGTCGCCGCGGGCGCTGAGGGCACTCAACCGCACCGCCGCCGGCTTCATGGTCGGTGCGGCCGCGGCAATTGCCGCCCGCCAATAGATCTCTTTCACCAATCCGCCCAACGATTGCCACGCCTTGCAAGGGCGGGGGTATTCAGCACGAACTTCACTCGGATATTTTTCGATCGACAGCCTATCTTGCGCGGTGGATGGCTCTATCCTATGCCCGCCCCGACTCTTGCCGCTTGACCTTTGGGAGGAAAATCAATGAACAAGCCCGCCACCCCCACACACGTGCCCGGCCGTGGCCGCATCTACAATTCGATCACCGAGACGATCGGCGACACACCGCTGGTGCGGCTTGATAAATTCGCTAGGGAGAAGGGTGTCGTCGCCAATCTGCTGGCCAAGCTCGAATTCTTCAACCCGATCGCCTCGGTCAAGGACCGCATCGGCGTGTCGATGATCGAGGCATTGGAGGCTTCGGGCAGGATCACGCCCGGCAAGACCACTCTGATCGAGCCGACCTCGGGCAATACCGGCATCGCGCTCGCCTTTGCCGCCGCCGCCAAGGGCTACAAGCTGATCCTGACCATGCCGGAAACCATGTCCGTCGAACGCCGCAAGATGCTGGCGCTGCTCGGTGCCGAACTGGTGCTGACCGAAGGGCCGAAAGGCATGAAGGGCGCCATCGCCAAGGCGGACGAGCTGGCGGCAACGCTGCCCGACGCTGTCATTCCGCAGCAATTCGAAAACCCGGCCAATCCAGAAATCCATCGCCGCACCACGGCCGAGGAAATCTGGAACGACACCCATGGCGAAGTCGATATCTTCGTTGCCGGCATCGGAACCGGCGGCACCATCACCGGCGTCGGCCAGGTGCTGAAGAAGCGCAAGCCCTCGGTGCATGTCGTCGCCGTCGAGCCGGAAGCCTCGCCGGTGCTGTCGGGCGGCCAGCCAGGCCCGCACAAGATCCAGGGCATTGGCGCCGGCTTCGCGCCAAAAATCCTCGACACGACGATATATGACGAGATCGTCAAGGTCTCGAACGAGGATTCGGTTGCCAATGCACGGCTCGTCGCTCGGCTCGAAGGTGTGCCGGTCGGCATCTCGTCGGGTGCCGCCCTGCAAGCGGCGATCGTCGTCGGCTCGCGGCCCGAGAACAAGGGCAAGAACCTCGTCGTCGTCATCCCCTCCTTCGCCGAGCGCTATCTCTCGACGATCCTGTTTGAGGGATTGGGCGCTTAGACACGAGCGTTTTTGACCGGTTCGTAGCGATCCTTCGCGATGCCCTCCGGCATCAAACGTTCTGTATCAACGCTTCGGCGTGGACCGCTGAAAAACCACCTGTGGCGGGCGTCGTTCGCTTTGAGCGGCGGGTCACTTCCGTATCAAATCGTCGCTGCCTGGCGGAGGACTTCATGTACAAGCTCTATACGCGTGCCAATACCGGCGGCTTTGTCGTCGAGGCGGCGCTCGCTTTGGCAGGTGTGCCTTTCGACCGGATCGACGTTCCGAAGGGCCGACTCGACCAGGCCTTTTTAGACATCAGCCCCTTGAACCAGGTGCCGGTGCTGGTCTTGCCGGACGGACGCTCGATGACCGAGTCGGCGGCAATCTGCATTCTGCTCGCCGAACGCCACCCGGAAGCAGCTCTAGCGCCGGCAGCGAACACACCTGACCGTGCTGACTTCCTGCGCTGGATGTTTTTCATGTCCTCCGTCATCTATGCGGCCAACCTGCGGTTCTACTACGCTGATCGCTACACGGCCGACGCTGGCGGCGTGGATGCCGTCAAACAGACGGCGGTCTCGGAAATGGATCGCAGCTTCGCCATTCTCGATGCCGCCCTCGAAGGCCGGGACTGGCTGGCCGGCGACCGGCTCTCGCTGGCCGACATCTATCTCGTCATGTTGGTGGCCTGGCATCCGGAGGTCGCGACGGTTCCAACCGCTTGGCCGAATATCGAACGCCTGTGGGCCAATTTGCGGGAACATCGGGTAATGAAGAGGCTGAATGCTTCCCACGACATGTGGCCGGCCTAAGCACTCCGCCTTGTCTCAGTGTCTTTCCGCATGGCCGAGCCCTGCCCGTCGTTCCTGCAGGAACCGGCGCACGGCCGGATCGCGTTCGAGGCCGATAGCCCGGTCATAGGCCTCGCTCGCTTGCGGAACTTTGCCGAGTCTGGCCAGCAGGCCCGCGCGGGCGGCCCAGTAAGGTTGATAGTCATACAGCCGCTTGTCGCCGCTGAGTTGGTCAAGCGCGCCTAATCCTGCCGAAGCACCTTCGGCCTCGGCAATCGCCACCGCACGGTTGATCGCCACCACCGGCGAGCCGGCAATCACCGACAGCGCGTCGTAGAGCTCCTTGATAGCGACCCAGTCGGTACAACCGGTCAGCCGCCGTGTCGTATGGGCGGACTGCACGGCGGCCTCGAGCTGATAGCGGCCGACAACGCCCTTGGCGGCCGCGCGCCCGAGCAGCGCCTCCGCTTCATCGATCAGGGTGTCGTCCCACAATGCAAGATCCTGCTCGGCCAGCGGCACATAGTCACCCGCCGCATTGCGCCGGGCTGCACGCCGCGCCTCGGCGAACAGCATCAGCGCCAGCAGGCCGAGTGCTTCCGGCTCATCCGGCATCAGCGAGGCGACCAGCCGGCCGAGCCAGATGCCTTCGGTCGCGAGATTGCGGCGCCGCGTTTCGGTGCCGGCCGGGTCGGACCAACCTTCGGCAAACGCCGCGTAGATTGCTTCCAGAACGGTGCCCAGCCGCTCGCCGAGCTCGGCCCGCTCCGGCACGCGGAACGGAATGCCTGTCTCGCGAATGCGCATTTTGGCGCGCACCAGGCGCTGGCTCATCGTGGCTGGCGAGACAAGAAAAGCCGAGGCGATGGTCGCTGCGTCGAAGCCCAGGACCGTCTGCAGGATCAGCGGTGCTCGCACGCCGGCCTCGATTGCCGGATGGGCACAGGCAAACATCAGCCTGAGCCGCTCGTCCGGCAGGTCTTCCTCGGCCATGCGCGCCTCCATCTCCTCGGCGATCAGTCTGAGGTGGTCGCGGCCCGCCTCGCGTGTCAGCCGCCGTCTGACCGCGTCGACGCGGCGCTTGCGTGCCACCGCCAGCAGCCAGGCTTCCGGCTTGTCGGGCACGCCCGCCTGTGGCCAACGTTCGAGCGCCGCAGCAAAGGCATCGGCCAAGGCGTCCTCGGCAGCGGCCACGTCGCGCGTGCGCGCGGCGAGATAGGCGACCAGCTTGCCGTAGCTTTGCCGGGCGGCCGCTTCCGCCGCCGCCCGCGCGACCTCGGGGTGATTGTCCATCACATGGTCATTTCTCAGACAGGTACTCCGTCATTTCCCAGATCGGCCGTACCTCGATCGTGCCGGTGCTGGCGCCCGGACAACGCGCCGCCCATGCGATGGCGGCATCGGCGTCCTCAGCCTCGATCATGTAAAAACCGGCAAGCTGTTCCTTGGTGTCGGCATAGGGGCCGTCGAGCACATTGGTCTTGCCGTTGGCCATTCGCACCGAGGTGGCGGCTTGGGTTGGTTTCAGCCGGTCACCGGCGAGCCACGCGCCGGATTTCTTCAACGCTTCGGTATAGGCGCCATACGCGGCGCTGATCTCGTAGGTCTTCTCGCTCGGCGTGGTGGCCATCGAGGCTTCGTCGTTGTAAATCAAAAGCATATATCGCATCGTCTTCTCCCGTTTCTAAGGCCGCATCGTTGCGAGCCGGACGTATGTCGCGCGGCCCTGCCCGATTTCGACAGGCGCTGGAAAAATCTTTCGGCCGCGATGCGATCTCGCGCAAGCGCCGATGTGCTGGGGCACTGCTTAGCCGTTCGTCTAATCGCTGCTATTGCGGGTTGGCATTTCCCGCCCGCTGTCTAAACTCGCCTCGCTTCGTGCCGCAGAGGAGGGCACGGCGGCGAATTTTCAGGGAGGAAATCGCATGCTCAATTTCAGGACGAAATTTGTTGCAGCCGGCGTGCTGTCGCTGTCGCTTGGCCTTGGCGCGGTATCGGCCAAGGCACAGGAATTCATCAACGTGCTGACCGGCGGCACGTCCGGCGTCTACTATCCGCTCGGCGTCGCGCTATCGGAAATCTACGGCAAGGGCATCGAAGGCGCGCGCACCCAGGTGCAGGCAACGAAAGCGTCGGTCGAAAACCTCAACCTGCTGCAGCAAGGCAAGGGCGAGATCGCCTTTGCGCTCGGCGATTCCGTCAAGCTGGCCGCCGAAGGCAACACCGAAGCAGGCTTCCCAGGCAAGCTCGACAAGCTGCGCGGCATTGCCGCCATCTATCCCAATTACATCCAGATCGTCGCCAGCAAGGAGTCCGGTATCAAAACGCTAGCCGATCTCAAGGGCAAGAGCCTTTCGGTCGGCGCGCCGGCCTCAGGCACCGAGCTCAACGCCCGCACCATTTTCGCCGCTGCCGGGCTGAAATACGAAGACCTCGGGCGGATCGAATATCTGCCCTTCGCCGAATCGGTGGAGCTGATCAAGAACCGCCAGCTCGACGCCACGCTGCAGTCGGCCGGCCTTGGGGTCGCGTCGATCCGTGATCTCGCCACCTCAGTGCCGGTAAACATCGTTGCCGTGCCGGCGGAGGACGTCGCCAAGATCGGCTCGCCCTATCTTTCCGTGGTCATCCCCAAGGGCACCTATGAGGGCCAAACCGAGGATGTCGCGACCGCCGCCGTCGGCAATTTCCTGATCACCAGCGCCGATGTCTCCGACGAGACCGCCTACCAGATGACCAAATTGCTGTTCGAGCATCTCGACCAACTCACCGCTGCCCACGCCGCCGCCAAGGCGATCGACCCGGCCAAGGCGCTCGACGGCATGCCGGTGCCGCTGCATCCAGGCGCCGAGAGGTATTACAAGGAAAAGGGATTGGTGAAATAAGGAGCCATCCCCCCTTGAGGAGAAGGTGAACAGCTGCCGAAGGCGGATAGACGGGTGGGGTCGGTTGAGGCCGCGCACTGCCGCACCCACCCCCACCCGCCTCGCTTCGCTGGAGCGCCCCGCCAGGAACCTCGCTAATGACCGTAACCCCGACCGTTCTTTCCCCCACAGCGGAAGCTCCTGTCGAAGGATTGCCGCCGGGCTTCGGCGAAGGCATCGCCGGCAAGGCGGCTTTTTTTATCGCCATCGCCTTCTCCATCTTCCAGGTCTACATCGCCGCCTATGGCAGCCTGCCGAGCCAGGTCGTACGCGCCATGCATGTCGGCTTCCTGCTGCTGCTCGGCTTTGCCCTAATCGCCAATCTGCGCGCCAAAAGCGTCCCGGCGAAAGCAGTGTTCTGGACGCTCGGCGTGCTTGGCTTCGCCACCGGTCTGTACAATTGGGTGTTCTATGCCGACCTCATCCGCCGCTCCGGCTTTCTCACCACGCCTGACCTGATCGTCGGCGCGGTGCTGGTCGTGCTGGTTTTCGAGGCGGCGCGGCGGTTGATGGGGCTGCCGCTTGCCGTCATTGCCTTCATCTTTCTCGCCTACGCATTTGCCGGCAATCATCTGCCGCCGCCTTTCATCCATCGCGGCTATGATTTCGCCCAGCTCGTCGACACCTTCGCCTATGGCACCGAAGGCATCTACGGCACGCCGATCTATGTCTCGGCCGCCTACATCTTCATCTTCGTCGTTTTCGCCGCCTTTCTTGAGCGCGCCGGCATGATCGCCCTGTTCAACGACTTTGCGCTTGGCCTGGTCGGCTCATGGCGCGGCGGCCCGGCACAGGTCTGCGTGCTGTCCTCGGCGCTGATGGGCACCATTTCCGGCTCCGGCGTCGCCAATGTGGTGGCCAGCGGCCAGTTCACCATCCCGCTGATGAAGCGCTTCGGCTTCCGCTCGGCCTTCGCCGGCGCCGTCGAGGCGACCTCGTCGATGGGCGGCCAGATCATGCCGCCGGTGATGGGCGCGGTCGCCTTCATCATGGCCGAGACGCTCAACATCCCCTATGCCGCGGTGGTCAAGGCGGCGATCATTCCGGCGCTGCTCTATTTTGGCGCCTGCTTCTGGCAGGTGCACCTGGAGGCCGGCAAGGCCGGCCTGCACGGAATGGCCAAGGCCGACCTGCCCAATCCGTGGGATGCGGTGAGACAACATTGGCCGCTGGTACTGCCGCTCGCAGCACTGATCTACCTGCTGTTTGCCGGCTACACACCGGTGTTCGCCGGCACCATGGGCCTGGCGTTGACCATTGTGCTTATCCTCGGCACGCCGCTTGCGGCATCGATCGGGTCGCTCGCCTTCCGCATCGTCTTCTGGCTGGCGCTCGGGCTTGCCGCGGCTTCCTTCATGAAATTCGGCGTCAACATCCTCAGCCTGGTCATCGCCGTGCTGGTCGTCGCATGCCTCACTTTCAAAGGGGGCGCGAGACGCTGCGCATATGCGTGGATTCCCTTGCCGAGGGAGCAAAGAACGCTCTGCCGGTCGGCATTGCCTGCGCCATTGTCGGCATTGTCATCGGCACGTTGACGCTCACCGGCATCGCCTCGACCTTCATCGGCTGGATCATCTCGATCGGCGAGAACAATCTGTTCCTGTCGCTGCTTTTGACCATGCTCACCTGCCTGGTGCTCGGCATGGGCATACCGACCATTCCCAACTACATCATCACTTCGTCGCTGGCCGGGCCGGCGCTGCTGTCGCTCGGCGTGCCGTTGGTGGTCAGCCATATGTTCGTCTTCTATTTCGGCATCATGGCCGATCTCACCCCGCCTGTGGCGCTGGCCGCCTTCGCCGCCGCACCCATGGCCAAGGAAAGCGGCCTCAAGATCGGCATCCAGGCCACCAAGCTTGCCATTGCCGGCTTCGTGGTGCCGTTCATGGCGGTCTATACCCCGGCGCTGATGCTGCAGGACCCCGGCCCGATCGCCGCCCATTTCGGCTATCCCGTCGAGGTCGCCTATATCGTCATCAAGGCCTGCATGGGCATTGTCCTTTGGGGCGCCGCCGCCGTCGGATTTCTCGCCCGGCGCATGGCCTGGTGGGAACGCCTCGTCGCCTTCGCCGCCGGCGTGCTGCTGGTTGCTGCACTGCCGCTCACCGACGAGGCGGGCTGGGCGCTGTCTCTTGCCTGGATCGGCTGGCACTGCTGGCGCGCGCGACAGGCTTCGCTGGCCAACTCGGCATGAGCCTCTGCATCGTCGCGGCCGGCAAGACGGTGACGCTCGCGGTCGCTGCCTTCACGCTGTCCTGGGTGCATTCGGTGGAGAAGACCCAGTGGCAGGAAGACTGGAAGGTGCTGCCGTCCGGCCTGGAGCTGGTCGAGGCCCGCATCAAGGGATCGGGCGCCGGGATGGAGCCGCCGCAAGGCTCGGTGCTGAGAAACGGCTGGTGGGTTTATGCGCCCAAGGTCGGGCCACAGCGGCGCCTCGTGCTCGCCGCCTCGGGCGCCACGGGTCAGGGCTGGACGCTGTGCACGGCGCGGGACTGTCGCGAACTGGCCAAGCTGGCAGGCGGCACGATCTCGCTGGAGCCGTGCGGGTCGGAGGGCTCCAGCCAGCCGCGGTAGCGGGCGATCATGCCGGCAAGCGGATGCGAGATCTCGACATGGAAGCGGAAGCGGCCATCCTCCACCGTTTCGTAGGAAGTCGAGCGTGGACCGAGCCACATCGGAAGCGGCAGGCCAAAAAAGCTCCAGCGGTGCAAGACCAGTGCCAGCCGGCCGTCTTCGGCAACCAACGCCATCGCGAAGGTCAGCGGGCCGAAGCGTTCGCACAGCAGGCGCTGCGATCGACCCCGGCCTGCGAACTGTAGGCTCGAAAAACTGTGCCTGCCGAATGTCCGGGTCCAGGTCTCGCCGTCCTTGTCGGTGTCGAAGCGGACATGAACCGGGATGTCCTCGCTTGCCCCGGGGGAAGCCGACCATCCAGGCCATTAGCCGGCCAAGAACATTGCGCCCGCGTTCGACGCGCGCACGACCTGCGGCGGTGATCGTACGGTCATGCATTGACCGAATTGCCTCGGGAAGGCCTTGCCAGGCATTGCCGAGCAGCTCGGCATAAAGCGGCTTGTCCTCGTCCGCGGTCCCATTCCTGAAGCCGGCGTAGATCGTCCGCCCGGCGAACAGGGCCTCATAATCCCGGAGCTCCAAATCGCGCACCGCCGCCCGTGCGCCCGGCGCCGGCTGTTGTCCGGCCAGCGCTTTGCGGACCAGAGCTTCGACCGCCATCGACGGGATCAGCGGCCCGTCATTGCCCTCGGCCAAGAGATGCCACGAGCGCTTGACGATGGCGCCCGCCTGGTCCGATCCCTCCACCTCGACGAACATGCCGCCGCGATGCTCGCCCCAGCGCAGCCGGTTCGTTGCCTGATGCATCAGCGGCGCCAGCGGCAAAAGCGAACCGATCAATCCGGCACGCACCAGCCAGGCGAGGCAGATCAGGGCGCGGTGCAGCACCTCGGGTACCGGCCCGGCTCCCATCCAGATGGTCTTCGCCTCCGGCCAAAGCGCGGCCAAGGCGCGCAGATCTGGAACGTCGACCAGCGAGAACAGCGTGTTTCGAAGCGGCAGCCGGCCTGGCGGCGCGATGGTGTAGCGCAGTTGTTCGGTGAACGGACGGCCTTGTTCGGGACGGCATAACCGGCAATAGCCCGGATGACGTTCCCGCCGACACCGGCAAAGGGCGAAGGCGCGATGCCGCCGCGAATGCCGTCGACCCGCGTCAGGTCCGAAGACAGATGACCCACCACCGCCGCCGTCAGCACCGGAAAGCTCGAGGCGCCGGACAGCACGAAGACGCCGGCGTTTCGCGCCGCCTCGTCGAACGCGGAGACACCGGCGACGAAATCTGAGCCGTCGGCTAGATCGAGATAGTTGATGCGCCGGGCGATGCAGGCCTCGATCAGGCGGTAGCGCCCCTCGCCATAAGCCTGGAACGGACCGCTCGCGTCGACTACAATATCGGGCTCAAATGCGGCGAGTTGCGCGGCAAGATCGCCGTCACGGTCGAACAGTGCCGGCACCAGCCGGGCTGCTGCCGGGGCGCGCTTCTTGCAATATGCGTTAGCCTTGGCGAGCGAGCGCCCGGCGACGAAGAGGATCAGACGCGGCTCGCCCTCCAAAAGCTCGATGGTGCGACCGCCAAAGGTGCCATAGCCGCCGACGACAAGAACCTTCATCCGCAGTTCCCCCCAAAATGCCTCGCGCCGCTCCCGGCCACGGCAGTGAGCCTAGCCGATCAATCTTGCCCTCACCTCGGCGGAAGGGATTTCGCAATTGTCCTTCTTGCCGAACAGGGCGTAGCGGTTCTTTGCGATGCGGTCGTAGAGCCAGTCGCGAAGCGGGCGCGGCAACAACAGCAGGATCCGCGCCGCCCGCCACGGCCAGCCGAGTTCGGCCATGACGGCAACGAAACTGTCCAGGCGGGTGAAAGCGGCGCCATCGACGATGACGAGATTGGTCTCGTAGCGATCCGTCCGCAGCCCGTATTTCTTGAACAGCATCTCGCCGAAGCGCGACTGCGCCGTTACGAAATGGAAGCGGCCCTTGCGGTCGAGCTTCACCACCATGCGCACAAAGCCCGAGCACAACACGCAAATACCGTCGAACACGATCAACGGGCGACTCGATTCGAATTCTGGCGGCTCAGGAGAATGGTTCGGCTTGACGATCACGGGGCGCCCGGCAGCTGGTGTCAGGCGACACTAGGCCTGCCGGCGGCTGGATCAAAGCCCGGAATGCTAGAGGCTTGGCGGTGTCGCACGCCGTCTGTCGGTCAGCGCAGGGCGCTCGGCGCGATAGGTCGTCGACCGATTGTCGGCGTCAGGCCGGCAGATACGGCTGTCGTGACGGCTCTCCATGCTCATCATCAGTGCACGCCGATCCCAAGCGTGTTGCCACGGCGCGCGCAGGCGGGGCCTGGGCCGCGCATGTAATAGCGCTCGGGCCTATAGGTCGGCGCGACGAATTCGCGGATGGCGGCGGCATAGCCGGCGATTTGATTCCAGAAGCTCATTTTACTCGGTCCCTGTCCCGTTTCGGATGTCCCTTCCGAATTGCGGGGATCATAGCGTCCAGGCGTGAATAGTCGGTGAACGCGATGTTAATCTCTGGTCGAAAATGCCTTTGTTCATGGCTGGAATGCGGCTGATTCGCGGTGTTTCCATGCAGTCCGTCGGCATTTCGCCCAGTGTGACTTTTGCATCACATATGTTTCGCCTGAATGTCGCAGAGGCGCGGTTTGTTTCAGGTTTTTGCTGGACCGCGAAATTTCCGTGCACGCGGCCGGAAAACCAGGAACCCGCCCGTCAGCCGCACGTTCATTTCCCAGTGCCGGGACGAACCGGTTCCGCAGGCTGCGGTGCTCGGGTTGGGCCGCAGCCAAAAAATCCGAAACTGCAAGAGCAATGGAAAGGCAAAGGCCATGGGCTTCTTTTCGAAGGATATCAAAACACTCGATGACCTGTTCGTGCACACGCTGCGCGACATCTATTACGCTGAAAAACAGATCGAGAAATCGCTGCCGAAGATGATCGACAAGGCGAGTGATCCGCAGCTGAAAGCCGGCTTTGAGAAACATCTCGCCCAGACCAAGGGTCATATCCAGCGTGTCGAGCAGGTGTTCGAACTGCACGGTGTGAAGGCCAAGCAGGTCGACTGCCCGGCCATCGACGGCATTCTCGAAGAGGCCGACGACGTCAGCGGCGACATCGCCGACAAGGAGGTCCTCGACGCTGCGCTGATCGCCTCGGCCCAGGCGGTCGAGCATTATGAGATGACCCGTTACGGCACCTTGATTGCCTGGGCCAAGCAACTGGGCCGCAGCGACTGCGCCAATGTGCTGGCCAACAATCTCAAGGAGGAACAGGCGACCGACCGCAAGCTTACCGAGATGGCGGAAAGCAAGATCAACCTGCAAGCCGCCGAGTAGGGCTGCGATAAAGAATTGAGTTCAAGGCAAGGCTGGGCCGAAACCCCGGACTTGCCTTTTGCGCCGCCGGAACCGGAACGGACTTTGCCCGTTCTCGGTTGAACGTTGTCGCGCAGGGAGTTTGTCATGGCGCCGCGCCCCGCCTGGAGAGGGTATCTCAAGCTTTCGCTGGTCACTTGCGCCGTCGAACTGACCAATGTCGTCACCCAGGCCGAGAAAGTCTCGTTCCGCGTGCTCAACCGCAAAACCGGCAATACCGTCAAGCGCGTCTATGTCGATTCGGCAAGCGGCAAGCCGCTCGATGAAGGCGACGAGATCAAGGGCTACGAGATCGGCGACGGCGACTTCGTCCAAATCGAGGAGGAGGAGATCGAAGCCGTGCAGATCGAATCCTCGCATACGATGAGCCTCGATGGGTTCATCGAAAAATCCTCGATCCAGCAGATCTATCTCGATACGCCCTATTATGTGACGCCTGCTGACGAGGTCTCGGAAGAGGCCTTCGCCGTCATCCGCGACGCCATGGCCGCCAAGAAGACGGCGGGGCTAGCCCGCATTGTGCTCTATCGCCGCGAACGTCCGGTGGTCATCGAGCCGTCGGGCAAGGGTCTGCTGCTGACGACGCTGCGCTATGGCGATACGGTTCGCAGGCCCGAGATCGTGTTCGGGGACATCAAGCCGGTGAAGACCGACGCCGAGATGATCAGGCTGGCCGAACACATCGTCGATGAGAAACAGGCAAAGTTCGATCCTTCCGAATTCGAGGACAAATACGAAAACGCGCTGATCGAGTTGGTCCGCGCCAAGAAGGCCGGCAAGAAGGCACCGAAGACCAAGGCGGAACCACGGCCCTCCAACGTCGTCAATCTCTTCGATGCACTGAAGAAGAGCCTTTCGTCGGAAGCCGGTACGCCGGCAAAGACCGGACGCCCGGCAAAGGGCGCCAAGTCCAAAGCCGCTCGGCGCAAATCCGCTTAGGATCAGACCATGGCCAGCCTCGAGCAGTATCACGCCAAGCGCAATTTCAAGAAGACGGCCGAACCGGCCGGGAAGGTTTCGCGCGGCAAAAAAGCCGAGCCGGGTGGCATTTTCGTCATCCACAAGCATGCCGCCACCAGGCTTCACTACGACCTTCGCCTCGAGCATGGCGGCGTGCTGTGGAGCTGGGCGGTGACGCGAGGCCCGAGCCTCGACCCGCACGAAAAGCGGCTCGCCGTGCATGTCGAGGACCACCCGATCGACTATGCGCCGTTTGAAGGCACCATCCCGAAGGACCAATATGGCGGCGGCTCGGTCATTGTCTGGGACGAGGGAACTTGGGTCCCCGATGGCGACCCGGCAAAGGCGATGAAGAAAGGCCATATCAGTTTCGAACTGCATGGCCACAAATTGCATGGCGCCTGGCATCTGGTGCGGCTGAAGCCGCGTCCGGGAGAAAAGCGTGACAACTGGTTGCTGATCAAATCCGACGATGCCGCAGCGCGTCCGGGCGAGGACATTTTGCAGGAGGCGCCGCAATCGGTGAAATCCGGCCTGACCATCGAGGAGGTCGGCGAAGGCAAGACCGCCGACGGCAAGAAGCCAAGCGTCTGGCAGTCCGACAGGCCGGCCGCCAGCAAAGCGAAGGCTGTCGCGGCAAGGCGGCTCGAATTCATCGAACCGGCGCTCGCAACGCTGGAGCGGGACGCGCCGCCCGGCAAGGACTGGCTGCATGAGGTGAAGTTCGACGGCTATCGCATGCAGGCGCAGCTTGTCGGCACCGAGGTGCGGCTTTTGACACGCGCTGGCCTCGACTGGACCGACAAATTCGGGGGCGCAATTGTCGCGGCACTTGGCGGCCTGAAATGCACCGATGCGATCATCGACGGCGAAATCGTCGTGCTGGCGGATAATGGCGTGTCGTCCTTCTCGCTGCTTCAGCAAGATCTGTCGGCGGGCCGTGCGGACCGTTTCATCTACTATGTCTTCGACCTGTTGCGTCTCAACGGTGAGGATATCCGTTCCGAGCCGCTGGTGGAGCGCAAGGAAAGGCTGCGCACCTTGCTCGCCGGACAGGCCGAGGATCAGGCCGTGCGCTTCAGCGACCACTTTGCCGAGCCCGGCAAGATCATGCTGGAGCACGCTTGCCGCCTGGGCCTCGAAGGCGTCGTCTCCAAGCGCGCCGAAGCGCCCTACCGCAGCGGCCGTGTTCCCTCGTGGGTGAAGTCGAAATGCACGGCGCGCCAGGAATTCGTCATCGGCGGCTATACGCCGTCGGACAAGACCGGGCGGGGCCTGCGCTCGCTGCTGGTCGGCTATCACGAGGGCGGCAAGCTGCGCTATGCCGGCCGCGTCGGCACCGGCTTCACCGCCAAAAGCACCAACGAGCTGAAGAAGAGGCTTGATGCGCTGAAGACGACAACCTCGCCCTTCGACGGGGCGGTGCCAAGGGGCAAGGGGCTGGTCTGGGTCAAGCCCGAACTTGTCGGCGAAGTGGAGTTTCGCAGTTGGACGTCGGACCGTATAATACGCCACGCGTCGTTCCAGGGATTGCGCGAGGACAAGCCGGCGGAGGAAGTCGTGCAGGAGAAACCGAAAGCACGCTCAGCCGCGGCAGAGCCGAAGCCAAAGCCCGCCAAACCTGCGGGCGCGGCGGCGAAAACCTCGGTTACGCTGTCCCGCCCCGACAAGCTTCTGTGGCCCGAGGAGAACGTATCGAAGCAGGATCTGGTCGATCACTACGCGCTGGTCTGGCCGCGCATGAAGCAATTCGTCATCAACCGGCCGCTCAGCCTCGTGCGGGCGCCGGACGGCGTTGGCGGTCAACGGTTCTTCCAAAAACACGCCTCGGCCGGCATGCACGACAAGATCGCCGTGATGAAGGATCCCACCGACGGCGAGGAGATATTGTTCATCCGCGATTTCGACGGTGTCGTGGCCCTGGTGCAGCTCGGCGTCGTCGAGATCCACATCTGGGGCTCGACCACGGACGAGCTGGAAAAACCCGACCAGATCATCTTCGATCTCGATCCCGACGAGGGTGTCGACGTGAAGGCGGTGCGTGCCGCGGCGCTCGATATCCGCAGCCGGCTCGACGAACTGTCCCTGCCGAATTTCGTCAAGACCTCGGGCGGCAAGGGCTATCATGTCCTCGTCCCGCTGAAGCCGTCGGCGGACTGGGACGAGGTCAAAGGCTTCGCCCATGAGTTCGCCCGAGCGCTCGAACAGCGCGCACCCGACCGCTATACGGCGGCGCTGTCGAAGAAGGCGCGCACGGGCAAGATTTTCGTCGATTATCTACGCAACGGCCGCGGCGCCACCACCGTCGCCCCCTATTCGTCGCGCGCCAAAAAAGGCGCCACGGTATCGATGCCGGTGACGTGGGCGGAAATCGAGGCCGGATTGCCGCCGAACGCCTTTCCGATCGGCGACAAGACGACGCTGAAGCGGCTCGGGCAAGCCGATCCCTGGGCTGATTTTTTCAAGCGGGCCAAGCCGCTCAAGCGCGGCTAATGCATGTCGCGCAAAAGTGCGCAGCGGTTTTGCGATAACGACATGCGTCAAAACAAAAAAGCTAGAGCGGTTCAGCGTTTGTGAAACGACGAACCGTTCTACCGCATCGAAGCGATCTGTCAGGCGAGAAACGTCTTCTCGAAGACCTGCTTGCCTACCGGTGAAAAGATCACGGCACGGCTGTCCTTCTCGCGCCGCGCCCATTTCTCGGCGAGGATCTTGTCGAGAATGGCGGCGCCCAGCGTGCCGGCAAGGTGCGAACGCCGCACGCTCCAGTCGAGGCAGGCCCGACACACCGGTCGCCGCGCTTTGGTATGGATGTCGATGCCGATCGCGGCGAAATGCGAGGCGGCCGACGGCCCAAGTTGAATCTCCTCATCATCCCGCAGGAGCACTTGTCGAGCGACAAGACGGTCCAGCATCGCCACCGCCTGCTCGCCGGCGAGGTGGTCGTAGCAGACCCGCGCCACGCGCATGGCCGCGTCGCGAGGGCCGGGTCGCACCCTCTGCGGCCCGACCGCGGCGGCAACGCCGGTGATGGCTTCGATCATTCCTGCCACCTGCGGGCCGGCGAGGCCGTAATAGCGGTGCCGTCCCTGGCTCGCCAGCGTCAGCAGCCCGCCTTCCATCAGCTTCGACAGATGGGAGCTCGCGGTCGGAAGCGACACGCCGGCTTCGAGTGCCAGTTCGCTCGCCGTCAGTGCCGTGCCGCCCATCAGTGCGGACAGCATGTTTGCCCGCGCCGGATCGCCCACCAGGCTGGCAATGCGGGCTATGTCAGGTCCTTCGCGCATAGTTCGTTCCTCATCGAAGCATCCTCGTCAGATAAAGCATTAGTCTCCATGCAAATCAAGGAGACGACGATGCCTGCAAGGACCATTCTCAGCGCCGCGCCCGATCGCCGGCCGTTCCCGTTCATTGTCTTGCGCCGCTTGCGGCTACGGCTCCTGAAGCGGTGGTACGACCGTCATTTGCAGCGTCTCGACCTCGCCGAGATCGACGATCATCTGCTGCGTGACCTTGGCCTGACACCTGAAGACGTCCGCCGCGAATGCGCGAAATCGTTCTGGCAGGCATGATCAGCGAGGGATTTGCCTAGCATATCGGTCTTCGGAACGTTTCGATCCCGCTCGAACTGTGACCGCAAGAAAACATCCACCGCCAAGGAGGCGAAAAATGACCATCACCTGCTTCATCCGCTACGAAATCGATCCGTTCGGCAAGGCGGCGTTCGAGGAATATGCTCGCAATTGGGGGCAGGCGATCCCGCGCTGCGGCGCCGATCTGATCGGCTATTTCGCGCCGCACGAAGGCTCGGCCACCACGGCTTATGCCGCCTACAACATCGACAGTCTTGCAGCCTACGAAGCCTACCGCGCCCGGCTCGCCGCCGATCCCGCCGGCAGGACGAATTACGAGTTCGCCCGGCGGGAAAAATTCATTCTGAAGGAGGACCGCATCTTCCTCAAGCTGGCCTCCGGACCGCATGCTCCTTTGGTGAAGCCATGATCGCCGTCATCTTCGAGGTTGAGCCGGCGGCGGGCAAGCGCGATGCCTATCTCGGCATTGCCGCCGACCTGCGCCCACTGCTCGACGGCCTCGACGGTTTCCTGTCGATCGAGCGCTTCCAGAGCCTTGCCGATCCGAGCCGCATCCTGTCGCTGTCCTTCTGGCGCGACGAGGACGCGGTGAAGGCCTGGCGCAACACGCAGGAACATCGGCAGGCGCAAAAGGCCGGGCGCGGCGGTATCTTTGCGGACTATCGTTTGCGTATCGCTCATGTCGTGCGCGACTACGGCCTGACCGAACGCGCCGAGGCGCCAACAGATAGCCGGGTTGTGAACGGATAGGGACCGCTATGCATTCCCGATCAGCACCCCTGCTGCAAACACCAGCGCGCCACCCAGCACCACCTGGAAGGCGGCGCGCCAGAACGGCGTCTGCATATAGCGGTTCTGCACGAAGGCGATCGCCCACAGCTCGAAGAAAACCACCACGGCGGCGACAATGGTTGCCGTCCAGAAAAGCGGGATGAGATAGGGCAGCGCATGGCCGAGCCCGCCCAGCGTCGTCATGACGCCGACGGTCAGCCCGCGTTTTGCCGGCGAGCCGCGGCCAGATAATTTGCCGTCGTCGGAAGCCACCTCGGTGAAACCCATCGAGATGCCAGCGCCGATCGAGGCGGCAAGCCCGACCAGAAAAGTCTGGAACGTATCATGCGTGGCAAAGGCGGCGGCAAAGATCGGCGCCAGCGTCGACACCGATCCATCCATCAGCCCAGCCAGTCCCGGTTGCACGTAGGTCAGGATGAACTGGCGCTGCTCGGCTGCCGCCTCTTCGTCCTTGACCGCGCCCGGCACATGCTTTTGCTCCAGCCGCTGCGCCAGTGTCTCGTGGCCCTGTTCTGCGATCGCCAGGTCGTCGAGCAGCTTTCGCGTCGACGCATCGCCTGTGCGTTTGGCCGCCTCGATATAGAACAGGTAGGCCTGCCGCTCCATGGCCTCGGCTTGGCTGCGCACATGATCGACGCCGAGCGGCCTCACCAGCCAGTCCGGCTTGCGCTCGTAATAGCCCTTCACATGTTCGCGCCGGATCAGCGGTATACGCTCGCCGAAACGCTTGCGGTAAAGCTCGATCAGCGAATCGCGATGGCCGTCCTCCTCCTCCGCCATCTCCTCGAACACCTTGGCCGATTGCGGAAAGCTCTCCGCCAGCCCGTCGGCATAGGCGCGATAGATGCGCCCGTCATCCTCCTCGGAGGAGATGGCGAGCGCCAGGATCTCCTGTTCCGAGAGCGACTCAAAGGGACGGCGGCCGATGCCGAAAACGCGGGAAAGCATGAGAAATTCACCCTAGTTTAGAATAGTTCTAAACTATGACCTCACGCGTCGCCGGTCAATCGTTTGCGCTCCGCTCATGCTCAAAAGGTACAAGCTTCAAAATCCCGAACACGTCGCCTGTTGCTATCGGCAAACGTTCACTTATATAACCGAATCTCAACCAAGAGAAAGGAACGCGGCAGATGCCGGAAAAACAGCAGCCGTTTGATCCCAAACCGGTTCTCGACCTGATCGCTAACATTGAGGCGGATCTGCAGCGCCTGAAAGGCCTGGTCGAGCAGCAGGTCGAAAAATTCGATCCCGCCAATCCGCACAACAAGGCTCCCGACGGCAAGTTGACCGAGGAGGGTGTCGAGTGCTGCTATCGGCTGTTCGACGAGGGCAAGTCGCGCTATTCGGTCGCACAACAGATGAAGATCTCCTTCGCCGCCGCCACCCACCGCTTCAACACCTGGCGCAAGATGGGCGGCCCCAAACGGCAAAAGACGCTGTTGGGGTGAGGAGCGGCCGGCAATTCCGGTCAATCGGCAACGATTTGTCGATTGAAGCGACGAATGCATGGCGGAGGGCCGAGGAGGCGGTGGGGACGGTCACGCCCCACTCCTGCCTCCAAAGACGAATTGTAACGGTCACATTTTTTCATTGGTGCGCCGCCTCTCTTTCCGTGCACATAGGCGGTCTCATCTCTTGCAGGACCTAGCTATGACCACCCCTCCCGGCATCGCCGATATTCACAGTGCAGCAGCGCGATTGTCCGGACTGATCGTCGAAACGCCGCTGATCGAATCGCCGGAGCTGAACAAGCGCTTCGGCGCCAGGATCCTGTTCAAGCCGGAGACGTTGCAGCGCACCGGCTCGTTCAAGTTCCGCGGCGCTTACAACAAGCTCTCCTCGCTCTCGGCGGAAGAACGCGCCCGCGGCGTCGTCGCCTTCTCGTCGGGCAATCACGCGCAAGGCGTTGCCGCCGCGGCGGCGATGTTCGGCGTCAAGGCCGTTATCGCCATGCCCACCGATGCGCCGGCGATGAAAGTCGGCAATGTCAGGAAGATGGGCGCGGACGTGATCACCTTCGACCGGGTCCGCGACGATCGCACTGCCGTCGTCCGTTCTTACGTGGAAAAGGGCATGGTCCTGGTGCCGCCCTACGACGATCCGGCCATCATCGCCGGCCAGGGCACGATCGGCCTCGAATTGATGCGCCAAGCAAGAGCGCTTGGTGTCAGCCTCGATGCGGTAGTGGTTCCCTGCGGTGGCGGCGGGTTGAGCAGCGGCATTTCGATAGCGGTCAAGGACGCCTCGCCGGGCACCGCCGTCTGGGCCGTGGAACCGGAGCATTTTGACGACACACGCCGCTCGCTGATCAGAGGCGCCAGGGTGTCGAACGCGCCCGGCCACACTTCGATCTGCGATGCCCTTCTCGTCGCCGAGCCGGGCGCGATCACTTTCGAGATCAACCGCAAGAACCTCGCTGGCGCCATCGCCGTTTCTGACAAGGCGGTGGCACAGGCGATGCGCGATGCGATGGCTTGCCTGAAGCTGGTGGTCGAACCTGGCGGTTGCGTCGGCTTGGCCGCGCTGTCGTCAGGCGAGATCGACCTTGCCGGGAAATCCATTGCCGTGGTGCTCTCCGGCGGCAATGTCGATCTTAGCACCTATGCCGAGATCATTGCTGCCAGCTAAGATAGCAACCAATTCCAGGTGATGTGCCGGTTCGAGGCGCTCGAGCCTCCGTTGCGCTAGTCAAACCGGTACCTTCAAAGACTGAGATCGATGAAACTGTTCTTCAGCCGCAATCCCAATCCTCGCCTCGCGGTCGCGGTGGCACGGTATCTCAAAGCCAAGATCGAGTTCGAATTCGCGTCTCCCTTCGCTCCGGGGCAGGCCGAGCGCTTTCGGCCGCTCAATCCAAATCTTTCATTGCCCATCCTTGTGGACTTGGGAAAAAGCCTCTGGGAGGCCGACGCCATAGCCTGCCGGCTTTCACGCGACACCCATTCGCATTTCTGGCGCACCGGCGACGACGAGCCCGAGATGATCCGATGGCTGAGTTGGGGCAAAGAGAACTTCGTAAGAGCCTGCGACGTCGTGCATTTCGAACGCGGGACCAAACAGCGCTATGCGCTCGGCCCGATCGATCAGGCGCGGGTTGAGGAGGGCTTGAGGGACTTCAGTACCGCCGCTGTAATACTTGATGCCGAGCTTTCCCAGCGAGAATGGCTGGTCGGCAATTCGGTTTCCTACGCCGACTTTCGAATGGCGACGTTTCTGCCCTTCAACGACGTCGCCCGATTGCCTCTCGATGACTATCCTTCTGTTGGCCGCTGGTATCGGCAGCTTGAAGAAATCGACGCCTGGCGCGATCCCTTCGAAGGGCTCAATGCGCCTGAATTGACCCCGGTTCCGGGCTAGGCCAGGACCGTGTGAATCTCGATCATTTGCGCAAGCTGATTGCGTTGACCCTAATCCAGCGTCCGGCGGAACCGCACCAGCGCAATGCCGGCGAACAGCGCCACGAACACCACCAGCCAACCGATTTCCGTTGCCACTGCCGGCAGCTCGGCGCCCTTCAGCATCACCGCCCGGATGATGCGCAGGAAATGCGTCAGCGGCAGCACCTCGCCGAAGACCTGCGCCCAGTCCGGCATGCCGCGATAGGGGAACATGAAGCCGGACAGCATGATCGACGGCAGGAAGAAGAAGAAGGTGAGCTGTAGTGCCTGCATCTGCGTGCGGGCGATCGTCGAGATCGTGTAGCCGAGCAGCACCAACGCCAGGACGAAGATCAGGACGGCCGTCAACAGCAGCGACATCGATCCGGTGAAGGGGATGGCGAAGAGAAGCTTCGACGCCGCCAGCACCACCAGCACCTGCACGGCGCCGACCGCCAGATAGGGCAGCACCTTGCCCAGCATGATCTCGAGCGGGCTGGACGGCATCGCCAGAAGGTTCTCCATCGTGCCGCGCTCGGTCTCGCGCGTCAGCGCGATCGAGGTCATCATCACCATCGTCATCTGCAGGATGACGCCGAGCAGGCCGGGCACGATGTTGTATTGCGAGACGGCTTCCGGATTGTAGCGCCGGTGCACCACCACCTGGAGCTGCCCCCGGGCAGCTTCGGCCGCCGTCTCCTGCATGCCGCGTGCCCTGAGCAGCGCCTGGTTGGCAACTGTGCCGAGCGTCGAGATGGCGCCGCTGGCGACGGCCGGGTCGGTCGCATCCGCCTCGATCAGGATCTGCGGGCTGTCGCCGCGCTCGACCCGTCGGGCGAAATCGGCGGGAATGGTGACGACGAAAGCGACGTCGCCGCGCGCCATCAGGAATTCGGCTTCGGCGGCACTTTGCGCGACATGGTCGAAACGGTAATAGCCGGTGGTCTGCAGCGCCGAAACCATGGCCCGCGTGTAAGGATCGCTGCTCATCACCACCAGCGCTGCCGGCAGGCTCTTCGGGTCGTTGTTGATGGCATAGCCGAACAGCACCAGCTGCATCAGCGGCACGCCGAGCATCATGGCGAAGGTGATGCGGTCGCGCCGCATCTGGATGAACTCCTTGATCAGCAGCGCGCCCAGCCTGGCGAAGGAAAAGATGCTGTTTATCCCGTTTTTCATCCCATGTTGTCCTTCGAACCGGACATGAACTGGATGAACACATCCTCCAGGCTGGTCTCGCCAGGCGAGACCCTGACGCCCTTGTGGTCTTTCTCGACGTCGGCGAGCGCTGCCTGAAGGGCCGTCCTGTCGGAGCCGACGACATGCAGCGTCGCGCCGAACGGCGCCACCTGGTCGACGCCTGGGCGGCCATGAAGTGCGGCAGCGACCTGGTCGAGCCGCGGCCCCTGCAGGACGAACGTAGTCAGCCCGGCATTCCTCACCACGTCCTCGACCGTGCCGGTGGCCAGCATCTTGCCATAGGAGATGTAGCTGATGCGATGGCAGCGCTCGGCCTCATCCATGTAATGGGTGGAGACCAGCACGGTCAGCCCGCCGCTCGCCAGCCGGTGGATCTCGTCCCAGAATTCGCGTCTGGCCTTCGGGTCGACGCCAGCCGTCGGTTCGTCGAGAAGCAGCAGTTTCGGCTTGTGCATGATGCAGGCGGCCAGCGCCAGCCGCTGCTTCCAGCCGCCGGACAAGGTGCCGGCCAGCTGGTTCCTGCGCGATATCAGGCCGAGCTCCTCAAGCGTCTTAGCCACATGCTCGTCGAGCGGCTTCAGCCGGTAGAGCCGCGCCACGAATTCGAGATTCTCGCCGATCGTCAGGTCTTCGTAGAACGAGAATCTCTGCGTCATGTAGCCGACTTCGCGTTTGATCCGCAGGCTGTCGGTGCGGATGTCGAAGCCCAGAACCGTGCCTTCGCCCTCATCCGGCGTCAGCAAGCCGCACATGATGCGGATGGTCGTCGTCTTGCCCGAGCCGTTCGGCCCGAGGAAGCCGACGATCTCGCCCTCGGCCACCGTCATCGTCACATGGTCGACGACGGTCTTGTCGCCGAAGCGTTTGACCAGGCCGTGCACGTCGATGACGTTCATTTTCCGATGTCCGCCAGATCGACGTCGACGATCTGCCCGGGCTGCAATGCGCTGGCGTCGCCCTCCGGCCGCGCTTCGACCAGATAGACCAGCTTTTGCCGGGTCTCGAGCGAGTAGATCACCGGTGGCGTGAATTCCGGATCCGGCGACACGTAGCTGACGCGAGCCTTCACGCCCGATCCGCAACCGTCGCAATGGACGTTGAGCAGCGTGCCGATCTCGATCGACGAGAACGCGCTTTCCGGCACATAGACGCTGAGCTTCACCGCGCCGTCCGGCAGTATGGAGATGACCGGCGCGGTCGGGCCGGCCGTGTCGCCCGGATAGCGGATGACATCGTTGACCCGGCCGGACGAGGGCGCCGTCAGCACGCGCTTCGACAGCCGCCATTGCGCTTGCTCCAGCGCCGATCGCGCCTGCCTCACCTGATTGTCGGCGGCCTTGATCGTCTCGGACCGTGCCGGCAGGCCGCCGACGGCGAGATTGGCCTCCGCCTGGCCGACCTGCGCGTTGGCCGTCTCCAGCGTCGCGGAAGCCGTATCGTAGTCGGCCTGTGTGCCGGTGCCGCGTTTGAACAGATCACTGGCGCGGATGTAACGGCGTTTGGCGTCGGCGGCTTGCGCCTTGGCCATGTCGACCTGCGCCTTGAGCACCGCGATCTCTTCCGGCCGCTTGCCGACCTGCAGGTCGGCAAGTTGCGCCTGGGCCTGCGCGAGGGCCGCCTCGGCTTGTGCGATCGCGATCTTGGCGTCGGCGTTTTCCAGCGTCACCACCGGCGTGCCGGGCGCGACGCGGTCGCCGCGCTTGACCGCAATCGTCTCGACCTGCGCCACCTCGATCGGTGCCAGCAGCACATAATCGCCCTCGACGTAGCCGACGGCGAGCGGTGCTGCCGGCGCGCAGGCGCTGAAAAGCTGGGCGGCAAGCGGCAAAGAACAGAGCAGGCTCATGATCCACGATCCTTCCGTACAGCCAAATCGCGCCGAGCTAAAATCGCACTGAGGTTGTCGGTTACTGTTGCCGCGATCCTGCCGGCCTCGTCATCGCCGATCTCGCGCCAGCCCATCCGGCGCATAACCGCCTCGCGACCGATGCGGAAATACACGACCTGGCCGATCAGCGTGAATACGGTGAGTTTTGTGCGCTCGCTCTCGGCCGGCTCGCCCGTCGCCTGTTCCCAGATCAGGCAGAGCCGGTGATGCGCCGGTTCGAACACGCCATCATAGATACGGTCGAGCGCGGCGGTTGGATGCGACAGCTCACGCAGGACGAACTGTACAATCTCGCCGGCTTCCGGCCTTGCCGCGATGAAGGCCACCATCCGCTCCAGTGCAACGGCTAAATGTGCCCGCGCGGCCTCGGTGTCCGCCAATGCCGCGGCCGGCGCTTGCAGATTGCCGATCGCCTGGCCGGCAACGGTCTGGATGGTGTCGACGATGTAGTCGGCCGCAGCGTTGCGGAGCCCTTCCTTGCCGCCGAAATGATAGGCGATCGAGCCGATATTGGCCTTGGCCTCGGCCGCGATCTGGCGCGTCGACGTGCCGTCGAAACCCTGCCGTCCGAACAGCTTCAGCGCCGCGTGCACGAGTGCCGTCCGCGTCATATCTGCGGCGGTCTTGGGCGCCTCATGAGGAGGGCCGCTGGCGCTGGGCGATTTGATCATGGCCGATAATTTAATCAATCGAATGATTAAAGTCAAGTGCGGTCAAGCGGCTTGCCAACTCTGGCCGTGCGCGCTTTAGTGCCTGGCCATGGGCAAGGAAATCGAGCGTAAATTCCTGGTCTCAGGTGAGGAATGGCGGGCGATGATCGAGGCGGACATTCATATCCGTCAATTCTATCTTGTCGCCGAACCCAGCCGTACGGTGCGTGTGCGCATCAGCAACGATGCGGCCGCCAAGCTGACGCTCAAGTTCGGCAGCCAGGCACGCGTGCGCGATGAATTCGAATATCCAGTACCTTTGGCGGAGGCGCAGGAGATGCAGGCCTTTGCCATCGGACATGTCATCGAGAAGACACGCCACCATGTTAGACACCGCGGTTATCGCTACGAAGTCGATGTCTTCGGCGGGACGCTTGCGGGGTTGGTGATCGCCGAGCTCGAGACGCCGGAGGATGTACCGGACGAAATGCTGCCAGATTGGCTCGGCCGTGAAGTCACCGGCGAGCCGAGATTTTACAACGCGTCGCTCGCCCTTGGGGGGATTCCGGAGATCGTCGCATGAGCTTTCGTATCGATCCGCGCATGTCGCTGACCGGCGAGGTCAGGCGCATCCTTGCCGAGGAAATCGGCAAGGCGCTCGACCATCTGAACGCCGCGCGTGACAGGCCCGAACAGGGACTGCACAAATGCCGCAAACGGCTGAAGAACGTCCGCGCCTTGCTGCGCCTTGTCCGTTCCGGAGACGAAACATTCTGCGTGACCGAGAACCAGTGCTACCGCCAGGTAGCGGCCCTGCTTGCCGGCCCGCGTGAGGCGACTGCACTGGTCGAAACAATCGACCGGCTAGCGGCAAGCTTTCCCGAGCAAAGTGCCGGCGGCCTCGATGCCGTGCGTGACAGGCTCGTTGCGCGCCAGCATGAACTGCATGGCGGAGCAGGCCTTGACGCTGCGATAGGCGCGGCGATCGCCGCTTGCGAGGAAGGTGTCGTCCGGATCGACAAGCTCGCTCTGCCCGACCAGCCGGAGCAGGCTGCCGACGTGCTCGCCGAAGGCGCGCGCACCACTTTGCGCCGCGCCAGGAAAGCGCTGGACAAGGCGGCTTCGCGCGGCGAAGCCGATGACTTTCACGATCTGCGCAAGGCGGCCAAGACGCATGCCATGCACCTGTCGCTGCTCGGCAGGTTGTGGCCGACGTCGATCAAGACGCGACGCAAGGCCGTCGACGAATTGGGCGAGCGGCTCGGCGAATTGCACG
The DNA here is from genome assembly GCF_040322255.1 of Mesorhizobium sp. M0166. Lineage (NCBI taxonomy): Bacteria > Pseudomonadati > Pseudomonadota > Alphaproteobacteria > Hyphomicrobiales > Phyllobacteriaceae > Mesorhizobium > Mesorhizobium sp. M0166. Next base: position 22,327 of record NZ_JAMYTD010000008.1, on the reverse strand, counting down.
ATGTGTTCGTTATGCGCGCGCTTCTCGATGCCGAGGACGAGCCGCTTGGCCCCCCTGAGGACACGCGGTTGCTTGCCAAGCTGCTGAAACGCTCGGAAAAGAGCCTGAAAAAGACCTGCCTCGCCGAGGCGGCCGAGCTTTTCGGCGACAGCCTGAAGCGCTCGACGAGGAAGCTCGCCCGTAAAGCGCGCGAAGATCTCACAGCGGTACCGCAGCAGGCAGACGCCGGCGCGCCTGGCGTGGGCTGATCATGGTCTAATTTGCCGCCCTGTGGTAATCGCCGTCTGGCATGACCGAGCCCGGCGACACGCTTCTGGACCGACTTGGCCGCTGGCTTGCCGGCCGGCTGCAGGAGGAATCGTCCGGCTACGAGCCCTACACGCCGTCGGACGCCGAAACGCTGCGCCGCACGCTCGAACCCGGCGACATCCTGCTCATCGAGGGCAACCAGAAGATCTCGGCGGCAATCAAATACCTCACCCAGTCGACCTGGTCGCATGCCGCCTTCTATGTCGGCGATGCATTGCCGGAGCCGGAAGACGGATCGGAGCGGCGGCGCCTGATCGAGGTCACGCTCGGCGATGGCTGCATCGCCGTGCCGCTGTCGCGCTACCGCAGCTACAATACCCGCATCTGCCGTGCGAGCGGCCTGGCTCCGGACGATCGCGAAGCGGTCGTCGCCTTCATGATCGGCAGACTCGGTCTCAGATACGATCTCAAGAACATATTCGACATGCTGCGCTACTTCTTGCCGACGCCGCCGGTGCCGGTGCGTTGGCGCCGCCGCATGCTGGCTTTCGGTTCCGGCGACCCGACGCGCGCCATCTGCTCGTCGCTGATCGCGGAGGCTTACGGCCAGATCCGCTACCCGATCCTGCCCGAGATTACCCGGGCGCCCGGCCGTGCTTCGGCCCAGTCGAGCTATTCGCGCAAGGAAATCCTGCACATCCGTCACCACTCGCTCTACACGCCGCGCGACTTCGACCTGTCGCCCTATTTCCGCATCGTCAAGCCGACGCTGGAATACGGCTTCGACTACCGGCATGTGGTCTGGGATGACAAGGTGGCGGCGAACAAGACCGCCGAATAGCCGCTCGATCTTGTGGTTGAGCATGGGACGCTCTGATAACCGGTTTGCGGCCGATACTCAGGGGTGAGAAGCTCAGTCAGACTGGCTGCCGCCAACAGCCCGGATTCGGTCGTTCTGCGTCTTGACCTAGGCCGGCAGACGCCGTCCGTTTGGGGCGGCCGCAACTCGATCGTCCGTCCGCGCGCCTGCGTCGCGCGGATGCGGCCCGATCGGCATGATCACCGGGAACGGCGTTGCGCCGAACGCAAACGTCCATTTGTAGCCGACCAGTCCGTCTTCGGGCGTCGTGTGCTGGTCGTGATGAGCAAGCAATTTGGCGCGCTCCGCCAATTCCTCCGCCTCGCGCCTGACCATTTCCGCCGTTTCCGGCCGCATCCGCCTGGAGAAGCTGACGAATGTCGCCTCGCGCTCAAGATGGGTGATGGCCCAGCCGATGAAATTCTTGTTGGTCATCTCGAACAGCGGCCGCAATGGCCCGTCGAAATTCCACTGGATCGGCGCCTCGACCAGCAGCCTTGCCGACAGGCCGCGACCGAGCGCGACCAGGCCGAGTTCCTCGAGGTCGCGCAGATAGAGGAACATCGAAGCCTCGCTCAGCCCTTGTGAGCGCATGATACCTTCGGGCGTGAATTTCTCGGAAAGCATGACGAAGACGAACAGCAGTGCCGGCCGCCCTGCGAGCTTGCGCTCGATCTCCGGCGCGATCTGGTTGGCAGGTCCCGGCCCTCTGTTCATAGAGCCGAGCACGTTCTCCAACTCCACGCCGGCGGCAGTGCAGATCTCCATCAGCCGGTCGAGCTTGCAGTTGCGCTCATGGAAGATGCGTTTCACCGTCGGCTCGGAAACGCCCATCCGCTCGGCAAGGACGCGGTAGGTCACGCCCTTGGCCTTAAGCGTCCGCTTCAGCGCTTCGAAGATCAGGCCGTTCATGGGATGCACCTCGTTTGCGCGATTTGGTATCAGCCTTCGGTACTAGTCCTGATAGATCTTCCCGAAAAGTATCGTAGAGCCTAGCTCTCCGCCAGTCCATTACAGGAGACTAGCCATGAAAAGCCTCTTCACACCGATACTTCTCGCCATCGTCGGCATCGCGACTGCGCCGGCAGTTCAGGCCGCTGAACTCTGGCGCGCCGGCGGCCTCGAGCAGCCGGAATCGGCGCTGTTCGATGCCGCCGGCAAACGCATCATCATCTCCAATATCGTTGGCAATCCCGGCGACGCCGACGGCAATGGATATCTGTCGGTCCTGTCGATGGACGGCAAGATGGTTACGCAACATTGGACCGACGGCATGGACGCGCCCAAGGGCATGGCGATTGCCGACGGCAAACTCTACGTCGCCGATATCACCCATGTGCGCGTCGTCGATCTCGCAAGCGGCAAGCTAACATCCACGATCGACGTGCCGAACGCCGTCTTCCTCAACGACGTGACCGCCGACGCGTCCGGCAAGGTCTACGTCACGGACATGCTGGCCGACACGATCTATCGCGTCGATGGCGACCGGCCGGAACTGTTCGTCAGGGATGCGGCGCTTGCTTCGCCGAATGGCATCTTCGCCGATGGCGGCCGGCTGATCGTCGCTTCGTGGGGCAAGGGCATCAAATCAGATTTCAGCACCGCGGAGCCAGGCGGCCTGCTCTCGGTCGATCTCGCCACCAAGGCCGTTTCGCCACTGCCCGGCGCAGAAAAGTTCGCCAACCTAGATGGCGTCGTTGCCATCGGCGGCAGCGTCTACGCCACTGCCTATATGACCGGCACGCTCTACCGCTACAAAGCCGGCGGCACGCCGCAAGCGGTTGCGACGTTCAAGCCGGGCAGCGCCGACATCGGCACCGACGGTAGGTCGACCATCTTCGTGCCGCTGATGAATGAGGGCGAGGTCGCGGCATTAGGCCTCGACTAAGCGAGCCATCGGCTCAGGCTGCGGGCGCGGCTTTCCTCAGCTGCGCCCGCGCATCCGTGATCGAGGCGGCATAAGTCACCAGCGGCCGCTTGACGCCGTGGTTGATCAGCATACGGCGTGTCTGCGGTGAAGCGCCTGATTATTATGATGGTTCAAGAATCATCTTGCATACTTGAAACATACAGCACTCTTTGCCAGCCGATGCGCTGTCATGCTACAAACCTCGGCATCGTTTGGCGGAACATCCACTGCGATCCCGATTTCACAGGCACGACTTCAAAAGGATGAGCGGGTGATATTCAAAGCGTTGGCGACCTCGACAGCCTTGCTGTCGATGGTTTTCCTGCTGGCAGGCTGCGGCCATGGCCTGATCAACGGGCTGATTTGAGTCAGGTGCCGTCGGCCTGCCCAAGCCATCGTTGCAGGAACCGAGCCGCAAGCCAGCACAGCATCGCCCAGGCAAAGCCGGCACACCAGCCGGCCAATACGTCGGACGGCCAGTGGACGCCGAGATAGATGCGGCTGATGCCGACCACCACCGTCGTCAGCACCGCCAGCCCGAGTACATAGATCTTCGTTGTCCGCCCGGGCAAAAACCGCGCCGCCATGCTGCCCAGCGTCAAATATGTCACCGCCGACAGCATGGCGTGGCCGCTCGGAAACGAAAGCGATGCCACGTCGGCGAGATGCGAGACCAGATCGGGGCGCGGCCGGTCTATATCGAATTTCAGCACGCTCGACAGGAGCTGGCCGCCCGCTACCGCGACGAACATGAGAAGCGCCGCGCCTGGCCTGCGGATAAGGAGCAGATAGACGATCATTGCTGCGGTAATCAGCACCAGCACGCTGGCGCTGCCGAGGCTGGTGATGTCGCGCATCGCCCCTTCCAGCCACGCCGGTCCGATCGGATTGTCGGGCTGGCCGGCCTTGCGGAAGGCAAGCAGGATTTCGGTATCGAAGGCATGCGGCGTGGTGGCCCGCGCCATCTCCATCAGCTCCTCGAACCCCCACAGCCCGCCGGCAATGACCAGCCCGGCCAGCAGAACCGGGAACTCCAGCCAGTTGCGCAGTCTGCTTGCAACCTTCTTCATCGGCCCGATCGCAGTTACAGCCTCTGCAGATAGGGCCCGAGCGTGATCAGCGCCACAGCTGCGATGGCAAGCACGATGCCGGTTGCCTGTAAGGCATTGACGCGCTCGCCGAAGAAGACCAGCGCCACCACATTCACCGACACCAGCTGGATCACCGCCGACAGGCTGAACGACACCGACATGCCGAATTCACGGATCAGCCTCAGCATGATCAGATTGCCGAGCGAATAGAGCGCCAACGTCAGCACGATCTTGCCGAGGCTCGGCGCCAGCCCCCACTGTTTTGCAGCCATCGCCGCCAGCAGGAAGATCACCGTCGAAACGCAGAGCTGCCCAAGTCCCCAGAAACTCACTTTTTGTTCCTCCCGATGCGATCCCTACGCGCCTGCCGCAGCTCTTGTTTCCGAAGCGCCGGTCGCGGTCAAGCGGGCCCGATGTTGGATAGGAAATCGCAGGTGGCAATTAGCCGGCATGTCATCAAACTGTGACCTGCCGGCGATACCGGATTTGGCCAGGCAACACGCTCCAGCAATCCATCCAGCCAGAGGCAGGCCCCCATGACTGAACAGCGCTCGACCGAACATCGCACCCCTGACGCCCATTTCCGCACCAGCCTGCTCGAGGAAAACGGCGGGCCAGGAGCCAATCCCACCGACAACCGCACCATGGGTGAGATCATCGCCGCGCGGTTCTCGCGCCGCGGCTTCCTCAAGGGCTCGCTTGCCGTCTCGGCCATAGCCGCTACCGTCAGCCCGATGGCGCTGATCACCGCCGACAACGCCCGCGCCGCCGAAGGCTCCGCCTTCGCTTTCGACGAGCTCGAGGCCGGCATCGACGACAAGCATCACGTCGCACCGGGCTATGACGCCGATGTGCTGCTGCGCTGGGGCGATCCGCTGTTCGCCGATTCGCCCGAATTCGATCCGACAAAACAGTCGGCGGAAGCCCAGGCCAGACAGTTCGGCTACAACAACGACTATGTCGGCTATATCCCGATCGACGGCTCGGCCGAGCACGGCCTGCTGGTGGTCAACCACGAATACACCAATCCGCACCTGATGTTTCCGGGCCTCGTCACCATCGTTGACGGCAAGGCCAAGCAGGCGCCCCTCAGCAAGGAACAAGTCGACGTCGAGATGACCGCGCATGGCGGCACCATCGTCGAGATCCGCAAGCTATCAGGCAAATGGCAGATCGTTCGCAACGGCAAGCTCAACCGCCGCATCACCTCCAACACCGAGATTGCGCTCTCCGGCCCCGTCGCCGGCCACGACCGCGTCAAGACCAGCGCCGATCCGACCGGCACGAAGGTCATAGGCACCGTCAACAATTGTGCCGGCGGCGTCACGCCATGGGGCACCTATGTCATGGCCGAGGAGAACATCCACGGCTATTTCTCAGGCGAGCTGCCGCAGGGCCATAAGGAAGCCGCCAATTACAAGCGCCTCGGCATTCCCGAAGGTGCCTACGAATGGGCAGCGCATTACGACCGTTTCGACATCGGCAAGGAGCCGAACGAGCCGAACCGCTTCGGCTGGATCGTCGAGGTCGACGTCCAGGATCCGACTTCGACGCCGAGGAAGCGCACCGCGATGGGGCGCTTCAAGCATGAGGGCGCCGAATCGATCGTCGCCAAGGATGGCCGTGTCGTCTTCTATCTCGGCGACGACGAGCGCTTCGACTATGTCTATAAGTTCGTCACCACAGGCAAGTTCAACCCAGACGATCGCGCCGCCAACATGGATTTGCTCGACGACGGCACCTTGCATGTCGCCAAGTTTGCCGACGACGGTTCGGTCGAATGGCTGCCGATCGTCTTCGGCCAGGGGCCGCTGACGGCCGAGAACGGCTTTGCCAGCCAGGCCGACGTGCTGATCGAAACGCGCCGCGCCGCCGACCTGCTCGGCGCCACCAAGATGGACCGCCCGGAAGACATCCAGCCCAATGCCGCCAACGGCAAGGTCTATGTCATGCTGACCAACAATTCGAAGCGCAAGGCCGATCAGGTCGACGCCGCCAACCCGCGTGCCGAAAATGCCTTTGGCCACATCATCGAGATCGTCGAGGACGGCGGTGATTTCACCGCGACAAAGGGCAGGTGGGAAATCCTGCTGAAATGCGGTGATCCCTCGGTTGCCGCTGTCGGCGCCACCTTCTCGACCGCAACCACCGCCAATGGCTGGTTCGGCATGCCGGACAATTGCGCGGTCGATTCGGCCGGCCGCCTCTGGGTCGCTACCGACGGCCAAGGCCCGAAAGCCACCGGCCGCACCGATGGTCTGTGGGCTGTCGATACGGAAGGGCCGGCGCGGGCGACATCAAAGCTGTTCTTCCGCGTGCCGATCGGCGCCGAAATGTGCGGTCCCTTGTTTGCGCCGGACGACCAGACCGCCTTCGTTGCCGTCCAGCATCCGGGCGACGGCGGCGAGGACTGGGAGGCTTTCGGCCGTCCGTCCTACTATGAGGATTTGTCGACCCGCTGGCCCGACTTCAAGCCGGACATGCCGGTGCGCCCGTCGGTCGTTGCCATTACCAGGCAAGGCGGCGGCAAGATCGCGGTCTGACACGCAGCAAGGTCTTGCAGTCTCAAGGAAGGATTTCGGCCATACGAAATCCTTCCTTTCCGATACGGGATGCATCCATGCTGCGCATCATGCGCCGACACTCATCCGGTGCGCTGAACCACAGCCACATTCATTGTGCTTCGCAACCTGAAGCCAATGGACTCGTATAATCTAATGGCCGTGGCGTTGCTGGCGTAGGCGTGGAGATAGGGAACTTCGCCGCGCGCCACTATCCGGTTTGCCACGAACAGGGACAGCAGCTTGCCCAGGCCACCGCCGCGAAATTCCGGATGTGAGCACACGCCGCTGAGTTCGGTATAGCCAGGCTGCTTCATGCGCTCGCCGGCCATCGCCGCAAGCCTGCCCTCGATTTTCACACCCCAGAAATCGCCCAGGCTCAAGGCTTCGAGCGTGAATGGGCCAGGCTTGGTGAGCAATGCCAGGGCGAGCATCTCAGCGGCATCGTCTCGGGTCAGACGTTGCACGCGTTTGTCAGACACGGTTTGCAATGGCTGCTCGGCAATCATCTGAACCCCGGCTGCGGCCGAAGTCGCGGAAAGCCCCGTGGGCAGAGCAATCACGTCCGCTTGAAGCAGGATCACACTCTCGCCCGGGGAGACAAGCCTTTCGAGCGCCCGCAGGCTATCCGGGGCGTCCGCGCCAGTGGCGGCGAAAGGAACAATCGACGGCCTATATCGCTTGGCGAGGTCATTACCTTGCGCGAACGCCGAATGTCGCGTCTGAAGCGCGCTCCAGACGGGGCGGTCAAGCAGATGTCTCATTGCGCGGCACCCTCAGGCTTTTTTACACGACGGTCGAGAGGGGCCGCGGCGAGGCCATCCTCGATGGCAGCCAGCTGCTCAAGAAGCGGCCCCGAAAGACCTGCGCACAAATCCGCGACGGCGTTCTCGATGGAAGGCCAGACGTCGCGCTTTGCGACATCGACCAGCCGCCGGCCGTCCCAAGTAAGCGAGACAATCCTGCGCCGCTGGTCATCGGTCGACGGACTGACCTCGAGCAGTCCCAATTCGGACAGAAGCGAGACGCTTCGCGTTACGCCCGGCTGCGCGACGCCAAGGCATTGCGCCAGTTCCCCGACAGACAACGGACCCAGCCTGTCGAGCGCGGCCAGCAGGGGGTATTGGCTCGCCTGAACCGGAACATCCAGCCGGTCGAGCAGGCGCTGCGCCTCCGCTTGCAGTTGCTCGCCTATACGCTTCAGCCTGCTTCCCAGGCATAGGAAGCCAAGCGATCGTATGACGTCTTCCATAGGTCACTTCACCTCAAAATCTATAACATGATATATAACAATGCATAAAAAGCAAGATCGAGCATTCAAGCGCCGGCTCCGGGGCGCGGGCGCGGGCTTATATCGCCTTCGGAAAGGAAACGTCGACCGATAAGGCTGCTTCGCCGGGACAAGGCCAGTCGATCAGTTGCGCAGCCGGTAGCCGGTCCTGAAGATCCAGGCGACGATTGCTATGCAGACGAGCAGGAAGACCACCGTCATGCCGAGGCTGACGCCGACCGAAACGTCGGACTTGCCGTAGAAGCTCCAGCGGAAGCCGCTGACCAGGTAGACCACCGGGTTGAACAGCGTCACCGTGCGCCAGATGCCGGGCAGCATGTTGATCGAATAGAAGCTGCCGCCGAGGAAGGTCAGCGGCGTGATGATCAGCAGCGGCACCAGCTGCAGTTGCTCGAAGCTCTTCGCCCAGATCCCGATGATAAAGCCGAACAGGCTGAAGGTCACCGCCGTCAGCACCAGGAAGGCAAGCATCCAGAACGGATGCTCGATCGTCAGCGGCACGAACAGCGAGGCCGTCGCCAGGATGATCAGGCCAAGCACGATCGACTTTGTCGCCGCGCCCCCGACATAGGCGATGACGATCTCCAGATAGGACACCGGCGCCGACAGCAATTCGTAGATCGAGCCGACGAATTTCGGAAAATAGATGGCGAAAGAGGCGTTGGAGATCGACTGCGTCAGCAGCGACAGCATGATCAGCCCCGGCACGATGAAGGCACCGTAGCTGATGCCGTCGATCTCGGTGATGCGCGAGCCGATGGCCGAGCCGAAGACGACGAAATAGAGTGACGTCGAAATGACCGGTGAAACGATGCTTTGCAGCACCGTGCGAAGGGCGCGCGCCATCTCCACCCGATAGATCGCCCATACCGCATGAAGATTCATGGCCGCGCGCGGATTCATGCCGGTTTCCTCACCAGATTGACGAAGATCTCCTCGAGCGAGCTGTTTTCCGTATCGATGTCGCGGAACTGGATGCCGGCCGCCTCGAGCTCGCGGATCAGCGAGGCGACGCCCGGCCGTTCGCTCTGGTTGTCATAAGTATAGGTCAGCTGTCCGCCATCCGGCGAAAGCTCCAGCGCATAGCTCGAAAAAGCGTCGGGAACAGTGGCCAGGGGACTGCGCAGTTCCAGTACAAGCCGTTTGCGGCCAAGCTTGCGCATCAGCTCGGCCTTGTCCTCCACCAGCACGATCTCGCCGCGGTTGATGACGCCTACGCGATCGGCCATCGCCTCGGCTTCTTCGATGTAATGCGTGGTCAGGATGATGGTGACACCGTCTTCGCGCAGCCGGCGCACCATCGCCCACATATCCTGGCGCAGCTCGACATCGACGCCTGCCGTCGGTTCGTCGAGGAACAGGATGCGCGGCTCGTGCGACAGCGCCTTGGCGATCATCAGCCGGCGCTTCATGCCGCCGGACAGCGTGATCGCCTTGGCGTCCTTCTTGTCCCAGAGCGACAGATCGCGCAGCACTTTTTCGACGAACGCCTTGTCCGCCGGCTTGCCGAACAGCCCGCGGCTGTAATTGACCGTCGCCCATACGCTCTCGAAGGCGTCGATAGTCAGTTCCTGCGGCACCAGCCCGATCAGGCTGCGCGCGGCGCGGTAGTCGCGGTTGATGTCATGGCCGTCGACGGTGACGCTGCCCGACGAACGGTTGACGATGCCGCAGACGATTGAGATCAGCGTTGTCTTGCCGGCGCCGTTCGGCCCTAGCAGCGCAAAGATCTCGCCGCGCACGATGTCGAGATTGATCTCCTTCAGCGCCTTGAAGCCGGTGGCGTAGGTCTTGGTGACCCCGGAAATCGAGATGATCGGCTGCATGGCTGAAAACGGCTGCTTGAAACAGAGTTGTTGATTTAATCCGCTGAATGTCGGTTCGCAAATCCGGATGTCAATGGCGCTCCTGACAGTTCGGGACATCGAGGTTCGCCGGAATAGGCAACACCTGCCCGGTCGTCCAGCCAAATTCCATGCAAAAGCAGATTAACCGGCACTGCGGCGTTCCGCCTCGCGGCGGGACGCCGCTTTGACCGTCCGGTGCATCAAGCCTATCCTTCAACAAACAAGCAGCAGCCGGAGCCGCCATGGACCCGCTCATTCTGTCGCGCATTCAGTTCGGCGCGAACATCTCGTTCCACATCCTGTTCCCGGCGATTACCATAGCGCTCGGCTGGGTGCTGCTTTTCTTCAAGCTCCGCTACAACGCGACAAACGATTCAGCCTGGATGCGCGCTTATTTCACCTGGGTTAAGGTATTCGCACTGTCCTTCGCCATGGGCGTGGTTTCCGGCGTCACTATGAGTTTTCAGTTCGGCACCAACTGGCCGGGCTACATGGAGACGGTCGGCAACATCGCCGGCCCGCTGCTGGCCTACGAGATCCTGACCGCCTTTTTCCTCGAGGCGGCGTTCCTCGGCATCATGCTGTTCGGCTTCCGCCGCGTCTCGAACCGCGTCCATACACTGGCGACGGTGCTGGTGGCCGGCGGCACCACCTTGTCCGCCTTCTGGATCATCGCACTCAATTCGTGGATGCAGACGCCGGCCGGCTTCGAAATGCGCGATGGTGTGGCGCACGCCACCGACTGGTGGGCCGTTGTCTTCAATCCATCCATGCCCTACCGGCTCGTCCATATGCTACTTGCTTCGGGGCTGACCGTCTCGTTCCTGATCGCCGGCCTGTCGGCGCTGCGCTATCTCTACGGCGATCGCTCGGAATCGATGTGGAAGGCCTTGCGCACCGGCGTCTTCACCGCCGCGATCCTGATCCCGATCCAGATCTTTGCCGGCGACCAGCACGGCCTCAACACGCTGGAACACCAGCCGCAGAAGATCGCCGCGATGGAGGCCAACTGGAACACCGGTCCCAACGTGCCGCTGGTGCTGTTTGCGCTTCCCGACGAAGCGGCCAGGGAAAACAGGTTCGAGCTCACCATTCCCGATGGCGCCAGCCTTATCCTCAGGCACAGCGCCGGCGGCGTCGTGCCTGGGCTGAACGATTATGCCGGCAACCATCCCCCGGTATTTCCGGTGTTCTGGGGCTTTCGCATCATGGTCGGCACCGGCCTTTTGATGCTCGCCGTCTCCTGGTCGGCCGCCTTCTTCCTCAAGCGCCGCCACAGCCTACCCAAGCCGCTGGCGCTCGTCATGGTGCCGATGGCGCTGTCCGGCTGGCTGGCGACGCTGGCCGGCTGGTACACCACCGAGATCGGCCGCCAGCCCTGGTTGGTCACCGGCGTGCTGCGTACCGCCGATGCTGTCGGCCCGGTCGCCGGCAGCCATGTCGCGCTGTCGCTCGCTGTCTATCTCATCCTCTATGTGCTGCTCTTGATCGCCTATCTCGGCGTGTTGGTGCATCTGGCATTGAAGGCGGCGAAGGATGGTGACACCTCGCCGCTGCCGGGCGTCATGAACAGGCCGCTGTCGCAGCCTGTTGCGCAACCGGGAGAAACATCATGAGCTTCGACTGGCCTACCTTGCTGCCTCTGATCTTTGCCGGGCTGATGGGCCTCGCCATCCTGATCTACGTCATCCTCGACGGCTTCGATCTCGGCATCGGCATCCTGTTCGCCGCAGCCGAAGATACCGAGCAGGATACGATGATCGCCGCCATCGGCCCGTTCTGGGACGCCAACGAGACCTGGCTGGTGCTGGCGGTCGGCTTGCTGCTGGTCGCCTTCCCGTTGGCGCACGGCACCATCCTCACGGCGCTCTACATTCCGGTCTTCGTGCTGCTGGTCGGCTTGATCCTGCGCGGCGTCGCCTTCGATTTCCGCGCCAAGGTGCCGGCCGGCAGGAAGCACCGCTGGAACCGCATCTTTTTCCTCGGTTCGGTCACCGCGTCGCTGGCGCAAGGTTACATGCTCGGCGTCTATGTGCTCGGCCTCGACGTCGGCCCTGGCGGCATGGCGTTCGGCGCGCTGGTGGCGCTCTGCCTTGCCGCCGCCTATGCGGCGATGGGCGCGGCCTGGGTCATCTACAAGACGGAAGGCGATCTGCAGAGGAAGGCGGTGCTGTGGCTGCGCACGGCGCTGGTGCTGACCGCGCTCGGCATGGTCGCGGTATCGCTGGCCACGCCCTTTGCCAGCGCGCGCATCTTCGACAAATGGTTCGTCTGGCCGGCCATGCTCTATCTGTCGCCGCTGCCGATCCTGTCGGCAGTGCTGTTCCTGTGGCTATGGCGCCAGACCTTCCATCTGCCGAAACCCGGCGACCGCCACGCGCTGCTTCCGTTCCTGACATTGGCCGCGATCTTCACGCTCGGCTTTGCCGGCCTCGCCTGGTCGTTCTACCCCTTCGTGGTGCCCGACCGGCTGACCATCTGGCAGGCTGCTTCGGCACCCGAAAGCCTGGCCGTCATCCTGGTCGGGACGGTCGTCGTGCTGCCGATCATCATCTTCTACTCGTTCTTTGCCTACCGGGTGTTCGCCGGCAAGGCGACGGATCTGACCTATGACTGACCGGCATCGCCGTCGCCGCCTGAAACAGAATATTCATCTTCAAGCGGAATAACCTTCTCTGGTCGGCCCAGCAGAATCGCCGGCGAGAAGAAGGGCAACAGAATGAACCCCTTTTCTGCGGCAGCACAGGATCGGCTGCTGCTTTTGCTGATCCGGACGGTCGCGCTGATCGGCGCACTCGCGCTTGCCGGCCTGCTGCCGGTCATGCCGCAGGCGCATGCCCAGGACGCGGCCAACTGGGCGGGCGTGTGGGACACGAAGTGGCGCGGCGGCGGCGCCCAGATCAAGTTCGAGCAGACCGGCGCCGACGTAAAGGGCGTGTACCCGGTTTATAACGGCCGCATCGAGGCCAAGGCCGAAGGCGACAAGCTTGTCGGCCACTGGTTCGAAGGCGACCGCCAGGGCGCCTTCACCTTCGTCCAGTCGCCCGACGGCGGCAGCTTCATGGGCCGTTTCGATGCCGCCACCGCCGAATGGTGGACAGGGGTGCGTGTCAGCGCCGTCGAGGACGTCCGTGTCGACCAGTCGAGCCCGATGAGCACCATGCGCTCGTTCCTGCAGACGATGAACGAGAGCGGCGCCGACAACGTGCCGCGCGCCACGGGCGGCGGCATGGGTCTTGCCGGTCTGGCAGCGGGTCTCGTCGACGTCACCGAGGCCGACCGCGGCGGCCTCAATATGCCCGATTACACCAAGCTTCTGTTCACCGTCATCGACAACGCGACGTTCCGTCTGTGGAGCCTGCCGCATGATGCGATTTCCGGAGACGAGGCGACGGCGACGCTGCCGCAATACGGCACCAGGATCTCCTTCGCCGTCACTTTTCGCCGCAAGAATGGCGACTGGTTCATCGTCGGGCCGCCACTTGCCCGGCTCCAGGCCAAGCTCGCCGAATTCCAGGGAAGCGCGTGGCGAAGCCGTCGACATGGTCGACGATCCGAGCAAGCTTGCCTCGCCGCGCGATACGTTCAAGGTACTGTTGAGCGGCCTCACCGAAGCCGGCGACCCGGCACAAGCGGCGCTCGACCTGCGCAACTACAGTCAGGCCGTGCGCGGCGACGAGGCGTTCCTGCTCGAGCGCTATCTCAAAAAGGTCATCGACCGCATCGGCTATGTCTATTGGCAGGAGATCCCCGACGATCCGAAGAGCAACACCCCCTTCGTCTATTTCGAGCATCCCGCCGGCAACATCGTCATCGGCCCGGTCGAGACCGAGAAGGGCAAGATCTGGCAGTTTACGCCCGAGACGCTCGCCCACATCCGCGCGCTCTACGCCGACGTCGAAGACGTGCCGGTGGCGCCGGAATTCGCCGCCTTCGCCAGCACCGACCCGTTCTTCATCGCCCGTGGCCTCGCCCGCAAGATCAGCCCCGGCCTGCTCACCCGCGCCGGCCCGATGGAGCACTGGCAATGGTGGATGCTCGGCCTTGCCGCACTGGCCGGTATCGTCTTCGGCTTCATCGCCAATGCGCTGATTTCCTTGTTTGTGCGAAGGACGGACAGCTCGGCCTTCTTCCGCATTGTCGAATGGGCGGTGCGCTCGATCGTGCTTGGCTTCTTCCTGCTGTTGACGCTGCGCCCGCTCGGTCTGCCGCAAGTCGTCGCCGCCCCGGTCAAGGCAATCGCCTGGAGCCTGGTCGTGATCGGCGCCGTGCCGGTGGTCTGGCACCTGATCGGCAAGGTCGCCGACCACTATCGCGGACTGTGGCAGGTGCCCGGCTATCACGACACGCTGATTTCGCTTTCCACCGGTGTCGCGCGCGTCGCCGTGCTGGTCGTCGCCTTCCTGCTGTTGGCCGAAGTGCTCGCCATCCCCTACGAAGGCGTCATTGCCGGTCTCGGCATCGGCGGTCTGGCGGTGGCGCTGGCGGCGCAGCCGACGCTGCAGAACTTCCTCTCCGGCCTGACGCTCTATGCCGACCGGCCGGTCAGCGTCGGCGACTTCTGCAAGTTCGGCGACCAGTCCGGCACGATCGAGCATATCGGCATGCGCTCGACGCGCATCAGGTCGCTCGACCGCACGATCATCTCGTGCCGAACTCGGATTTTGCCGGCATGCAGATCGAGAACTACGCGCATCGCGACCGCACCCGGTTCACGACGACGCTGCAGCTGCGCTACGAGACGACGCCCGATCAGCTGCGTTACGTCCTGGCCGAGCTGCGCAGGCTGCTGATCGCCCACCCGCGCGTCATCGACGAGCCGTGCCGCGTGCGCTTTGCCGGCTTCGGTGCCTATTCGCTCGACATCGACGTGTTCACTTACGTCAAAACCGCCGACGTGGCCGATTTTCAAGCCATCCGCGAGGACATCCTGTTGTCCATGATCAATATCATGGATGATGCCGGCGCGCAGTTCGCCTTCCCTTCGTCACTGGAATACCGAGCCACCGACCTTCCGGTCGACGACGAAAAACGCATCGCCGCGGAGAAAAGGGTCAGCGATTGGCGCGAGGCGCAAAATCTGCCTTTCCCCGACTTCAGCCAGATCGACAAATTCGCCCTCAACAACACGCTTGCTTACCCGCCTGAGGGCTCGGCGCATTATCGCGAGACAGAGCCCGACCCGGACTCGGCCGAGGCAAAGGCGACGCTGGAGAAGGTGCGCTGGAGCCTGCCCTGGAAAAAGGGGGTGTAGTTTCGAGGCGTTGGCGGGACAGCACCCCCTCTGGCCTGCCGGCCATCTCCCCCGCAAGGGGGGAGATTAGCAGTTTCAGCGCTCCGCTCGTCCTGAACGTTGGAGATTTGGCGAAGGTCGAGGTGATAGCCAATCTCCCCCCTTGCGGGGGAGATGTCCGGCAGGACAGAGGGGGGTGCGAAGGATCGCCGACGCTTATTCTCCGTCGGGCCCGCAGGCCCCAAAAGCTCAGCTCTTGTTGGCGGCCAGCACCAGAACCGGCTTTTCGCTGTAGAGGTTTGGGAACAGTCGCTTCAGATTCTCGACCTTGGGCAGATCATTGTAGACGATATAGGGATAGGTCGGGTTGAGTGTCAGAAAGTCCTGGTGGTAATCCTCGGCCGGATAGAAGCTCTTGCCGGTCTCCAGCGTCGTCACGATCGGCTTGGGAAACACCTTGGCCTTGTCGAGCTGGGCGATGTACCTTTCGGCGATCTTTTTCTGCATGTCGTTTTCGGCAAATATCGTCGAGCGGTACTGGGTGCCGCTGTCCGGCCCCTGGTAGTTCAGTTGAGTCGGATTGTGCGCCACCGAGAAATACACCTGCAGCAGCTGGCCGTAGGTCACCTTGGACGGCTCGTAGGTGATCTCGACGGATTCGGCATGACCCGTCCGGCTGGTGCCGACCATTTCATAGACGGCCGTGTCCTTGTCGCCGCCGGCATAGCCGGAGACGGCGCTGGTGACGCCCTTGACGTGCTGGAACACGCCTTGCACACCCCAGAAGCAGCCGCCGGCGAAGACCGCCTTTTCGGTGCCGGCGGTGGCCTTCTCGTCCATTGCCGGCGGCGGGATCACCACCGCGTCTTCGGCCGAGACTGCCGGCGTCTGCCAGAACACGGCAGCGGCCGCCGTGAGGATAAGCGCGGCAAGTGCTGCTTTTGCGAAAATCGACGATCGTTTCACGGCTGCAGTCATGTCTGATCTCCCATGATGTGGTGATTATACGACGGATAGGTCCGCCCGGCTCTCACATTGCTGTGCGCATCGCCTATTTGGCCGGAGCCATGGCATCGCAGGCCTTAGTCGCCTCTGCCTTCTTCATGGCGTCCGTCTCGGCGGCTGCCTTGTCCATGCAGTCGGCCTTCATCGGATCTGTCGCCTTCATCGCGGTCGTGGCCATGGCGCCGGCCGGCTTCATGGCGTTTGTCGCCATCGCCGGCTTCATAGCGTCTTCGGCCCGCGCCGCGCCTCCGGCGAACAGCGCCGTCGAGCAAAGTGCGAAGGCGAGTGCCGCCAGGGTCGGGCGATTGGTCAAACGATTGGTCATGGTGGTCTCCTTGGGTTTGGCAGGGGTTGACGGCATGCGGCGACGCCGCTGCGCGTTGGGGGAATTTCGCGACAGTCTCTAGTTCGTGGCGGCAGCAAGGATCGGCCCGCCGCCCGGCACCTGCACCAGCACCGCGGTGCTGAGGCCGCCCGTCGTCGCCGGCAGCGGCAGCGCGGTGGCGTCGCCGGTCCAACTGCCCAGCCTGGTCAGCGAATGCACGACATTGGCGTGCGGCAGCGTGCGGCCGGTGTTTTCGCCGCGCGCCACCGGCACCTCGATGACGCCCTTGCCGTAACGCACCAGCCAGACGTCGGCCTTGCCGCCGGGCACCGGACCGGCGCCGATGCTGACCTTGCCGTCGGCGAGCGACAGCGAAGGTCCGTCGGCGTGGCCGCCGCTCGAAATCAGCTGCTCGATCTCGCCCGGCCTGGCGCCGACGGCATCGGCCTTGCCGTTGACCACCACTTGCGGCGTGAACGGGCCGGAACGGCCGAGCGACGGTTCATAGCGGACCTGGCGCTGCGTGAATTCTTCTTTGCCGAATGTGTCCTTCCAGCCGAGATAGTCCCAGTAGGTGACGTTGAACGACAGCGCCAGCACGCCGGGCCGGTCCTTGACCTTGATCAGATTGGCATTGGCCGGCGGGCAGGACGAGCAGCCCTGGCTGGTGAACAGCTCGACGACGGTCAGTGTCTGGCCGGCGGCCGCGCTGGTTGCCGACAGCACAGTCGCCGAAAACAATGCCGCGGCGAGCCCCATCGGCGCTGTGCTGCGTTTCGATCCGGTCATCGCTGTTCTCCTGTGCGGTTCCATGTCCACACTTCGCCGCCGACGCACGGTTCGTTACAGCATCACCGCTTCGTGATTGAGGAGAAGTACAAGTTTTTCGTCTCAGGGATTGGCGACAGCCGAGGCGACATCCGATCTCGCCCACACGGGGGGAGATCGGCACGCGGCCCGGCTATTGTGTAAGCACGGTTTCCGAAGGCCGCTTGTTGAAGGCGCACTTTCCGGTCACAAAATAGGAAAAATCGGCGTCGTCTATGGTGTTGTTGGTAAGTGATCCGCCGTCTTCCCACGCTTGACTGCTGGTGATGCCGCACGGCACGGCCGTAAAGATGTCGACAGTCGTATTGGCTAGCGTCTTGACCTTGTCGATGAACAATCGGTCGGAGGTTACCGGATCGTCCGATCGCAGGGTTGTTTTCGTGCCCGTCTCCAGGTAGCCGCCGCCAAGACCGGGATTGGGATTGGGAATCTTCATCTCCAGCGACAGGTTATCCATGTCCTTCACGTCGATCACCGCACCGGCGCCGGTCGCGGGATACATCGTGTTGACGCAGGTGGTTGCGTATTTCCTGGTGCCGCTGATCTGAGTGATTGTGCCGGTGGGCAAGCCGTAGAAGCTGAGCACCGTGGTGGTCGTGCATACTTGTTTCTGGACCAGCGTCTCAGTCGTTCCATTGATCGTGTACACAGAGGAGGTTCCGTAGCCTTTCGGATCGCCAAACCTGTTGTAGGCGTAAGAGATCCTCATCAGCTTGTTGGCCACAGTGTCCCCGGATTTCGTGCCGTAGAGCGTCACCGTCTTGTCCCACCAGCCCGAGATCTTGTCGACCTTGAACGTGGCCTCCACCAATGCTGGCCGCTTTGTCACTCCCGACGCGACGCCGACCTGCACCGTGTTGATCTTGACGATCTGCATGAAACTCGTCGGCATGGCAAAGCCGGCCGAAGCCTTGATGCTGGCGGCGCCGTCGGCGGCGACGACGAAGCTGTCGAGCTTTGCCGTGCCTTGCCCGCCATTGGCCAGGTATGCCTCCTGCAGCTTCACCTGGCGGTCTGCCAGTGAGGTGTCCGTCGCAAGCGTCGTGATCGACAGCGACGCTGCATCGAGGGCGTTCTGCATCGATGCCCTGGTTGAAACCGCAGAGGTATAGTCGATGGAAAAACCCAATGCGGCAACCATCGGGATAAGCAAAATGGCGAGCATCGGTGCGAACGAGCCGCTCACCGATGTGAGAAATTTGCATGCTGACAGCGGCATTCCGATCCCCCCGAAACGGTGATAGACCGGTGGGCTATCACGCCGGGCGCGAACTATGCTCTAATCTCATGGATCAAAGTTTAACGACTTTGCCTCGCCGCCGTCGCACCCGCGCCCCGCCGCTTGCCGATATACCGTGCCCCTGCTAAAGCGCGCCGCATGACCACGCCGATCAAGAACATCCGCAACTTCTCCATCGTTGCCCATATCGACCATGGCAAATCCACGCTTGCCGACCGGCTGATCCAGTCGACCGGCGGGCTGGAGCTGCGCGACATGAAGGAGCAGGTGCTGGACTCGATGGACATCGAGCGCGAGCGCGGCATCACCATCAAGGCGCAGACGGTGCGGCTGAAGTACCGCGCCAACAATGGCCAGGACTATATCCTCAACCTGATCGACACGCCCGGCCATGTCGACTTCGCCTATGAAGTGTCGCGTTCGCTGGCCGCCTGCGAGGGCTCGCTGCTGGTCGTCGATGCCTCGCAAGGGGTCGAGGCGCAGACGCTGGCCAATGTCTACCAGGCGATCGACAACAACCACGAGATCGTCGTGGTGCTGAACAAGGTCGACCTGCCCGCCGCCGAGCCCGAGCGCATCCGCGAGCAGGTCGAGGAGGTGATCGGCATCGACGCCTCCAACGCCGTGCTGATCTCGGCCAAGACCGGGCTGGGCATTCCAGACGTGCTGGAAGCCATCGTCAACGATCTGCCGCCGCCGCGCGAGGGCGACATAGCCGCACCGCTGAAGGCAATGCTGGTCGATAGCTGGTACGACGCCTATCTCGGCGTCATCGTGCTGGTGCGCATCATCGACGGCGTGCTGAAGAAGGGCCAGACCATCCGCATGATGGGCACCGGCGCCAGATACCTGGTCGAGCGCACCGGCGTCTTCACGCCCGCCCGCATCAATGTCGATGAGCTCGGCCCCGGCGAGTTCGGCTTCTTCACCGGCTCGATCAAGGAAGTCGCCGACACCCGCGTCGGCGACACCATCACCGAGGACAAGCGGCCGACGGCACAGGCCCTGCCCGGCTTCAAGCCGGCGCAGCCGGTGGTGTTCTGCGGCCTGTTCCCGGTCGACGCCGCCGATTTCGAGGACCTGCGCGCCGCCGTCGGCAAGCTGCGCCTCAACGACGCGTCCTTCTCCTTCGAAATGGAAACCAGCGCGGCCCTCGGCTTCGGCTATCGCTGCGGCTTCCTCGGCCTTTTGCATCTCGAAATCATCCAGGAGCGGCTGGAGCGCGAATTCAACCTCGACCTCATCGCCACCGCGCCGAGCGTCGTCTACCGCCTGCTGCTGAACGACGGCACGGTCAAGGAACTGCACAACCCGGCCGACATGCCCGACGTGGTCAAGATATCGGCCATCGAGGAGCCGTGGATCCGCGCCACCATCCTGACCCCCGACGACTATCTCGGCGGCATCCTGAAGCTCTGCCAGGACCGGCGCGGCATCCAGGCCGACCTCTCCTATGTCGGCAAACGCGCCATGCTGATCTACGATTTGCCGCTCAACGAGGTGGTCTTCGACTTTTACGACCGGCTGAAGTCGATCTCCAAGGGCTACGCGTCCTTCGACTATCACCTCACCGACTACAAGGAAGGCGACCTGGTCAAGATGTCGATCCTGGTCAACGAGGAGCCGGTCGACGCGCTGTCGATGCTGGTCCACCGCACGGCGGCCGAAAAGCGCGGCCGCCAGATGTGCGAGAAGCTGAAGGAGCTGATCCCGCACCATCTGTTCAAGATCCCGATCCAGGCGGCGATCGGCGGCAAGGTCATCGCCCGCGAAACGATCTCGGCGCTGCGCAAGGACGTCACCGCCAAATGCTACGGCGGCGACGTCTCCCGCAAGCGCAAGCTGCTCGACAAGCAGAAAGAGGGCAAGAAGCGGATGCGCCAGTTCGGCAAGGTGGACATCCCGCAGGAGGCGTTTATCCAGGCGCTGAAGATGGGGGATTGAAGAGGCTGCTGCGCGATATTCTGATGCTTTTTGCCGTCGACTCTAACTCATACAGGAGTGGTCTGAGGGCTGGCTTGTCTAAGGCAGCTTCAGCATTGAGGGTCAAATATCGGATCAAAGTTGCGATAGTTAATGGATCTGTGGCTGATTAGCTCGGGTGTATATTCCCTAACTCTTGTTGAATTGAGACCTTTGACGCCTCGTTGAGATTTGTGATTAATGGACACGACGCGCTTCGCGCGATTTGGAGATTTGAATGTCCGACGACACAGACTCTTGGTTTGACGACTATGCCGATGATGCAGACGAGGGCCAAGTCGACGAATACGACATTACGGCCACCCCGAACGACTTCAATGTATTAACGCTTTACAGCTTCATCGAAGCCGGCGCCGTTCGTATACCGGGTTTCCAACGAAACTATGTATGGGACCGAACGAGGGCGTCAAAACTTATTGAGTCCTTGATAATCGGTATACCTGTTCCTCAGTTATTTCTTTATGAACAATCTAGAAATAAGTTTCTAGTGATAGACGGTCAACAGCGGCTAATGTCAATTTATTATTTCATGAAGCGACGCTTCCCAAGAACAGATAACAGGATCGAACTTAGGGCGATATTCGATTTACATGGTCGGATACCTGATGAGATACTTCATGACGATGCATATTTCGAGGATTTCAAACTGAAGCTTACGGGCCGACTCCCAAACGAGTCCAACAAGTTCCACGGGCTGAACTATTCGACGCTCGGTGAATATAAGACGCAATTGGATCTTCGTCCCATTAGAAATATTGTTGTGAGACAAAACTCCCCCGAAGACGACGACTCGGCTATTTATGAAGTTTTCAATAGGCTTAATACCGGCGGGGTTAATCTAAGGCCGCAAGAGATTCGCACCAGTATGTACCATTCCAATTTCTACGATATGCTATACAGAATAAATCAAGATAAGAAATGGAGGGAATTCCTAGGAAATACCGAGCCAGATCTACATATGAAGGATATAGAGATTCTTCTACGGGGATTCGCGATGTTGATCGATGGGGACAAATATGCTCCATCTTTAGTTAGATTTCTAAATCACTTTTCTAGGATGTGCGAGAGCCATACGAAAGAGCAAAATTCGTATTTGGAGGCTTTGTTCCACTCTTTCCTGAAGGCGTGCGCAGAACTTCAAATGGATGCGTTCACCAATCCCCGAAATGGGAGATTTAATATTGCGCTGTTTGAAGCGGTGTTCACGGCAGCTTGCTCAACGGCCTTCAAAGAGAGAAGGAAGGTCAAGGGCGTCATAAATCCAAGCGAAGTCACGTCACTTGAGAAAGACAAGGATTTCGTTCTCGCTTCACTAGAAGGAACAACGAGAACCTCCAATGTTGAAACTAGAATTTCAAAGGCGAGGGAAATAATTTCATCCCTTTGATGAGGCGATCAGGTGGGGGTCGTAGATACTATATATGAGGAATTTGTCGCGACCTATGACGTCCTAGGTCGAGCTGGTGAAATTTCTCTTCAGAATAGCTTGGACGGCAATTCGAGAAAATCGATACTGCTAAGCGCGGCGAGCTATTTCGAAAACGCGCTCGCCAACATAGTGGAAGAGTTTGCAAGGAATAGCAGCGCAAACACGATGGTTGGCGACTTGATTAAAGCCCGAGTTATAAGCCGGCAATACCACACGTGGTTTGATTGGGATAAAAATAACGCGAACAAATTTTATCAAATGTTTGGAGACGTCTTTAGGGAACATATGACGTCTTTGGTGAGAAACCGCGTCCAGTTTGATGAGGCTGCGAAGGCATTTCTTGAGATCGGCCGAGATAGAAACCGGTTGGTGCATCAGGATTTTGGAAGCTTTGACCTTGCCCCTCTGATCTAATCCGGTTTGAAGTTCGTTCTGGCCATCGAGAGGACCAGGACATGAAACGCAGCCGCTTCTCTG